>NZ_CP117430.1:4080125-4393981 GCF_030687395.1 Pseudomonas wuhanensis | reverse complement strand
TCGGGAATTCGATGTTCCGGCACCCAACCAGGTGTGGTGCGGTGACATCACCTACATTTGGGCCCAGGGGAAATGGCATTACCTGGCTGTCGTGCTGGATCTTTGCACGCGTCGGGTGGTGGGCTGGGCGTTGTCGGAAAAGCCGGACGCTGAACTGGTGATCAAGGCCCTGGATATGGCCTACGAGCAGCGTGGCAGGCCTTCGGGTCTGCTGTTTCACTCGGATCAGGGGTCGCAATACGCAAGCCGGCTATTTCGTCAGCGATTGTGGCGTTATCGCATGCGCCAGAGCATGAGTCGCCGAGGAAATTGCTGGGACACTCAGTTCACTATGCTCAAGAGCGTCGGCCCAATCTGACCCGTGCTGGGATTGGCCAATAGAGTGCCTTTGCGTTGACCTGTCGATTGGACGCTGACGTTCCCTGGCATTGCCGGGCCCAGCGTCTGTGACCTGATAGGAGCCTTGTCCTGCATCTTGAGTGTCCTGTCCTGCGTATGGGGTTGGTAATGCGTTCTCATCGGAGGCATTAGTCATGAACAGCCCCATGGACGAAAACGAAGTCATCTTGGGAGTTGATACACATCTGGATACCCACGTAGGGGTCTTGATCAACACGAATGGAAACCTGCTTGGCTGCTTGGCGGTAACAACCGATACCAGCGGATATCTCAAGCTCGTTACCTGGGCCAACTCCTTCGGTATGTTGAAGCGTGCCGGCGTGGAAGGCACCGGAACTTATGGCGCGGGTTTAGCCCGTGTCCTGCGTGATCATGGCATCGAGGTGCTGGAGGTTAACCGCCCTGATCGCTCCAAACGCCGGCTCCAGGGGAAATCCGATCCCACCGACGCCGAGAGCGCGGCTCGATCCGTTCTTTCGGGAAACGCCACGGCGATCGCCAAGACCCAATCGGGTGTGGCCGAGGCGATGCGAGGGTGTCCCTGATTTTGTGTAAACGGGATTTCTATTAAACCGTTAACAGCCGGTCTTCAAACTGGATACTGAAGCGATTCAAAGCCGCTTTCCAGTCCCGGATCGGCATTGTCCACTTTTTGCTGATGTTGTTCAGCGCCAGATAAAACAGCTTCATAACCGCCTCATCGGTCGGAAATGACGCACGCGTTTTTATCACTTTTCGCAGGCTCATGTTGATCGATTCGATAGCATTGGTGGTGTAGATCACCTTGCGAATTTCGGCTGGATAGTCAAAAAACGGGATCACCCGAGCCCAGTTTCGTCGCCATGACAGGCTGATTGATTGGTACTCGGCGTCCCATTTTGCCTCAAATTCGCAGAGCCGTTGCTCAGCCAGCTCGGCGGTGGCTGAGGTGTAAATCAGCTTGAGATCAGCCGCGACTTCTTTCTGCCGTTTCCACGATACGAAGTTCAAACTGTTGCGCACCATGTGCACGATGCACAGCTGAACGACGGCTTTCGGGTAAACCGTTTCAATCGCCTCTGGGAAGCCTTTGAGGCCGTCCACGCAGGCAATGAAGATGTCCTGCACGCCCCGATTCTTGAGTTCAGTTACCACTTGCAGCCAGAATTTGGCGCCTTCGGTTTGCGCGATCCACAAGCCCAGCACTTCCTTGTGCCCCGCCATATTGACGCCGATGGCCAGGTAAACCGCCTTGTTGCGCACGGCGCCGGCATCGCGCACTTTGACGTGAATGCAGTCCAGGTAGAGAATCGGGTACAGCGCGTCCAGCGGTCGGGCCTGCCAGAGCTTGACCTCGTCACTCACCGCGTCGGTAATCGCCGGGATCAGGCTGGGAGAGACCTCTGTGCCGTACATCTCCTGCAAGTGCGCCTGAATTTCTCTGACACTTAAACCGCGAGCGTAGAGAGAAATAACTTTGTCATCGAAGCCCGTCCAGCGGGTTTGATGCTTGGCCACCAGCTGCGGCTCGAAGGAGGACTGGCGGTCGCGAGGTATGTCCAGCGGCAGTTCGCCGAAGTCGCCCTTTAGGGTTTTACCGCTGTGACCGTTGCGCGCATTGGCGGCAGCGTTGGTGATCGCTGCGCTTTTGTCGTGCCCCAGGTGTTCGGTCATTTCGGCTTCAAGGGCCCGCTCGACCAGCATCTTGGTGAGCTGTTTGAGCAGGCCGTTTTCACCGATGAGGTCCTCGGGCTTTTTGTAATTGGTCAGCAGGCTATCGGCCAATTTAACCAGTTCAGGATCAGGCTTGACTCGTTTGGCGCGCTTGGGTTTTGGCTCGGTCATTGGATTTCCTTGGGGTAGGCAGTCTCCTGCCAAATGACCGTTTACACAAAACTAATTACACCCTCTCGTACACAGCAGGGTACCACTATGCCTACACGGCCGCCGGGCATGCCTCAGCAACCCGCCTACACCCCAAGTAACAGTGCACCGCCGCCGAATGGCCCGCCGCCCCGAGCCGATAACTTCCCGCGCACCGCCCAGGAGGCGCGCGCGAACGCGTTCCCCAACCTTCCTTTTGCAAGCCACGCGCGGGCGACCGCCGAAGCCTATGGGCGGGCGAAACCGCGCCTGGCAAACCTTGCCCACAGGTTAGAACTCGACTTGCAAGCGCACTTGTCCCCCAGAACTGCTGCTCAAGGCGGTTTTCTAGAGCAGCTGACAGCACTGACCCAGGCCCGAACCGCGACGGCGCAACAATACGACGAAGCGTTCGGTGTGGACTTTCAAAGGCTTTCGAACGACGGCAAAACTACCCAGCAAAAGAACAACTGTTTTTTCATCTCCGCTCAGCAGATCTCAGCAATGGCCAGCGGTAAGCGACCCCAAGGGATACCCGATGCGGATGTTATCGAAAGTTTCCGTATAGCGAGGGAGGGCGGCGAGGAAGAGCCAGACCAAATGGTGCTGGCGAGCGGCACGCTGGCAAAGCGATTCGTGGACAACCTCAACTTTGGTAAGCCGCCCAATGAGCAAGTGCGTATCCATGTGATTCAGGTGCTGCCTGGGCACGTTCTCGATGAGATACAGGGCTCAAAGCACCCAGATGCCAAAGAAGGGTTCATTCTGGACATGGGCGGCCACTTCGAAGCATTGGCCGTAAAATCACCGTCTCCAAGTCCTTCACTCGTCGAAGCTTAGATCGTTGATGTCAGGCGTTGCGTGTTGTTCGCCAAGCGCCTTGATCATGCCGTGCAGGCGCAGGGTTTGTAGTTTGTCCAGAGTCGGATGGGTAGCATTTTGGTGTTCCTTTTTTAGGTCAGTGGTAGTAGCCGTGGCCGCGCAGGTTGATGTGTTCGTCGGGCAGCAGCGGCAGGTTTTGCTGGGCTAGCGGCAGCCGTTCCAGGCCTTGGCGCAGGATCGATTCAGGCTTTTGTAACTGCACGCGCCGAGTGCCAACGCACGCTGGCAAGCGGCTTCCAGCCGCTCTTCGCCGTGCTGTTACTCAGGCGCAGGATGCCCAGGCAGGCGCGGAATCCGTGCTGCGGATGGATCCGGCGTTCGAGGATGTAGGCGATGACGCCGGCTGTATTCGGGCCGGTCTGCTCTGCCCAGTGGATCAGTCGCTGCGGCGTCCATTCGGCATGTTCGCGGTGACTTTTGGGCATGTGCTCGGTTTGAGTTGTGTGGCGGCCTTTGTGCGGCGAGCGCAGATGGCTGGCCACCCGCTGGTTGACGTGGAAGCACTCGACGGTCTTATCGATTAGCCGCACTTCGAGTTGGTGCTTCACCAGTTGGTACGGCACCGAGTAGTAATGGCCGTCGACCTCGACGTGGTAGTCGATGTGCACCCGCACTTTTTTCCATTCGGCGTAGACATACGGATGTTCTGGGAGCGGTTGCAGTGCGGGTTGGTCGACGATGGTCTCGAAGGCCGAGCGGCGTGAGCCTAGCAGCTTCTTGAAGGGCTTCTGATTGAGGCGATCCAGCAGCAGCGCGATGGCTGTGTTGAGTTCGCCCACGGAGAAGAACTGGCGGTTGCGCAGCACCGCCAGGATCCACCGCTCGACCACTTGCACGCCGACTTCGACCTTGGCTTTATCCTTGGGTTTGCGCGAGCGAGCGGGCAGCACAGCCACGCCGTAATGCTCGGCCAGGTCGCGGTAACTGGGGTTGATGTCGGGCTCGTAGCGATGTGCCTTGGTAACGCCGCTGCGCAGATTGTCGAGTACCAGTATCTGCGATGTGTCGCCGAGAAAGGCGAAACGGCCCTGTTGCAAATAGGATCCTGAGCAGTGGTTTGCTCTTCAAACAGGGCTCAGAGGCCGAAAACCCTATTCACCAGGCGCACTTCGCCCTGGGGGTGCCCGTAATACCAGGACGCTGCCTGACCTTTGCGAAGGGCTCGCAGGGTTTCTATTCCTTTTATCGTTGCATACGCCGTTTTACGGGATTTGAAACCCAGCATTGGATTGATTATGCGTTTGAGTTTTCCATGATCGCACTCAATGGCGTTGTTCAGGTACTTCACCTGTCGCTGCTCCACGTCCGGAGGGCATTTGCCTTCCTGCTTTAGCACTACCGGCGCTTTGGCATAGGTGGGCGCCTTGTCGGTATTGATGACTTTAGGGATTTTCCACGCCTTCAGAGGCTTGAGCGTCTTGCGTAAAAACCAGTAGGCGGCTTGGGTGTTGCGACGGGGGAACGGTAAAAATCGAGGGTATGGCCGCGGTTGTCCGTGGCCCTGTACAGGTAAAACCATTTCCCCGAGACCTTGACATAGGTTTCATCGAGGCACCAGGAGCGCAAATCTGTAGGGTGATGCCAGTACCAACGCAGACGTTTTTCCATCTCCGGCGCGTAATGCTGAACCCAACGATAAATCGTGGTGTGGTCGACATTGACGCCGCGTTCGGCGAGCATCTCCTGCAGCTCACGGTAGCTGATGCCATATTTGCAATACCAGCGTACGGCCCAGAGAATAATGGGGCCCTGAAAATGCCGACCATGGAAAGGGTTCATACGCGCCTCCTTCAGTCCAAGGTAGGCTTTAGCTTAACTCTACAAACTATTTGCAACAGTGCCCGCCAGAACCCGAGCCGTTCTACGGGCTCTTTTTGCCGCAGCGTTTGCGCGAGGATCTGAGCCGCCGTCACCGGCGTTGAATTCCTGGTAGTAACGAAAGACCCAAAGCCCGAGAATGCGGGTTTTTTTCTGGGTGTTTAATCCCGTTATTCGCAGTCCAGCTGGCCCCCGGCGCGCGGTTGAAATCTTTGACATCTATACCACTAGGTGGTAACTTTTTATCACTAGGAGAGTCTATGCCAATGAGGGTGTTTAAAACGAAAACCTTTGCTTCTGCAGTAAAGAAGGCTGAAATCCCTGATGCGGATCTGTGCGAAGCGATCAAGGAAGTGATGCAGGGTCAGGCGGTTGATCTCGGCGGTGGCGTTTGGAAAAAACGCCTGAATGAAAACCGGCATCGCTCGATCATCCTGGCGAAGGGCGGCGACTACTGGGTGTATCAGTTCCTGTTTGCCAAGAGCGACCTGGACAACATCGGTAAAAAGGAGCTGGCCGGATTCAAGAAGCTTGCCAAAGCCTATGAAGGCTTGAGCAACGAGCAAATCCAGCTTCTGCTGAAGCGGAAAGACTTTTTGGAGATATGCAGCAATGGCTAAGAAATTCAAAAGCGAGGCTTTCGAGTCGATTCACAGCTCGGCCAATGCACTGCTGGCCATCGGCGCTATCGACAAGGCCACCATGCGGGAATTCGATGAGACCTGCATTGCCGAAGTGCCTGAAATCAGGCCTGCGCAGATCAAGAAAATTCGTCAGCGCAGCCACGTCAGTCAGCCGATTTTTGCCCGGTACTTGAACACCAGCGCATCGACGGTCAAGCAGTGGGAGGCCGGCGACAAGCGCCCGAGTGGCATGGCCCTCAAGCTGCTGGCCATCGTGGAAAAGCACGGTATCGAGATACTGGCTTAACCTTTCCACACATAGGCCCTCTGCTTTAGCAGGGGGCTTTCGTTATTGGTAACGCAGGGCCTAGCCTTGGCGCACCAGTTTGAACCTGGCGCCTTGATGGACGAAGTTCAGCCCCTCAAGATCCTCCGCTGTGAATCGGCCTGTTTCCTGGCGGAAATCCGGTGCCCCCTCATACAGCACGCCCTTCACCACCTGGCCCCTTATTTGGTCGTCTTCATCGTAGATGTTATAGCGGCCTTGCGGGTCGTATTGCTCGGTCATTGCTTGCTTCCTTGTAATGATGAATAGCTTGGACAGCAATTAATCCGAGCCTGAAATAGCGTTGATTGCAAGCATGGCCGTTTTCGATTGCAAGCAGTTACACCTACCCAACCCCGCCGCTGTGCGTGTTCGGCTTCGCCGAAACGGCTCTCGTAAACCAAGCCCCGGCCAAAAGCGCGGCGGGTCTTGGCCCTTCGGGCTTCGATCCTCACGCCTTCGCCCGTCCCGGGCTGCGCGCCCCGCTTCCGACGGAATTTTCTGGGGTTCCGGATTACCAATGGCATTCGGTTAAGGTGCGCTATGTTTGTTTGCTGGACAGCGAAGCAAGGCTCCCCCCCTCGATGCCCCATGAAGAAATGTCTGTGTTCTGGACAAAAGTCGGTAAGTTATTTCAGCGAACCTGCCAGTCCACGGATCCAGAATGGCAAAAACGCCGGCGTGTGATTGATACACGGTTGCTGGTTGTATTCATACTGAAGATGGTTTTAAGCAGGAACCGACAGGGCTATGGCAGCAGTCTTGGTGCACTGTGGGAGTCCTGTACAAACAAAGGAATCACTCTGCCCCGTACGGATGCCGTTGCGGCATCTTCCCTGTGTGAAGCCCGGCAGAAGCTGCCGGAAACCGTGTTCAAAACGCTCAACGACGAACTGATTTCACTTTGGCACGCTCACCGGGACACGCCGACCTGGAAAGGGCATCGGGTCTTTGCCATCGACGGCTCGAAAATCAATGCGCCCCGCGGCCTGCTGGAATACGGCTATAAAACACCACGGGAGACGACCCGGCATTACCCTTGCGCCATGGTGAGCGGGTTGTACAACTTGCAGGAGCAGTTGATTTACGATTTCGAGCTGGTACCCCATAACGACGAACGCCGCTGTGTGCCAGAACATCTGGCAAAACTGGAGCCTGGAGATCTGGTCATTTTCGACCGGGGCTACTTCAGCTACCTGATCCTGCATCAGGTCCTCACCAGCGGGCAACACGCCGTGTTCCGCCTGCAGCAGGGGACCACTAATTCTCAGGTGCCCGCGTTCTGGGATAGTGAGCAAACCACTGCTCAGGATCCTATTTGCAACAGTGCCTGCAGTATTGCGTTTGTAATATGGAACGCTTCGCCCGCTTTTGCCACATAGTATCAACACAAGAAGCTTTTAGTGCGCAGATGCCGGGCTGCGGCAAGCACATTGCTTCAGGTGGCCTGCCCAAACGAAAAAATGCCAAGCCCCAGTCACAGGAGCCACCATGCGTCCCCTATCGCCCTGTTCCGCAGCTCACGCGAGCGATTGCTTTCAGCTCGGATTCGATCCGCAGGCCACTACCGACTCGCTCAACCAGGCGCGTCCCTTTCAGCTCCCTTACCAAGTGGATGACATTCGGCACTTTCAACAAAACGGCGCTCGTCAAGGTTGGTCGCAGCAAAATAATGCGCCAATCGTCCCCGCGCCAGCGTCCTCTTCGGTGAGTCACGCGCCAGCACCGATGTCTCTTTTGCAACGCATCGCGCCGTTGGAAGGCGAAAGATACTCGCTTGCAAACATGGATGGCAGCGTTGCCCGCCGGATTGATGAACTGAAGGCGCAGTACTCTCCACATGAGCTGACGCGCGCGTTGATTGAACAACGCAACCCTCAAGACTTCTCTGGCGCATCATTGCCTTCGGGGCATTCGGTCGATAGTCGCACAACGGGATCAACGCAGGACTCGCGCTACTCCGATGCGTCTGGGCAGCCCCCCCCAGCTCGCTTGCCAGCTCCTCAAGAGCAATAGTGACGACTTTGCGCCGTGAAGATAGACAAAGGGCCGCGGCGCCTTATCCTTCCTCGAAAAGCTCCGGCTCGGGCGCTACCACCATTAAGGCTGGCCGGTGTAGGCACAAACCAGGTGGTGACATCAACACGAATACGTTCACTGGATGTGCTGTCACGGATGATGAACTGGAGCGCGGGGACAAGAAAGCAAAGGGGCGGGTTGCATCCCGAAGCTCTTTGTATAAAAAAGCAGCGAAGCTCGGCATAACCTCGACAGCTGAGGTTCACCGAGTACAGGTAGATGCCCTAGCCGCCAAACAAGGCTATTCCAGCCGACAGGAGGCTGACCTGGCACAACGGGACGAGCGGGCCGCCAAACAAGGCTATTCCAGCCGACAGGAAGCTGCACTGGCAGAAAGGGACGAGCGGGCCGCCAAACAAGGCTATTCCAGCCGACAGGAGGCTAGACTGGCAGAAAAGGACGAGCGGGCCGCAAAACAAGGCTATTCCAGCCGACAGGAAGCTGAACAGGCACAACTGGACGAGCGGGCCGCCAAACAAGGCTATTCCAGCCGACAGGAAGCTGAACGGGCACAATGGGACGAGCGGGCCGCCAAACAAGGCTATTCCAGCCGACAGGACGCTGAACGGGCACGAAGGGACGCCTCGGCCGTCCTTCAGTTAGGTCCAGGTGTAACGGGGGCCGATCTTAGCAGGACTCAAGCAGCTGAGAGAGCGCTTGCGGCGGACATAGCTATTGATGTCAGAGAGATTCGAAGTGTAAGAATGCCATTCAATTCTGCTCCTCTTATGTCTCCCCAGTTATCTTCAACCAGTGTGCGGCCCATCGTAAATTTGCTAAGCATGGAGCATGCGTGGGAGCGAGACTGAAATGCCGGGGATAGATTTACCATCCCTTCGCAAGATGAGGCTCCACTTTTCTTTGTCGTTACCCGAAACCGTTACGGCTGGGAAGAGCACTATCAGGGAGACTTCCAATGTCAATTGAAAGGCGGTTAAGGACACGCTGAGCAAGCTTGGCTGACTCTGGCAGGGTACGCGGATTCGCCTGCCGAGATGCTCTCATGAAGCCGGTGACCTTCACCGGTTTTATAAAAAAGCAGCGGAGCACGGCTTAACCTCGAGTGCCGAACTATCGCCGGATAGCAAAACATTTTTCCACCGCAGTGCTCGCTCCAAGCGACCATGGGATCATGTCCACGCCGAGTTACCCCGGCCCTGCGTCACCCTGGCCTTGCTCTGGCAAGAGTATCGACTCGCCCATCCGTAAGTCTTCCAGTACAGCTGGGACTGCGAGCACTATCGCCTCCTTCAGTCCAAGGTAGGCTTTAGCTTAACTCCACAAACTATTTGCAACAGTGCCGTTGAAGCTGGCGATCAAGGACGGCAAGCTGATCGTCCTCTCGGGCATGGTAGGTACGGGCAAGACCTCGACCTTGCAGCGGATTCAGGAATCGCTTGAACAGGAGAAGGAAATCCTGATCGCCCAATCGCTGGCCTTGAACATCGGGCACGTCACCATCGAAACACTGGAACTGGCGCTGTTCTGCGACCTGTCCACCGAAAAAGACGAACCGATGCCGAAGAAAAGTGAGCAACGGCCTCGCGTACTGCGCGAATTGATCAAGAAAAAGAAGAAGCCGGTTGTCTTGTTCATTGACGACGCCCACCAGCTCAGCGAAGACACGCTACTGAGCCTGAAGCGACTGATGGAAGTCATGCGCAGCGGGAAGAGCGTAAGCGTCCGCCCAACACACCTTGTGTGATTAAACGGGCGCCCACCTGTGCGGCAACAGCTCGGTTATCTCACTCGCACGCTGCGTCGGCAGGCGTGTAAGAACATCCTTCAAGTAAGCATACGGATCATGTCCGTTGAGCCGCGCCGACTGGATCAAACTCATGATCGCCGCCGCACGTTTACCGCTGCGTAACGAGCCCGCGAACAGCCAGTTCGAGCGCCCAAGAGCCCACGGCCGGATTTGATTCTCGCACCAGTTATTATCGATGGGCACAGCACCGTCATCGAGATAGCGCGTCAGCGCTATCCAGCGTTTGAGGCTGTAATCCAGGGCCTTGGCGATGGCCGAACCCTCAGGCACAAGCTGTCTTTGGGCGGTCATCCAGGTATGAAGTGCGTCGGCGATTGGCGCTGCTTTTTCCTGCCGTATTCGCTGTCGATCACCCGGTTCCAGCTCGCGGACTTCTCGTTCAACTTCGTACAAGGCCGCGATGTAGTGCAGCGCTTTTTCGGCGATCTGGCTCTTGTTGGTCGCATGCAAGTCGAAGAACTTTCGGCGGGCATGGGCCATGCATCCTATCTCCGTAACGCCCAGTTCAAAGCCTGCCTTGTAGCCGGCAAAGTCATCGCAGACCAGCTTGCCGTTCCAACCGCCCAGGAAGGCTCGGGCATGTTCGCCAGCGCGGCTTGGGCTGAAGTCGTAAACGACCGCCGCCAGGTCGGAGAACTGACTGGTGGCATAGGCCCAGACATAAGCGCGATGAGTTTTTTTAGCGCCAGGCGTCAGCATTTGTACCGGCGTCTCGTCGGCGTGAACGATGCCGTGCGTCAGCACGGCTTCGCGCAGCGCATCGACTAGTGGTTGGAGTTGCACGCCGCAGTTGCCCACCCACTGCGCCAAGGTCGAACGGGCGATGGGCAGCCCGGCGCGACCGAAGATTTTTTCCTGACGATACAGCGGCAAATGATCAGCGAACTTGGCCACCATGACATGGGCCAGCAGGCCTGCGGTCGGTATGCCTTTGTCGATGACGTGCGCCGGTACCGGCGCCTGGATTAGCGTTTCGCACTGCTCGCAGGCCCATTTCCCACGGATGTGATGCTCGACGGTGAACACGCCGGGCGTGTAGTCGAGTTTTTCACTGGCATCTTCGCCGATGCGCTTGAGAGCACAGCCGCACTGGCAATGGCTGTTGTCCGGTTCGTGATGGATCAGCGTGCGAGGAAACTGCGGCGGCAGCGCTGCGCGCTTAGGTTGCTGGCGCACTTTGGCTTCGACTGGTGTCGGTTGCAGCGCCTCAAGCTCGGCTTCGATAGCGGCAATATCAGTATCGATCAAGTCGTCGAGCAAGCTGGCCTGATCTGGACTTAGTTGCTCGCTGCGTTTGGCAAACTTGAAGCGCTTGAGCAGCGCGATCTCGTGGGCCAGCTTCTCGTTGACCGACTTTTGATGATTGATCTGCTTGTCCATCGTCTCGACGCGCTGGATCAACTGCGCCGCCAAAGCACGCAGTTCTTCAGGGTTTAATTGATCGAGATTCGGATGCGAAGTCATGCCGCCGATTTTGCCAGAGAGGGCTATGGGCGGCGATAGACTGATGCGCCAATTGCGCTGGCAAGCAGGCCATGGCAGGCGAGTTAGAGCACCGTGATGGCTCCTCCGGAACCGACGCGTTGCCAAGGTAAGCCGAGCACCAAGGCTTGAAGTTGCTCTGCATCCAGCTCGACTTCAGAGCCGTGCCGCACGCCAGGCCAAAAGAAACGTCCTTGATTTAAGCGCCGGGCAGCAAGCCAAATCCCCAAGCCATCATGCACCAGCACTTTCATGCGATTGGCACGACGGTTGGCAAACAGATAAGCACAGTGCGGCTTCGCCGCACCGAACACCGCCACGACTCGCGCCAGCGCAGTTTCAGTGCCGGCGCGCATGTCCATGGGCTCGGTGGCGAGCCAGATGGAGTCGATGCGGATCATCGCAGCAGGTCTCGCAGGAAAGCAGAACACGCCACTGCATTTTCTGCCGGCCAACTCACCACGACTACGCCTTTTGGATGCGGCACTTCGATTCGGATCGTGGCAGGAAGGGCCTGATGCATCGGCACCGGCGGCGATGTCTTGACCGGGATGAAGGCGGTTTGAAGTGTCAGGTTTTTCTGCGCATGCACGCGTATCCATTTATGGACGAGGTTGGCGTTGAGGTTGTGGGTCAACGCGACATTGGCGATCGAGGTGTCAGGCTGCGCGCATTCGGCGATGACCTGGGCCTTGAAGGACTTTGAATAGGAACGGCGTTCTTGTGGCATAGGCGTCCGCTTAAAAAGGCTAAAAATGGTGTCCACTTAAATTGAACTGACCCCACAAAGTTGGACGATTATCTATCTATGCCTGAGCAGCCTGAGTTCTGTATTCAACAGGGCTCAGGCCGTTTAGCTTCAGTCTAATGCGCGAGTGATTGTAATACTGGATGTACTCGTCGATGCCTGCGTGAAGCTCATCAAGATCGTTAAATTTGTTCAGATAAAAAAACTCGGACTTCAGTGTGCCGAAAAAACTCTCCATGGCCGCGTTGTCGTAGCAGTTACCCTTGCGCGACATGCTTGGCGTAACGGAGCACTTTTTGAGAGCCCGCAGGTAAATGGGCATTCGATATTGCCAGCCCTGGTCTGAGTGCAAAACCGGTTTTTCATGCGGCTGAAGTCGCTTGAATGCACCTTTGAGCATCTTCCCGACCATATCGAACAGCGGCCGTCTGGCAACCTCATAGGAAATGATTTCACCGTTGTACAGATCCAAAACGGGAGACAGATACAGCTTCTGACCTCCAACTTTGAACTCTGTAACGTCGGTTACCCACTTTTGATTGGGTGACGGAGCTTCGAACTCACGCTTCAAAAGATTAGGCGCTGCCTTGCCTACCTCACCCTTGTAGGCTCGGTATTTCTTCACCCGCACCAAGCTCTTGAGCTGAAGCTGCGCCATCAGTCGCTGAACAGTCTTGTGATTGACGAGATGGCCAGCGCTCCGTACCGCAGCCGTTATCCGGCGATAGCCATACCGGCCTTTGTGCTCGTCGAACGTCGAGCGAATCTTGTCTTTCAGCTCTGCATACTTATCAGCCGATTGCAGCGCCTTTTGCTGATAGTAAAAGGTGCTGCGTGCCAAACCGGCAAACTTCAGCAGGCTTTCGAGAGAATGCAGCGGCCTCAGTCCTATTACGATTTGCGCTTTTTCTGCTGCGCTACTCGTTTCTTCTCCTGAACCAAGGCATCGAGCTTTTTTAGGTAGTCGTTTTCCATCCGCAACTGCTTCACCTCAGCAAGCAAATCATCGCGTGAACGCGATTCGTCATCGGTTGAGTTGGGTTGAACAGAAGGAATGGTGGTCGGCATTTTTTTCGGGCGTCCGGCTCTATTAGGCTGCTTGGTAAGGGCATCAAAACCGCCCTCGTCAAAGCGGCGTTCCCAGAGGCCGATGATGTCGAACTTACGGATATCGAACAAGGCCGCCGTCTGCCGATAGGACAGCTGTTCCTCACGCATACGTTTCAAAACAGACAGTTTGAAATCGTTGCTGTAGCGCGGCAGCTTTTTCTCTTTAAGCCCAGCAACGCCATGCACCTGATAGGCCGCGACCCACTGGCGTAGGGATGAAAAGTCCACATTGTGACGGTGTGCGACATCTCTCAAGCCCGCGCTACCGGAGCAGTAGTCCTGCACCGCCGCGAGCTTTGCTTGCTCTGTGTACTTACCCATGACACCCCCAAAGGTTGTGTCCAACCTTTTGGGGTCAGTTCAAATTAGGTGGACACCATCGCCTTTGGCGTCGGGGTCAGGAAGGTGTGTTGGCCGGACGCATACGGAAGAGCCCCTTGTCGATCGTCCTGGCCGGACATCCGAAGTTGCGCAACGACCTGGTGCATTCATCGATGGAGCAGATCGGCGGGCCGGTGACGCTGTTCGAGTTCGATAGCTTGGGACCGGACCGTCGCGCTTATCTCGACTGGGTACTTTCGCATGTGAGCGCAGCGAAGACCAAGCCGCAAACCCTGTTGACCGATGCCGCTGCCACGCTGCTCTGCGAGCGCCTGGCGACACCATTGCAGTTCGAGCTTTACCTCGACCGGGCGTTCACCGAAGGCTTCCGCGTGGGACAGAAGCCGATCGACGTGGACACCATTGAAGCGGTTCTGTCGCCAGACTTGAATGCCATGGGCGCACGCCTGATGCGCAACGGATACAACGTCAAGCAACTGATCGACACCCTGGGCGTCAAGTCGCGCGAGGTGCGCTCCTTCCTCGCCGGCCAGCTCGCGGCAGAACGCACGCAGGAACTGCATGATCGGCTGTTGGCTGCGGGCGTGCCGGTATGATGCGACATCATTCTCAACTAATGTGGGCCGAAGCGGATGTTATCGGGCTGTTCTCAGGCAATGTGGTCTCATTCTCACTTATTGTGGGTCGGAGCGGCCCGATATTCTCAGCTAATGGGGTCCCGAAACGAGCGATGTAATCAGGTCTGGCGACCGATGTTATCGAGCCGCTACAGATAGTCACGAACCCTCGAATCTTGATAACCCTTGATGATCAGCCGGGCGATCGCATCGGCTTTGAGCCTCTCGTTGGTCAGGCCGAGGGCGGCCGTGACCAACGCCTGCTGCTGCGGCGTGTCGAGAGCCGCCAGCCCGGCGCCCAGTCCGGTGATCGCCAGGTCCTTGTACGCCTCGTCGGTCAGGCCGAGGGCGGCCGTGACCAGCGCCTGCTGCTGCGGCGCGTCGAGAGCCGCCAGCCCGGCGCCCAGTCCGGCGATCGCGCGGGCCTTGTGCCCGTCGTGGACCAGGCCGAGGGCGGCCGTGACCAGCGCCTGCTGCTGCGGCGCGTCGAGAGCCGCCAGCCCGGCGCCCAGTGCGGCGATCGCGCGGGCCTTGCTCCACTGGTCGGTCAGGCCGAGGGCGGCCGTGACCAGCGCCTGCTGCTGCGGCGCGTCGAGAGCCGCCAGCCCGGCGCCCAGTCCGGTGATCGCGCGGGCCTTGAGCCTCTCGTCGGTCAGGCCGAGGGCGGCCGTGACCAGCGCCTGCTGCTGCGGCGCGTCGAGAGCCGCCAGCCCGGCGCCCAGTCCTTTGATCGCGCGGGCCTTGAGCCTCTCGTCGGTCAGGCCGAGGGCGGCCGTGACCAGCGCCTGCTGCTGCGGCGCGTCGAGAGCCGCCAGCCCGGCGCCCAGTCCGGCGATCGCATAGGCCTTGTGCCTCTCGTCGGTCAGGCCGAGGGCGGCCGTGACCAACGCCTGCTGCTGCGGCGCGTCGAGAGCCGCCAGCCCGGCGCCCAGTCCGGCGATCGCATCGGCCTTGCTCCACTGGTCGGCTAGGCCGAGGGCGGCCGTGACCAGCGCCTGCTGCTGCGGCGCGTCGAGAGCCGCCAGCCCGGCGCCCAGTCCGGTGATCGCCAGGTCCTTGTACGCCTCGTCGGTCAGGCCGAGGGCGGCCGTGACCAGCGCCTGCTGCTGCGGCGCGTCGAGAGCCGCCAGCCCGGCGCCCAGTCCGGCGATCGCAGTGGCCTTGTGCCCCTCGTCGGCCAGGCCGAGGGCGGCCGTGACCCGCGCCTGAAGCTGTTTAGGCCCCATCAACAGCACCGTATGGCTATTTAACTCGTGAGTCGGTATGCGGGCTATGAGGTTATTGAAGTGTGGCATCAACTGTTTCAGAAAAAGGTAATGTTTCTGGACCGACTTCTCATTCGATACCGCCTGGTTTAAAAATTTGTTGCTCAACATGAGGGCGCGCACCCCCGCGGCCGTATCATGTGGTGAGCCACTGGCTACATCACGGACAATATGCTGTACCAACTCCAAGGGAAGGTTCATGAACCCGATCTGGGTCGATTGGTTCAACGAAGTTTTTTGTGAGGAATTGCCCGGCTTGATCCGTGCTCCTGTCGCATCCGTATGTTCCGCGCGTTGTGGCACTGGTGGCGCTGTCGTCGAAGCTGAATTGGGGGCGACAGAGGGTGTCAGGGCTGGCACAACAGCGTGTGGCGGCGGGGTGGTTGAGGCGATAGGCATTGGTGATAGATTCCTTATGGCACAGCTGACGGCCAGGCATACCTAGGCTGGGCGAGTAAATACCGTGGGTTGACTCACGGCCTTGTGTCGAGAGCAATGAGTGGTCTGAGAGCGGTTCGAGTTCCGGACACGAAAATACAATAATTGAGTTGTCCGGAATCGAGGGTGGAATGAGTTTTGTGTAAACGGTCATTTGGCAGGAGACTGCCTACCTGTAGCGGCTCGCGTTAGAAAACACGCTGGCCGGCATTCCTCTGTGAGGCAAAACCGCCACCCGTCATTTGCAGATAGCGTGAGCCCGTCGCGATGAAACGCGAGCCGGTGCCGTGGAATGCAATCTCATGTGCAATTAATGTGAGCCGGAAATGCCGATGAATGCGAGCCAGCGTGTTTTCAAACGCGAGCCGCTACACTTAGGGTGTCATTTCGCCCCCAGCCGGAACCGACCCGAACTAGGCCTGGCCCACGGCGACGGCCGCTTCGCGAAACTGATGGCGGGTTATGCCAAGACCGACTTGCTGATCCTGGACGACTGGGGCTTGGTGCCGTTTACCGCTGCGCAACGGCGCGACATGCTTGAACTGCTGGACGACCGCTACGGCAACCGCTCGACGCTAGTGACCAGCCAGATGCCAGTGGACAAATGGCACGCACTGATCGGCGATCCGACCTTGGGCGATGCGATCCTCGACCGGCTGGTGCACAACGCTTATCGGATCGAACTGAAGGGCGAATCGATGCGCAGACTCGCAACGAAATTGACGGCGACAGAGACTTCAGACGGCACTGTTGCAAATAGGATCCTGAGCAGTGGTTTGCTCTTCAAACAGGGCTCAGAGGCCGAAAACCCTATTCACCAGGCGCACTTCGCTTTGGGGGTGCCCGTAATACCAGGACGCTGCCTGACCTTTGCGAAGGGCTCGCAGGGTTTCTATTCCTGAATTCATAGAATAACTGCAACGCTTGAAACGAGAGGCAGAGAGCCAGCCACCGGTAGAATCCAGGCTCTCACACCAAAGGATTCAAGCGCAGATGACCACGCCTTACCGGCAGCTAACTCAGGGCCAACGTTACCAGATTGAGGCTGGCCTGAGGGCCAAAGAGAGCCAAGCCAGCATCGCTAAACAGGTGGGCGTGCATCCTTCGACGATCAGCCGTGAGGTTCGCCGTAACAGCCCTAAAAAGATTTACATGGCGGTTTGTGCGACCCATGAAAGTGATGCTCGGCGAGCCGGAGCGCGTAAGTTTTGCAAGCCGCTTACCTGGCTGAGCCATCACCTGGCGATATGGCTCAAGCATGGGATGAGCCCGGAACAGATTGCTCATCGGTTGAAGCAAGAGAGGCCGGATCAGACGGTCAGTCACGAGTGGATTTATCGGTTTATTGCCAGCGACCAACGAGGTGGCGGCGAGCTTTATACGCATCTTCGCCACCGTCGAAAGCGCTACCGTAAACGCTATGGAAGCCACGATCGGCGGGGGCTGTTGCGAAATTGGGTGTCTATCACCGAGCGCCCTGAGAAGGTCGAAACCC
Source organism: Pseudomonas wuhanensis (assembly GCF_030687395.1). GTDB lineage: Bacteria > Pseudomonadota > Gammaproteobacteria > Pseudomonadales > Pseudomonadaceae > Aquipseudomonas > Aquipseudomonas wuhanensis. Next base: position 4,376,748 of record NZ_CP117430.1, on the reverse strand, counting down.
GAGAGCGGCTGGGGGATTGGGAAGGAGACACGGTGCATGGTGTGGGCGGTAATCTGGTCACCCTGGTTGAGCGTAAAAGCGGTTATCTTAGCGCTTACCCGGTCAAGCGCCGAACTCGCCGTCAAGTCTCCCGGGCGATCAACTTACAGTTCAAAGGGCATGTGGTGCACACACTGACGTTGGACAACGGCAAGGAGTTTGCCGGTCATGAGCACATCGCGCGCAAGAGCCGTTGCCAGGTGTATTTTGCCGATCCGTATTCATCCTGCCAGCGCGGCACGAATGAAAATACCAACGGTTTGCTCCGCCAGTATTTTCCCAAGGGTAGCGACTTCAGCAAGCTGACCGTTGCCGCCGTAAACCGGGTGGTCGCGCAGATCAATTTACGCCCGCGCAAACGCTTGGGCTGGAAGACACCGTACGAAGTGTATGCAGGGGTGAGCGTTGCACTTATGTGTTGAATTCAGGGTGCGATTGGGTGCGGATATGGCCGATCCCCAAAGGTAGTCCTGGCTGAGTGCGCTCAAGGGCCTGAACCTGACTTTTTTCATCGCAACAGAGCACTAATGCCTTGTCCGGCGGATCCAGATACAGCCCAATGACGTCCCAGAATTTCTCTTCGAACTTTGGATCGTTGGACAATTTGAAGGTGCGTGTCAGGTGCGGTTTTATGTCGTTGGCGACCCATATGCGCTGGACGCTGGCCGGTGAGATGCGAGCGACCTGGCTTGTCGATCAAACCGTCTAGTCGCTGTTCTTGAAAACGCTGACACCAAAGAGTGACCGAGCGCAGAGAAAATCCAACCAAGTGGGCTATTTCAACTCGCGAACAACCTTAAGCGGCCAACAGGATCACCCGGGCGCGACGACCGTCACGTTGACTGATGGTGGCAGACCTTGTGCGGTGGCTGAGTTCGGCGTGTTCTTTGGGACTCGGGACAATATGTTGGGCGCCCATCGGTTCGCCTCCGATGGTGTGATGACCGAGAAAGCATAGCTAATATTGCGGAGAATTTATTTTAGAGACAGGACACTAGTATCCTGAGCGGTTAGGTCGATTATCGAAGAACATGTCGATATACAGACCAGACTTCGACCTCACTGAGCAGTAGTGCGCATGGCCAAACCCGCCGCCCCATTCGTTTTAACGCCATCTGACCAAGCGACTCCACAAGGCTGGTCGCGGATGCGTATTTCGCTCATCGTGACCGGTCATTTCGCTAACAACGTGACCGGTTCCTCCACCCGATTGCGCGGGGTCTAAATTCTAACCGCATCGGTCACGATGCCGCTTCTTCTTCCGTCTTTTTACGTCGCAGCGGCTCGCCCTTCATCACGATTCGATACGCGCTGTGCACCAGCCGATCCAGTAAGGCGTCGGCCACTGTCGGGTCGTTGATCCAGCCGTGCCAATGATCAACCGGCAGTTGGCTGGTCAGTACCGTTGACCGCGAGCCGGCGCGGTCGTCGATCACTTCCAGCAGGTCGTGCCGGGCGTTGTCTTCCAGCGGGGCCAGGGCCCAGTCGTCCAAAATCAGCACGTCGACTTTGGCCAGTTGTTGCAGCGTGCGGCTTAAGCTGCCGTCGCCATGGGCGATCCGCAGTTGTTCCAGCAGGCGCGGTGTGCGCAGGTACAGCGTGCTGTAGCCTTGGCGGCAGGCCTGATTGCCCAGGGCGCAGGCGAGCCAGGTTTTGCCGACGCCGGTTGGGCCGGTCAGCAACAGGTTGTGCTGTTGGCGGATCCAGTCACCGCTGGCCAGAGTCGCAAGCTGACGCTCGTCCAGGCCTCTGCCCGGACGGCGGTCGAGGTCTTCCAGGCAGGCACCGGCGTAGTTGAGCTTGGCGTGTTTGCGCAGTCGCTCCAGGCGTTTGTTGTCGCGCCAGGCCAGTTTGCGGTCAAGCAGCAGACCGAGCCGATCATCGAAGCTCAAGCTGTGGCAGGTCGGCAGTGTCCATTGCTCTTCCAGCGCAGTGGCCATGCCGCTGAGCCGCAGGTGGTGCAACTGATTAAGCGTGTGTTGCGTCATCATTGAACAGCTCCTTTTGGGTGTAATAGTCAGCACCGCGCACGTTCTCGTGGCGGGCGGGATGTACAGCGGTGGCCTTGGGCAGCAGGTGCTGGTCAAGGCCTTGCTTGAGCAGGTTGCGCACGGTGCGGCTGTTGAGCGCGCGCAGCTGGACGGCGCGATGCCGCCGCTTCAAGGCGCTCGTTGCCGTACTGACGGGTCAGCGAGAGCAGGCCCAGGCAGGAGCGGTAGCCCATCTCCGGATGGGGTTTGTGGGTCAGTTGATGTTCGACGATCTGCCGGACGTGCGGGCCGATCCGTTCGCCCCAGTCGAGCAGGCGCTGGGGTGTCCAGTCGCGATGGGCCTTGTGCGAGGCAGGCATGTGTTCGCTCTGGGTGCTGTAGGCGCCGCGCCGCGGGAGCAACAGGTGGCTGGCCACTCGCCGGTGTCCATGCAGGATTTCGACGGTATGGGCGCTCACTCGGGCGTCGACGCTTTGCCGCGCGAGCGCCGAGGGCACGCTGTAGAAGCCGCCATTCACTTCGACGTGGTAGTCGATGTTGACCTTGCAGCGCTTGAAGGTCACCACCTCATGAAGCGGAGAACTCCTAACGGTCATTGCCCAACGCTCCATGCCCGCCGGCTTCAAACCCCGGCCTTAAGCAAACCTGCCCAGCAACCGTTGGCCGTGAACATATTTTTCAAAGGCCGGTGTTTAAAGCTGTCTGGCATGTGAGCGCGAGGTAATCGGTGGTTTTCGATGGCACATTCGATACCCTCTCAAGCAAAACTGGCACCAATTTGCAGCCGCAGGCTGCCCTCTTGCCTTCAATCACAGGAACTTAAAGCTGCTAATCACCACTCAAGGGTCATCACGGCTCGGTTACTCACCTAATGAACATTTCTACCTCAGCATTTCCCGCGATGAGAACGGCATTGCGTCAGTTTGATATGACAAAGGTCGGTTCTACGATAAATGTGGCTAGAAATATTGCTGGCAAGAAGGCGCTGCAAGTAAAAAATTCACTTCTTGAACAGCATAAGGCAGGCCCGAGCGACTTCACTTCGAAGATCCTCTCCACTGTGATGGATACGTTCCAAAGTGGAAGAGGCGCAAGAGATGTCGAGCATAGCGATTCGGGCGGCTCGTTTCGAATGGACGGGTCCGCCCTTGGGGCGGACAAGGTCAGCTATGAGCGCGAGGCTGCCAACCCTACCGTCATGAGCTTCCTCGGCATCAGTGACAAAGCCGGCAAGGTACTGCTTTCGCTGGGGAAATCCGTTGCCGAGGCGTTTGCCGGTGCCGCTGCGCGCCCCCCCAAGGATACCGTAGCTGCAAGGCAAGCTCGCACCGCATTCCTTGCCAGCAGGTCAAGCTTGAGCCGCATCGCTACCGAGGGGTTTAAAAAGGCTCGTACACAGCAGGGTACTACTATGCCTACACGGCCGCCGGGCATGCCTCAGCAACCCGCCTACACCCCAAGTAACAGTGCACCGCCGCCGAATGGCCCGCCGCCCCGAGCCGATAACTTCCCCCGCACCGCCCAGGAGGCGCGCGCGAACGCGTTCCCCAACCTTCCTTTTGCAAGCCACGCGCGGGCGACCGCCGAAGCCTATGGGCGGGCGAAACCGCGCCTGGCAAACCTTGCCCACAGGTTAGAACTCGACTTGCAAGCGCACTTGTCCCCCAGAACTGCTGCTCAAGGCGGTTTTCTAGAGCAGGACAGCACTGACCCAGGCCCGAACCGCGACGGCGCAACAATACGACGAAGCGTTCGTGTGGACTTTCAAAGGCTTCGAACGACGGCAAACTACCAGCAAAAGAACAACTGTTTTTTATCTCCGCTCAGCAGATCTCAGCAATGGCCAGCGGTAAGCGACCCCAAGGGATACCCGATGCGGATGTTATCGAAAGTTTCCGTATAGCGAGGGAGGGCGGCGAGGAAGAGCCAGACCAAATGGTGCTGGCGAGCGGCACGCTGGCAAAGCGATTCGTGGACAACCTCAACTTTGGTAAGCCGCCCAATGAGCAAGTGCGTATCCATGTGATTCAGGTGCTGCCTGGGCACGTTCTCGATGAGATACAGGGCTCAAAGCACCCAGATGCCAAAGAAGGGTTCATTCTGGACATGGGCGGCCACTTCGAAGCATTGGCCGTAAAATCACCGTCTCCAAGTCCTTCAACCGTCGAAACTTAGATCGTTGATGTCGGTGTTTTGCAAGGTAGTTGTCGCGTCAGCTGTGTTTTATGCGGCTACTTTCAGTACTGGCAACTCCCTTTCCGGGTTAAGCGTGACAGCCCCGATGGGCTGCCAATTACGCGTCTCACCTGACCAGCGATGTGGGTGTTGATTACGAGCTTGCTGATACAGCACATGGCGCTTGGCCAAGACCTGTTTATCTTCACCGCGATGACGTTAAGCCGGGGTTACGAAGCGGATGCGGCTATGGCGGTGCTGGTGGTTGTACCAGAGGATAAAATCACGTACCCAGATCCGTGCTGCGTCCAAATTTTCAAAGCCGCCAGTCGGCCATTGCGGGCAATATTTCAGGGTTCTAAACAGCGACTCCGAGTAGGGATTATCGTTGCTGACCCGTGGTCGTCCCCGTGAGGGAGTGATGCCCAAGTCGTACAGTTTGCTCAGCAACGTCACCGATTTCATCGGCGCGCCGTTGTCCGAGTGCAGCACCAAGGGCCGCCCCGCAAAGCGTTCGGCAAGTACCGTGCGCTCCATTAGTTCAGCCGCCCGCTCGCCGCTTTCTTGCTCGTAAACCTCCCAGCCCACGGCCTTACGGCTGTAAATGTCCTCAATCAAATACAGGTAGTAATACTTTCCACGCACTGGCGAGGGAAGGTAGGTAATGTCCCAAGACCAAACCTGATTGGCGGTGGCGGCACGGTGAGTCGTCGGCGATGCATGTTTGTGCGGTGCATGGCTGCGGCCACGACGGTGCTGCTGATTAGCCGCTTTGAGGACGCGATAAAAGGTCGACTCTGAGGCAGGTAACGGTCTTGATCGGCCAGTATTGGCACAATCTGGCTGGGTGGCAGGCTGACAAAACATGTCCGTGGCCGAGTTGTCGCGTCAAGAAGGCATCTCCCCAGCCACCCTGTATGCTTGGCGCTCCAAGCTCAAAGCAGGAGGCGCCGTGGTGCCCGGAGATAAAAACAGTGCCGATAGCTGGTCGGCTGAAGCCAAGTTCGCAGCGGTATTGCATACGGCCACATTGAGCGAAATCGAGCTCAGCGAATACTGTCGCAGCAAGGGCCTGTACCCAGAGCAAATAGCCGCTTAGCGTCAAGCCTGCATCACTGGCCAGCTGTCAGCTCAGGCGCAACGTCAGCTCGAGCGAGAGCAAGCGCGTGCCGATAAAAAACGCATTGCCGAGCTGGAGCGCGACCTACGCCGCAAGGATAAGGCGCTGACAGAAACCGCTGCGATCCTGGTGCTGCGAAAAAAGATGAATGCCTTCTGGGGAAGCGACAGGGCTGTCGCTGCGCAGCCTGCAACGCTGGGCGCTGAGGCCTGTAATGCAGGCCGATATACGCACCACCATGCTACACCCACGACCACTCAATGCCCTGAATGAGCAGGAGCGCTGCGCCATTTTAGAGGTCTGCAACAGCCCACCATTTGTCAGCCTGCCACCCAGCCAGATCGTGCCAATACTGGCCGATCAAGACCGTTAGGGGGTGCATATAGTTGTTCCTGCGAAGTGCTGGGGGTGTCCAAATACGTAGAGCTAGTCTAAGAACTCACGCACAAGACGCATGTCTACGTCTTGTGAGTGGCTTAGCAAACGTAAAATGATTAAAAATAATTGGACGCAAGTGGGTTATCTAGATTATTGCGGTCCACGCGCGGCCTGCAGCCGGGCATCGATGCGCGCCCTACTTGCCTCCAGTCCGGCGGCGTGCAGGGCGCTGGCGACGTCCTTGTGAGTTCTCAACGACCCGTCGGTGTTGTGCAGGTGCGCGGTGATCTGCTCATCCGTGGCGCCGCGCAGTTTCCGTGCCCCCCCGGCGGCCTGCAGCTGGGCCGCGATGCGCGCGTTACTTGCCCCCAACCCGGCGGCGTGCAGGGCGCTGGCGACGTCCTTGTGAGTTCTCAACGACCCGTCGGTGTTGTGCAGGTGCGCGGTGATCTGCTCATCCGTGGCGCCGCGCAGTTTCCGTGCCCCCCCGGCGGCCTGCCGCAGCGCCGACACGATGCGCGCGTTACCTGCCCCCAATCCGACGGCGTGCAGGGCGCTGATGACGTCAGTTTGAGTTCTCAACGACCCGTCGTCGTTGCGCAGGTGCGCGGTGATCTGATTATCCGTGGCGCCTCGCCGTTTTGGCGGCTGGCCTTCGGACGCTGCCCCCGACCGAGAGGACAGGGAGGGCACCTGGTAGGGTGCGCTGCTTACCGCATGAGCGGGCCGGTTCCGGCTAGACCCGGGAACACCTGTCGAGGCGCCGGCCGAGCCATCGTGGGAAAAGGCCATGCCCCGTGTACTGACCGAGGCACTCGACGGCAGCAGCGGACCTGAATTCCGAGGATTGTTTTGCCCCATCGTGGCTGGTGCCCGCTGGCCCCGTGAAGATTGCGCGGCTTGATAGCTGGAAATCGATGGTTGTTGTCCGCTTAAGACAGAGGATGCTTGACCATATGTCGAGGCAGGGAGCCTTCGCTTTTTACCCCCGCATGTGGAAGAGCTCGCCCTCGTTGCCTGGCTTGCCGAGGGGGCGGCCATCGCAGGGGTTGATTCAGGATCAGGGACATTGGAATGGAAGCCTGCATCCTCACCTGGCACCGGTTCGTTTGGCAGCTGACGCTTCAGGTTATCAATCTGCCGATCAACTGCGCCGTCCATGTTGGCCAGGGACGCTCTTTGTCCTTCTAGCTGCGCAATTTTCTGAAAGATATCCAGCCTATTTGCCGCAGGGCGTGCGCCCGTGTGGGTCGCTTGTGACGGTGCATTTTGTGGCAAGTTACGAGATTGTTCCATGTCCGGCATAGGGTAAACGTAACTGGGTGAGTAAGGCGATAGGGGGTGCATATAGTTGTTCCTGCGAAGTGCTGGGGGTGTCCAAATACGTAGAGCTAGTCTAAGAACTCACGCACAAGACGCATGTCTACGTCTTGTGAGTGGCTTAGCAAACGTAAAATGATTAAAAATAATTGGACGCAAGTGGGTTATCTAGATTATTGCGGTCCACGCGCGGCCTGCAGCTGGGCATCGATGCGCGGGCTACTTGCCCCCAATCCGGCGGCGTGCAGGGCGCTGGCGACTTGGTCACGACCTCTCAACGCCCCGTCGTCGTTGCGCAGGTGCGCGTTGATCTGCTCATCCGTGGCGCCGGGCCGGAGCCGTGCCCCCCCGGCGGCCTGCCGCAGCGCCGGCACGATGCGCCCGTTACCTGCCCCCAATCCGGCGGCGTGCAGGGCGCTGGCGACGGCCCTTTGAGTTCTCAACGACCCGTCGGTGTTGTGCAGGTGCGCGTCGATCTGAGCATCCGTGGCGCCGCGCAGGTGCCGTGCCCCCCCGGCGGCCTGCAGCTGGGCCGCGATGCGCCCCTGATCTGCCCCCAATCCGGCGGCGCGCAGGGCGCTGGTGACGCCCCTGCGAGTTCTCAACGACCCGTCGTCGTTGTGCAGGTGCGCGGAGATCTGATTATCCGTGGCGCCTCGCCGTTTTGGCGGCTGGCCTTCGGACGCTGCCCCCGACCGAGAGGACAGGGAGGGCGCCTGGTAGGGTGCGCTGCTTACCGCATGAGCGGGCCGGTTCCGGCTAGGCCCGGGAACGCCTGTTGAGGTGCCGGCCGAGCCGTCGTGGGAAAAGACCATGGACTGGGTACTGACCGAAGCGCCCGACGGCAGCGGTGCACCGGAAAAGTTCTGAGTACTGCTTTTTGTAATCAGGGCCTGGGTCAACTGACCCCGTGAGGATTGCGCGGCCAGTTGGCTGGGAGATGGCTGTTGCCCGCTGGCAGAGGACGCTTCCGCGTGTGCCGAGGCAGGCGGAGGGCCGGGCAGGTTTACGGATATAGCTCCCGAAAGGTCACGCAAATTAGCGCTAACGATGTCGTATTGGGATTGATCGTTTAATCGCGTGTTGATGGTTAACTCGGCTCTGGTTAAATTGGCAATGCTCATAGGATTGCCACCCACTGGTGGTCTGACCGACGCCTGATAGGTAGCCTCCATACCGCTGGTAGATTGAAGCCGAAAAGAGTCGTCCTGTAGAGCGTTGCGTACCAGCGATGCAACACGTTGATGATCGAGGTTGGGCTGGGTTACAACCTGATCTAAAGCCAGGCCCGCATTGAGGCTCAATCGGGAAAGAGAAATTCTACCGGGATGGACAGGCTGAGCCTGAGAGCCCGACGCTTCTGGGGGGTGAGCGGAATTGACTGATGCGGTGTAGTGCTGGGAAGGGCTACCTGATCGGAGGGGATCCATGGTGGTCTGGGCCTGTTCTGAGTGATTGAATCGGCCGCACGAAACGACCTGGATCCGAGTAGGTGGTCACAAGGGCTTGGGGGGTTCCGAAGGCGGGCGGGGGAACACGCGGGCCAGGCAACATGGCTGTGAAGTGGGCACGGACCCATTTGCAGCCGTAGGCTGCCCTCTTGGGCGCTTTGCCGCGCGCCTCCATCTTCAACGCTTCGTAAACCCGTGGTAACTGCTGACCACACACCCGATTAGCCAGAAAACCAAAATACCGAATCATCCGAAAGTGCTTTTCCGGGATGTGCTGCACCACCCGGCGCAGCATGTCCGTCTGGCTCAGCGACTCCTCCTGGTAGGTCTGCGTGCGGTGATCCAGGTAGGTGAAGCTCAACGTCGCACTGGAGGTGTAATGCGCCAGGCGGCTGCCCGAGATCGGCGGTTTTTTCAGGTGACGGCCCAGGTAATTCACCGTCTTTCGCCCGTTTGCCGTCCTCTTCGACACATAGACGTGCCAATGCTGGCCGCCGGCGTTGAGTATCAAGTGTCGCCAGTCATTTTCGCTTTGCAGGTGAGTGTTTTCGGGCGGTAGGTGGGCTTTATGATGATCGATTACAGCTGCCATGACAAAGCGCAGCCCCGTGGTAGCTCTGATGGGCAACTCGGTTTTCCTGATGCTATGCGATAGCAAGAACGGGCGATTTGCAGCCGCAGGCTGCCTAGTTCTTTAAATTCCGTTTTCTGAAGCGACCCCAAGTACCTCTACCGCGCCGTCGACAAGCACGGCAAGACCGTCGATTTCCTGCTGACGGCAAAGCGCGACATGGCTGCGGCCAGGCGCTTCTTCGACAAGGCCATTAAAGCGAACGGCGAGCCGGATAAGGTCGCGATGGACAAGAGCGGCGCTAAAAAGGCCGCAATCGATGCGATCAACACCGCTCGCAACGTGCTCATTCTGGTGCGCCAGGTTAAATACCTCAACAACATCGTCGAGCAGGACCATCGCGCCATCAAGCGGGTGACCAGGCCGATGCTCAACTTCAAATCGTTCCGGTGCGCCAACTGCGTGCTCGCCGGAATCGAACTGATTCACATGATCCGCAAGGGCCAGTTCGCTATTGATGGCACCGACGCAAGTAAGCCGACAACACGGCCCGGTGCTACGGATGAGCAAATCAACGCGCACCTGCATAACGACGACGGATCGTTAAGAACTCGCAGGGGCGTCGCCAGCGCCCTGCACGCCGCCGGATTGGGGGCAAGTAGCGCGCGCATCGATGCCCTGCTGCAGGCCGCGCGTGGACCACAATAGTCTGGATGGCCCGCTGACGTGAGGGGCACTGTCCTAACCGCTCGACGCCACTCCATAGCCCGTTCCAGCCGGTCCGCTGGCTTCAAACCCCGCCTTTGAAAAACCTGTTCACGGCCAACGGCGGCTGGCCAGGGTTGCTGGAGGGCAGCGGTCTACGCCATCGAAGTGGAATCGGTGAGCAAAATGCTGGCCAGCGGCACCTCGATCCTGGGCGTGAAGCACTGCACCTGCGGCGATGGGCACTGCCCGCACGTCAAATACCGGTGCAACACCTGCCACTGCCGAGCCTGTCCGTCGTGCGGCAAAAAAGCCACCGATCAGTGGATCGCCGTCCAACACAACCGCTTGCCCGACTGCGCCTGGTACCACCTGGTGTTTACGCTGCCCGACACGCTGTGGCCAGTGTTCTTTCACAACCGTGCTCTGCTCGATGCGCTGTGCCGCCTGGCGGCGGACAACCTGTTGTATGCCGCCAGGCGGCGAGGCTTGCGCGTCGGGCTGTTTGGCGCGCTCCACACCTACGGTCGGCGGCTCAACTGGCACCCTCACGTGCACCTCTCGGCGACCGCTGGTGGCCTGGAGGGGCAGGGCGTCTGGAAAAATCTGGCGTTTCATGAAAAGGCGATGCGCCGGCGCTGGATGTGGAATGTGCGCAACTACCTCTTGGAGCAATGGGGCCAGCTCGTGTTGCCGCCGGAATTAGCGCACATCACCTGCGAAAGCGACTGGCGCCGCCTGGTGCTCACTGCGGGCGGCCAACACTGGCATATCTACCGGTCGAAGAAGACGGAAAACGGGCGAAAGACCGTGAATTACCTGGGTCGTTACCTGAAGAAGCCTCCGATCTCGGGCAGCCGGTTGGCGCATTACACATCGGGCACGACGTTGAGCTTTACGTACTTGAATCACCGCACGCAGACCTATCAGCAGGAGTCGCTGAGCCAGGCCGACATGCTGCGCCGTGTGGTGCAGCACATCCCGCAGAAGCATTTCCGGATGATCCGCTATTTCGGCTTTCTGGCCAACCGGGTGTGTGGGAAATACCTGCCGCAGGTATACGAAGCCCTGAAGGTGGCAAAGCCGGGGCCGACGCCAAAGCTGTATTTCGCACAGATGGCCTGATATGACGCGAAGTTGGCGCGAGGAACATAGAGCCGGTCAGGATAGAAGGTGTCGCCAGTGAACAGATAGCCGGTTCGCGGATCGTGGAAGGCTACGTGCGAGGGTTCATGGCCTGGAATGGTGAAGACGACAATCCTCCGGTCGCCGAGGTCAACTGCGCCCGTGCCCTGATTCGCCTGAGGAATGCCAAAAAACTGCGCTACATCGTCAAGCCGCAGTCCGACGACCTGGGCACCCGCCTGGCGGAATGCATGATCGCCTCGTGTGTGGTCGGCGTGAGCATGGGTACGCCAGTAGTCTCTGCTGCCTTTTCGCTTGTGATCCCGGTTGCGATTTGTTTCCAGAACAGCCGCTCGATTTCATTACGAAGTGACGGCGCACCTGGCGAACGCATCGCTCCACGCCCCGTCAACTTTTGCATCCAGCCTGCAGGCCGCCCCATAAACACCTCGATCAAAGGTGTTGCGACGACCGGTTGAATCCGCCCAATACGCAAGCCGGCTATTTCGTCAGCGATTGTGGCGTTATCGCATGCGCCAGAGCATGAGTCGCCGAGGAAATTGCTGGGACAACGCGCCAATGGAGCGCGTGTTCCGCAGCTTGAAAACGGAATGGATACCGACCACGGGCTACAGAACAGCTCAAGAAGCCCAGCGCGATATCAGCCACTTCTTGATGCATCGGTACAACTGGGTTCGCCCCCATCAATTCAATGGCGGGCTGGCGCCAGCTCGGGCCGAAGAAAAACTTAACGTCGTGTCCGGAATTAGTTGACCACTACACTCGCGACAGACGTAGGCATCTCTGAGGCTCTGGGAATGTTCATGCTGCGCAGCTTGCCGGCAATCTGCTCGGGAGACAAACGCTCACGCAACATATGGGCCACCAGCTCGAAGCGCTCGCTACCCGGCAACAACTTTCGCATCGGTCGACAAACCTGGCGGCGGGCCTGCATCTGCTGCTGGGCCACACGGGCCGAGTAGCCGCCGCAGGCATCTCGATTGCGGCGCAGCTCCCGGCTGATGGTCGAAGGGGATCGGGTGATCAAGCAGGCAATCCTACGCAGGCTGAAGCCTTGGGCATGACCGATTTGAATGGTGGCGCGCTCTTCAACGCTGAGTTCGGAATAAGACATAGGGGCTGCACCGTACCGGAAAGGTCAGGTGTTGCACTCAGTTTTTGCCGCCGCTCCCTGATGCGCTCCAGGACAACACGGCGTGTCAGCGTTTCATTCAGCACTTGGTGGATGAAAGCTTGATTCTCGGTTGAGAGTTTGGATAACGGCTGCGCGAGTTCATCGGCAATGGCAAGCTTGGCGGTAATAGCGCTGGGAAAGTGATACTCGTGCGCTTCGGCATTGAAAGGGAGACGTGGCAGTGCCACGGAATAATAGCAGGCGTCAACAGGCGATTGTGACACTGTGTAATAGTTCTGAGTGCGCCCATCTGCCGCCGACCCAGATCGTGCCGCGCCTGGCCGATCAAGAACACTTTCTGGCATCGGAGGCGACGTTTTATCGCGTGTTGCGTGCGTCGGGGCAACAAGCAACACCGGGGCCATAGCCAACGCCCCGGGAGTTCTTTCTGATGGCGCGTAAAGGCCCGCCATTTATTGGCTGGCCCGGAGCTTCCAATCAGAAGGCTTTCGGCTTCAATGCCCGCGCCAGTTCGGCAATGTTGCTCGCTTGTACCTCATTTGCAGGCTGCGCGAATATAATGTCGATCAGTTCTTGTTGCAGCTCTGGCTCAAAGGACATGATTGCATGAGTCAGTTCTCCCATGACCCAACGTTTTATCGGTTCGTCTGTAATGGCTTTTACGGCATCGACTAATCGCCGATGCGTTTCGAAGGGTAAAAATGCAATGGATGGGACCATGCTTACGAGCAGCAAAGCTTTGGTAAGTTGGTCTTCTAAGTTCAGGACACGGTTGACCAGTGATGCCCTTTGCTCAACGTTGAGTGCTTTAAGCTGCGCGCACAGACCGGTCAGCGCGCTGGCTTGGAGTTTAGCCGTGGGAAGGGCAAATACAGCGTTGATGATGCGCTGGTGTTGCGAATGTTCTAAAGTCCCGACCGTTGAGCCAAGACTCCTCAGGGTCGTCGCTTTGTTCTCATTTGCGCCCATGCGACAGGCTGCGCTGACCAGTGCATCTTGTTGCGTGCTGTCGAGGCTGGCCATCCCTGCGCACATTCCCTGAATCGCCACACCGATAGTTGCGTGCTGGTCTAACTTCAAGGTCGCATCGATGAGTTGGGCGCGTTGATCCAGGCTGATATCCTTCAACGAAGCACCGAATCCACTGAGCGCGGTGGTGCCATGTGCGCCTTCTTCGAACTGGCAGGCGGCATCAATCAAGCGTTGCTGCTGGTTCGGCGTAAAGGATGCCAGACCATGCGCGCAGTCCCTGACGAAGTACGCTCTGTGATTGGCTGACAAACCAAGGCCCGCATTGAGTAACAGGGGGTGCAGCGTTTTATCTAGATCTCCGGCTTTTCGACCCAGAGAGCACAGGTACAGTGTTTTTAAATGTTCAGGATCAGCGGCGAGTGCCGCCCCCAGCAGCATCAGGCGCTGGTCTGAATTCAAGGCCGCCAGCCCCGTTATCAATCCCAGTATGGCTGGAGGCTTACTGCGATCGGCCAGCGCAAAGGCCGCAGCGAGCAGCTTATCGTGCTCCGCAAGCTCAAGCTGGCTGCTTTGCGTGCCCATTGCGCCGATCGCAAAGCCGCTTTCAGCAAAATTTGGTAAGCGACACACTTCATCTACCAAGGTCATCCGATCAGCTGGTGTGAAGAGCGTCAGCTGGTGACCGATGGACTGCAACATAGCGAGTTTGAGCGTACGCGGTGGCGTGCCTCCGGGCACAGGAACCATATCCGTGATCAACTCATTCTGGATGCGTTCAACCACCTGGTGGCGCTGTTTGGGGGGCATCATCGGCAACGTGGAGCTGATGGCTAACGGAGAAAGTCGTTCTTTGCTGAGAATGCCATTGAAGGTGCTCACCAGGCTTTTGAGTAGTTTGAAGTGAGGGGCGAAGGTGCCGTCCACCGTGAGTATCTGGCGCAAATGCCGGCTGGTATCAGCAAGTCGCTCCAGGTCGCGGACGGCCGTTTGTGGGCAATCTGCAGCGACATGCGCGATGATCATGTCGCCGATTTCCGAGGGCATATCACCGAAACTGATCTGGTCAGGGACGGCTTTGTGTAGCCTGAGTGCTGTCAGTGTGGTTCTCAGGCTGGGGTTGCCACCTTGGATTAAAGGGCTAGGTAAGCGCGCCCGAGGCATTGCTGGCTGTGTCTGGTGGGGAGGGCTCTGCGCAGTCGGGGGTGCTGGCATTGGCCCCTCGGAAGCCAGAATTTGAGGCGTAAAGGGTGATGAGTGGGTAGGGAGCAGCATGCGAGACGGTTTCCTTGCAGAGCTAATGGGCTACGCTGGGCCGACAGCCCGAACTTTTCGAGCGTCGCCGGTTACCACCGCGGGATATGGCTTAGAATGAAGAGTCAAGACTACGCATCGATCAGGTGGTTATGCTGTCTTGGCTTCAGGGATGCCAGGGCATCACCCATTGCTGGATCAAATAAATGTCAAACCGAGTGTCCTTTGCCCACGGCCTAACCTTTCTCTGCAGCCGACCGTGGATGGCGCATCCATATGTGTGAGAGTGCCATCAGGGTCAGGCGGCCCCGCGCGGATAACTGAACGTGTTAGCCGTTCACGATAGGCTAACCTTGCGCGAGGTCTGCCAGTGCTGACGGCAGCAGCGGGGCGATGTGTGAGTAGTATTCCCACCATCAGTACGAATGGAGAGTTTCATCACTAGGAATATTCCTTGTGGTCTCTGGAGCTGTTAACCGTTCGCAAGGGGCAGGCCGCGGGCGAGACCCGCCAGTGCAATGGCCTGTTCCAGCGGGTCGCGTAGCTGCAAGGTCGCCTTGAATAGCTGATCACGCTGCTCGTTCTGGATGAAGGCAAGTCCGGCGCCCATTGCTTCAATGACACTGGATCGCTCAGTGCTATCGGCCAAAATGACAGCGGCCTCGACAAGCTGGATCCGCTGGGAGGGGGTCAGAAACTCGAATCCTTCGGCCAAGCCCTTTAAGGCTGCGACCTGTGTTGAGTCAGGAGGCATTTGCAGGGTGTAGTCGACCAAGTCATTACGCTGCCGCACGGTCAGGCAGTCTGACCTTACACCCAACCCACAGATCGCCCATCCCGCGCTTTCACTATCCATCTTAAGGGTGTGGGTGACAAAAGCGTTACGCTGTGACGGTGTGAGAACGTGCAGCCTTGGGGAAAGACTGGTGATCGCTCCTGCCTTGGATATGGGGGCCTCCAGCGCGAGGCTTTTGTTGACAAGCTCGGTACGCTGTGCCTCTCCAATATGTTCGAGTACCATCCCAAGTCCACTCATTGCCATGATCTGGAGGCCTACCGCATCGTTGGGTGTCAGCATGGCGAGCACGGCCTCAAAAAGGTCCGATTGTTGGTCGGGCGTGTAGACGGACCACCCGGCGCCGACGGCTGCAAGTGCAGTGTCCTTGTAATAAGGATTAGACAGGCCCATTGCATATTTTAGCTGGTCATTGTGTTGTTTTAGAGTCAAAGGCGCCTTGTTTACAGCTAGTGACAACATGTACGAAACTTTGAGACTCATGTCGGGCTCATCGAAGACAGCACAGATCACTTTTTGTACGTCTTGGTTGTTCAGAGAGACCCATCCTTCGCACAGGTTTTTCAGCCCCCTCAGCTTTCTCTTCCGGATCGGTCATGTCCAAGATGAGCGTGACTAACTCTTTGCGCTCTGTAGGGGGTATAAGCGCGATCATATAGTCAGTGAACTCATGCGGGGGCATACGCGCGACAACCGAATAGAATTCCTTGGTCAGCCTTTCCAGGAAGGCATGGTGCGAGGTGAGCAAGATGTCACCCTTGATCACAGCTGCGAATGTTTTTGACGTAGTCAGTAGGGGTTTTAGACGACAGTAGCCTCCCAACGAGTCGCCTTCATCGGGGGTGGCGACTTTCTGGAAAATTTTCCTGGCTAATTCGACCGGGAGTTCACCGAAGTTTTTCCCGATAGGGTCAGGTGCCTCGGTCAGGGCGGGATGGGGCAAGCAGGTTTTTTCTGAAACCTGGGCGGGCTTGATCCAATCGCCCTGGCTGTTCCTGCGCGCGCCGGGCGGCGATGTCGGGCATGGGGAGGATTCGAATGGTGCGGCAGGCAGGGCTGCGATTGAACCCTGGGGTTCGGTTGCAAATGGCACTGGCGAGGAAGGGCTAATTAACAGGCTCATGCAGCATGAATTCTCAAATTAACGGGATCGGCTCAATTCCAACGAGCGTGAGTACTTCAGGCGGGACGGATCTGGACGGTCCCTAAGACCAGGCCAGCGAGCGCGTGAGCCTGATATCCGGGCTCTTCCAGCAAGCTCGCTGCTTCCAACACAGTTTCTTGATGCTTAGGGGTCAACAATGGCAACGCATTGCCCAAGGCCCCCAGGACGTTAGCCTGTTCGTAGCCCTCTAGCTGTAAGGCGACCTTAATGAGTTTATCCCTCTGCAATTCATTGAGCAGTGCAATTTTGCCTGTCAGCGTCAGGATGGACTGCGTAGCTTCTTGCCCGGCCAATTCCATCGCCGATTCGAATAGCGCTGATTGCTCGAGTGCCTCGAAACACTCCAACTTGCCGCACAGTCCTGCAATGGCAATGTCCTGGTCGTCACTGGCTTCAATTGTCAGAGCCACCGCGACCAGGTTGAGCCGCTGCTCTGTTTCAAGGTGTTCCAGGCTGGTACTCAGCCCGTCCACCATGGTCGACTGGATCTCTCTGTCCTCCTCTTGACATGTCCGTTGAACTATCAATTTTTTCAAGTCCTCGGGCATGAATTTGAACCCGTGGCTCAGACCTGCCATTGCCACTGCCCAGTGACTTTGCTCTATGAGTTGGACACCGGCCTCGAACAACCGTTTTCGTTGCAAAGGGGTGAGCACTTCCAGCCCGCACCCCAAGCCTGCGATCGCCTCGGCTCTATCCTCCTCGTTGATGAAGGACAGACTGGCGGTCACAATCGATTCGCGCTGGTCCGATTCAATTAACGTCAGCACGCGGCCCAGGATCATTAGGAAGGTTGCGTCATCCTCATGATTCAAGCTGAGTATCGCCTCAATGACTGACCTGCGCTGCATGGGCTCCAGGGAAGCCAGTCCAACGGCCAATCCACCAAGGGCATCACCAGCATCCTCGATGTTCAGGTTCATCGTGGCCTTAAACAATTCCGTGCGCTGGGAGCGCTCAAGCACGGCTAGCAGTGGGCCTGCACATGCGATGGCTGCGGACTTCTGCTTGGGATCTGTCAGATCCACGATGGCCTCGATGAGTTTGGCCTGTTCGCGCGTCTCGAACGCCGCTATCTCCTAGATTAGCCGGATCATCAAGGATTGCTGCAGTTTGCCAGTCATTTTGAGGCAGTTCTCCACCTGCTCGCGTCGTTGATCAGGCCCCATGAGCAACAACATGCGGGGTGTCATCTGGTCGGCTGGCACTTTCTTCATGCTCGTGTTGAACACTGCTTTCAACTTTTTCAGCGGGGCATGGTGGGCGGTCAGCGACTGATAGCCATTGATCGCGCTCTTAAGCACAGGATGAGTCCTTTGGAGCTGATGCACCTGCCACGCGGTCTTGAGCGGATCGCCCACAAGTCCGGTGGACAGGTTGCCGACGATCATTTGCAGCAGTTCCGGTGGCAGGGCCAACAGCCCTATGGAGGCAAACGTAGCCTGCTTAATCGGCTCCTCTTGGAGAGTCGCTCGGTCAGCGGTTTCGGGTCGTGCCTGGGGAGAGAATGCCTGAGGTGAGATAGCTGGGCCGCTCGCCGAGGTGCCGGCTAACGGCTCCGTTGAGACCGGGTGAGACGTCACGGGTGGGGGAGAGATTGAACGCACCATCGGTGATGTAGTCCTTGTAGGTATTGGTTGACGAAACCCCTTGTGGAGCGGCGCTCGCTCGGGAGCATTTGCGCGTGTGCAGCGTTGGGAGTGAGTGGGCCAGCAGGGCGTTCGGGTTCCCTGGTCTTTGGTGGTTGATGTTATTCATGCGTGCCTGAGGCCAAAGCGGCGAACGCTTGGGCCCAAGGCAACGCATCATGAAGGCTCTTGAATGCGTGGAGCACGACCCGACGCTGCGGTGAATCTAACAGGCTTAGCTCGGTGTTCATGGCGACGATGGCGCCGGCCAGGTCGCGTTCCAAAGGCGTATCTAGTACAGCCTGGACCACTCGCTGTTGCTGCTCCACATCGAGGCGGCTCGATTGACCGGCCATTGTCACGAGCGCCTTCTGCCGCCAGACGCCGGGCTGCAACGCCGTGGCCGCCTGAATCAGCCGCCAGCGTTGATCCCTTGCAAGGGAAGCAAGACCCGCGCTCAAGCAGGCGATGGCTTCGGGGTTATGGTGCAGGGGGCTCGCGCCCAATGCGGCGTCGATCAGTGTTCGCTGCTGGAGTGGCTCGAGAAGCGCCATCCCGGCTCCCAGTGCGGCGAATGCCTGCGTTTTGGAATGCTCGCTCAGCAGCGTCAAGGCGCCTTCGACTAAGCGGACGCGCTGGAGCGGTGCGAGAAAAGCCAATCCCTGGGTCAGTCCGGCAATCGCGTGGTCTCTGTGGTCTGGCTGAGGCAGCTGGAAGGCGGCCCCGACCACTGCCTCACGCTGCAAAGGTGTCAGTGATTCCAGCGCACTGCCGAGATTGGCAAGTGCATCGGCCTTTGGCTTCATGGGCCCGAGATCATGCGTGGCGTTTATCAACCAGGCTTGTTGCAATGGGGTCAGCGAGGCCAGCCCCGCGCAAAGCCCGGCGAGCGCCTTGGCCCGTAAGGGATCGGGCAGACGGCATGCGGCCTCGAACATCTTCGTGCGCTGCTCAGGTTTCAGTAAGGCTATTGCAGAGCTTAGCGCGCCGATTGTGGCAGCGCGCTCTGTGGCTGGCAGAGAGCAGGCCGTGTTGACGAGCCTGCGGCGCTGGGACGGCACGAGATGGCCCAGCGCGGTGCTCAACCCACTGATTGCCTTGTTTGTGCGCCACAAGTCGTCGCGGCTGGAGCCTCGGCGACAAGCGATCGTGACTATGGCGGCTTGTTGATCACGCGTGAAAAACGCCATTGAGGGGCCAGTCTCGGCAATGATCTTCGACTGATTATCCCTGTCATTCATCGCCAGAATGCGCTTGATATGTACGCTGCGCTGCCGGGGGCCCATCAATGCCAGCATGTGCGAGTCGATATCATTGACTGCCAGACTTTTCACGAGCTTGTCGAATTTCTGGATCCGCAGCTTCGAGGGCGCAAACGTATGCGGCGCACTGTCCTTTACAATGTACATCAGTGTTTTAGAACTCAGGCTAATGGCCTGCTCGGTCTTTATTCGGTTGACCGGCTTGTCGCGAAGGGCTTGATTAAAGATATGTATGAGAAGTTCTGGTGGAAGTCCCTGGTTCAGGTTGCGCTGCGGGTCAGGCAGAGTAGGGGCAGGCAAGGGAGAGGTAGGCAGGGTAGGCGGGTGACTGAACAGATTCCGAAGCCATCTGGACTTGGTTGGTAGGGTGCCCGTTTTTATGACGTAACCGGTCGCGTCCTTCTGCGGTTGCCGAGGGAGCGGCGCTGTCGACGGGTTTGATTCTGCCGACGCCCGCACGGTTGGAGTCGAAGTATTCAAGGGGGCGGATGAGGCCGCCCTGAAGATCCTGGAAATGGAAAATGTCATCGGTGTCCAATCTACCCCTGAGCTTCAGATGACCCTCCGCCCATGCGAAGGTCCTGTGTCGAGCTGTGTGGGCGGGGCGGGGCCTCAGGTTCCATCTGCAGGCGCGCCGAGCACGATCCTTTACCGCTTATGGAACCTTCCGGGTGGCTGCAACCACACAAGGGTAATCCAGATGAGGGGAATGCCATGGCAATTGGTAGTGTAACTACAAGCACATCGAAACTGAATCAGATGGCTCGGGCCGGCGTGGGAGCGGTGAGTCAAATGACTTTGGGCATATCCAATATGCCCATTAATCCGAAATCGTTGAAATGGTTGCAGAACGCCGGCTCAGCCATTGCAACGGTACTCTTTCAAGCCTCCAGAGCTTCACCTGTCGTCTCGAACGTCAACGCCAAGGGGGGGGAGACCATCGCCCAAACGATTATCGGCCTCGTCATGAAAAAGAAAGCGGATCAGATCGGGGACGCCATGGCAAGTGGCATTGCCTATCTCACGCATGGTTTTTCAATTGAAGACAAGGTTCATAAAGCCCTGCTCCATTTCAAACCCAACGCCGAAAATACCTTCGACTTGGTGAGCATGGAATTGCAAGACCCGAATGGGTTCCGTCTGCCTATGGTCTCTCGACCTAGCTATGGAAATCCAGCGATGCCAATTCCACAAGTTCCTCCAGCTCCTCCGCCATTCCCTGGGAGCCCCCCTCTACAACAAGAGGCTTACTCGCCGTACGCAAACATTCCAGCTCCTCCGCCACTCCCCAGGAGCGCCTCCCTAGAACAGGCGCCTTACTCGCCGTGGGCTAATATTCCACCGCCGCCGCCCCTAGTACCTGTCAAACCTCAAAAGCTTGTGGACGAACTAAATACATCTATAAATCCACTGCCTATCCCGACAAAGCCCGCCGAACTGTCAACCACTGCACATTCACGCGAAAGACTAAAGCAACAGCAGCCTTCTCGCTCGCAGCCGCGACAAGTTGACGATATGCAGCCCCGCCCTCCTGTGGCTGCACCAAATCCGCGGGGCTCCATTTCTGGGATAGAGGGCTGGCTGGACTCGCTGGAGATAAGTCCACCACAATCAGCGCCACCCCAAGCACCACGCGCCGCGCCAAAGCAGCCACGGATGATTTCATCACGTACCGCGAACTCCACGCGATTGGCAGAGAATCCAGCCTTTGCCATTGCGCAGATGAATGAAAGTCTAGGCCGGCGCGGAGGTGCTTTGGCATACGCTGTAGACGCGGTAAACACTCAGCTGAGCGGGCGCGACGCCACACGTCTTCCCTTGCGCCAACAACCGGATGCGTTGGGTCGCACATCAGAATCGGTGCGACGAGGCGATGATGGATCGCGGGTTGCGTTCCCACCTCCTCCATTAGTGTTGAATGCAGCGCACAAGAGCCAAAATACGGGCTCAGTCCACATGACACTCGCCCAGCGTGATCAGTGCAAGGTGAGCATTATAAAGGGTCGCATTGTTGACGCCGAGGGCAAGCGGTATAACCCCAACGTGTTGGCCATGACGAGTATAAGCGGATCGGCACTCTTCGTCATGGACGTGAACGGCCAAGTGTATGTTCAACACCGTTTCACTCCCAAGGGTATTGATCACTCGAGTTTTCTGTCGGGGAAGCCAGTTGCAGCGGCAGGTCGAATCAAGATCGTTGACGGCAAAGTCACTGCTCTCAAGTTACCGACAGAAACTCAGACTCACTATCAGACGACTGAACTGCATCTGCAGAATGTCAAAGTTAAATTGGCTGATGCGCTATCGTTAACCAAATAGTTCTATCTTTTAGCAGTCCTTGCAAAAGGTCACGCTACAGCTGAAGCGCCGAACTTTATCCAGCATGGCGCCAGCGCATTCGTACCGCGTTGGCGCCATGGTGGATCATTCCAACAATCCACCCTTGCTTCATACCGTGCCTAGCGATGCTAATGCATTCATAGAGCCCATTACCTATGCGTATCGTTACCTCAACACTTTCATTTGCCAAAGCGACCCAAACCGAGCTGGACCACTATAAGGACCGGCCGCTGCCACAGTTGGCCTTGACCCTGACGCCTCTCGACCTTGTCTCCACCAACAGTTCCGGTGTGAACCGTGTATATGGCCAGCCATCGTTGCCTGAAGCCTTGAACCAAGCGTGGCAGCAGAACATCCACAAGCGTCAGCTGTACTTCGCGCTGAGCAAACTGATCAATGGTCACCGTTCCAGCATTCAGCGCAACGCACTCCTGCCGCCAAATGATGCCTCTTCTGGTTGTCAGCCGCCAGGCGATGCGCGCATGGGGTTGTCTCTGACGCTGGTGGATACTTTGCTAGAAGATATCCAACGATTTTGTGAGCAACTGCCGGGTGGTGACGAGCTGCACGCGCCCTGCCAGACAGTGCTCCAACAGGCCCGGCGCGTTCGTGCGGCCTGGACGGAGAGCCTGCCGATACCCGGCCCTGACGCAGAGGATGGCGGGGAGATGTCTCATGGCGGCGGGGGCGCCATTGTGGTCGACGTAGATGAGGCCATTCATGGCCTCTACGCCGCGATGAGCTATGCCGTTCAGGCCATGAAAGGCGGCGCCAAGGAAACCGCCAGGGAGTTTGCCGAAGAGGCTCGACTTCTGGGCAGCGTGCCCGTTGAGTGGCTGAGGGAACAAGGTACGCCCCATGGGATGGCCGACTTAGCGCTGGGCGCAGCCGTCGGTGGCGTCTTGCTGCCATTTTCCATTCTGGCGATGAAGGCCGGCGTCGAGGAAGTCAATGGCGCTCGAGCCGAACATACACGGCTTCACACCTTGAAAAACCACTTGCGGGAAAGCCTGGGCAATCTGCGCACCAGCACCGCGCCGCCGCTATCGGCCGCAGTGGCCCAGCCGCTGGATTTACGGCGCCTGCAGATCGAGCAGCAACTCGCCGAGCACGACTTCAACGTCGAGCAAAACCGCGAAGGCGGCATGGTGGGCGCATTTTCGTTGGCCTCGGGCACCACGATCGCCGCCAAGGTACTCTTGGACGTCGGTAGTAAAGTCGCGCATGTCGCGACCTCCGGTGCCGAGGTCGCCGTAGCGGCGACCGCTGCGGCGGGCATCGCCGGCACAGTTGTGCTGGGTCCCCTGGCGGCGGGCAGTGCTATGGGGCTCGGCGCTTACATACTGCACAAGTCGGCGACCAAGGCCAGGGTCTTTGCCGCAGAACGCGCACTGACGCTAGAAGCACTGGAGAGCGTACTTATTGAATCCAGTCAGCCAGCGGTACAGCGTTACCACGACTTCCTGCAGAAAAAGCTCGATCAGCATGAGCATTTCTTCAACGAATATCGTGACTGGAACAAAGGCTTCCTGGCCGGTAGCGGTATCTACACCCTAGGGACGCTAACCAAGGTGGGTGTTGTGGCCGCTGCCGGCGCAGGCTTGGTCGCGGTGGCCGAGCCGGTCACCCTGGCGACGGTGATCGCCTTGGGGGCACTCGGAGGCGCGGTGATGGGCGTCAGTTCCCAACAGTTCATCTCGGGGCACGGCCGCCACCATCGTTACGAAAAATATTCCAAGGATGATGACCTGGAGCTGGACCGTCATTTTCTCGCCGCTGCGGACCTGCTCTGCCTAAGCGACAAGCAGTGCACGCCATTGACTGGCCTGGAGATGCGGGCTGATTTTCATCGGCACATCTATCAGCGTGAAGAGGCACGTCAGGATTTGCTCGAAAAGGTGGCTGAGGACACCGGTAAGTCCTTCAAGGGGCGCTACACCTACACTGCTGACACCGAAGCGACCCGCGCCAAGCGTGGGGAGAAACCGTCGAAGGGGCATGTGTTCAAGACCGCGCTCGGGCAACGCAAGGACAACACCACTGCCCGGTTCGCGGCTGCGCTGGCATTTGGCGGAGGGCTGGCGTCTGGCCGCACCCGCGGCGCCTTAGAGGACGCGCGCAAGAGCTGGAATGACCAACGCAGTGTGTTGAGCAAGACGCACCTGGCGGCCTGGCTGAACACCCACGACGTCGACAGCTTTTTAAAACCCATGCTCGACCAGCAAGTGGAACTGATGGAGCAGCGCGCCGAGCTAAAAATCCGTACCTATGCAGCGGTAAAAAGTCTGTCCACAGCTTATCGAGGGTTCGACGGCGAGATGGAAAACGGTCGGCAGTTTCGCCAGGTGTTGCTCGAACTGGACAGGGACCTGGAAAAGGATGCACGCTTTTATCAGCAGTTGAGCGACGTCCGTGACAGTCTTGAAACGCCTGCGCACGATGATGAGGAACGCAGTCGCCGCCTGACACGCTTCGTGTTGTTGCAACAAGGGCGCTGCTTCGATCCGGCGGCGTCTGCCGAGCCTTTATCAGCAGCCCATGCCTCCTTGGCAAAACACCTCCTCGAAGAGGCGCCTTCGCGATACCGAGACCTGCGCGGGCAACTGATCGAGACCGAACTGGAGGCCACTCGCTTGCGTCGCCATTTCGAGAACGTTGTGCGCAGAAGCCAGACCGAACCGGCACTCTTGCCCGCCATGACATGAGCCATTGACCACCCGCAACCTGCGACCGTGGCGCATCGCCACGGCCGATCCTCCATGCACGTTGGCCTCCACGCCGAGCGAGCGCTATCCAGCGCAGTCCCGTGGCGGCTCCCCGAGGTAATTAATGACCTACCGTTCCTGTGCCACTGATACTCCTGAGTTCTCGCGCCGCGTCGCCGAAAACCAGCGACAACTGAAAAACCACCTGCATGATGCCTACGATTACATCGTGTGTGGCTCGGGCACCTCAGGCTCGGTGGTGGCTGGCCGACTGGCGGAAAATCTTAACCTGAGAGTCTTGCTCATCGAGGCAGGCGGCAGTGATGACGTGCCTGGCGTTACCGATGCCGGTGCCTGGTTCACCAACCTGGGCACCGAGCGCGACTGGCAGTTTCAAGCGCAACCCAATCCACATCTGAATGATCGCGCTATCCCGCTGTCCATGGGCAAAGTGTTGGGGGGCGGCGCATCGATCAATGTGATGGTCTGGTCCCGAGGGCATAGCAGCGACTGGGATTACTTTGCCAGCGAATCCGGCGACCCGGCCTGGAACTATGCCTCGACGCTCGCCACCTATCGGCGAATAGAAGACTGGCAAGGCACACCGGACGCCATGCGGCGAGGAACAGGTGGACCCGTTTTTATCCAGCCTGTGCCAGATCCTAATCCGATTGCGCCAGCGATGCTCAGAGCGGCAGGCGAGCAGGGGATGACCATTTTCGATGACCAGAACGGCGTAATGATGGAAGGCCCGGGCGGGGCGGCGTTAACTAATGTGTGCCTGGAGAACGGTCGTCGTCGCTCGATTTTCCGCGGCTACGTGTATCCGCTGATGGCGCAGCCCAACCTCACCGTGTTGACGCATACACACGTTTTGCGAGTGCTGCTGGAGGGCAAGCGAGCAGTTGGGGTAGAAGTATTTCAGGACGGAAAAATCAGGAGCTTCAAGGCTCGGCATGAAGTCGTATTGTCCCTGGGTGCATTCAATACGCCAAAAACGTTGATGCTTTCCGGAATTGGAAATGCTCGGCAACTGTTGCGCCACGCTATCCCCGTTGTCCAGGACCTGCCCGGTGTGGGGCAGAATTATCAGGATCACATCATGGTTTCCGGGTGTATCTGGGAGTACGAACAACCCCAGGCACCGCGCAACAATGCCGGGGAGTCTACGTTCCTCTGGAAAAGCGAGCCAGACCTGGACGTCCCGGACATCCAGACGTTTCTCGCGGAACTGCCCATTGCATCTGCCGAGGTGCAAGCCGAATTCGATCCTCCCGCTGCTGCCTGGTCATTGTTGCCCGGTCTGGTTCGACCAAAAAGCCGAGGCTCGGTGACATTAAGCAGCGCCAACCCCATGGATCCGCTTGTTATTGACAGTGCCGCACTCACCGAGCCAGAAGATGTGCAGGCACTGGTACGTGCCGTCGGGTTGTGCCGGGAAATCGGTAACAGCGCAAGCCTGAGTTCATTTGTGCGTCGTGAAGTCATGCCGGGGTCGATGGCTGGAACACAGCTGGAAACGTTTGTGCGCAACGCGGCCTCTACCGTATGGCACCAGTCATGTACGGCGAAGATGGGCCGAGATGCATTTTCAGTAGTGGACTCGCAGCTGCGCGTCTATGGGATTGAAGGTCTTAGAATCGCCGATGCCTCGATCATGCCACGGGTCACTACAGGCAATATCATGGCACCGTGCGTGATCATCGGCGAGCGGTTGGGCAGTTTGCTAACATGCAGGGGGTAAATGGAGCTGCACTCGCGGGGGATAAGACGCGGCGAGACGCATAACGGGTGGAAATGAATTCTCCATACCACTATCGCTGGCTGAGATGTGAGCAATCAGCGTATCCGAAGCCGAATGACAACGTCATTCCTCTAGTATTGGGCCATCATTAGGCCCAATACTTGGCTCGGTTTGCGCTTCAAGCAAAGTATCCACTCCCCTAAATGGAAGACTGGGGCTATCAAAGACACAAGTGTTAAAGTGGCCCCAGTTAGGCTGTTCAGCCTGGCCAGCAACAGAGCTTCTCCTGCCAGGTGGTCTGGAATCGAAAGCCCGAACCGCTGGCGCAATTTTGGTGTGCCTGGGATCGGTCAACCTGTCAACGAAGATGCCCGTGCATTAAACCTTCATAAGGCCAACGATTGCCCAAGTCCGGTCCTGTCCGGGGGGCAGGCCGAGAATTGCCGTGACCAACTTCTGCTGCTGCGACTCTTCGAGCGCCATCAGCCCAGTGCCCAGCCCGGCGATCGCCATTGCTTTGGGAGCCCAATCAGACAGGTCGAAGGTTGCCGTGAGTAGTTGCTGCCGCTGTGAAGGGTCGAGCGCCGCCAGCCCGTAGGCTAACCCGGTGATCGCCCTTGCATTGTCAGACTCATCAGGCAGGCCGAGGGTTGCCGTGACCAGCTCCTGCCGCTGCGAAGGAGAGAGTGCCGCCAGTCCATGGCCTAAGCCGGCGATCGCCCATGCTCTGAGCGAATCGACAGACAGGCCGAGGGTTGCGGTGACCAGCTCCTGCCGCTGCGAAGGGTCGAGCGCCGCCAGCCCTTGGCCTAACCCGGCGATCGCCCTTGCTTTGTAAATCTCGTTAGACAGGCCGGTGGCTGCGGTGACCAGCTCCTGCCGCTGTGAAGGGTCGAGCGCCGCCAGCCCGTGGCCTAACCCGGCGATCACCGCTGCTTTGTAACTCTCGTGAGACAGGCCGAGGGTTGCCGTGAGTAGCTCCTGCCGCTGTGAAGGGTCGAGCGCCGCCAGCCCGTGGCCTAACCCGGCGATCACCGCTGCTTTGTAACTCTCGTGAGACAGGCCGAGGGTTGCCGTGAGTAGCTGCTGCCGCTGTATAGGGGCGAGTGCCGCCAGGCCGTGGCCTAACCCGGCGATCGCTACTGCTTTGTCACTCTTGTCAGACAGGCCGAGTGCTGCGGTGACCAGCGCCTGCCGCTGTAAAGGGTCAAGCGCCGCGAGCCCGTCGCCTAACCCGGCGATCGCCAGTGCTTTGTAAATCTCGAGAGACATGCCGAGGGTTGCGGTGACCAGCGCCTCATGATCCGACGGCTCGAGAGCCGCAAGCCCGGCGCCCAGTTCGGCGATCGCAGTGCCCTTATATGAGTCCTGCAAACTGAAGGTGGCTGTGAGCAGCGCTTTCCGATCTGAGGGTTCGAGCGCCTCCAGCCTGGCGCACAAATGGACGATCGATACTTTCTTTCTAGATCCATCGGATAGACCGAGGACTCTCGTGACGTGCCTCTTGAGCTGTTTCGGCCCCATTACCTCCAGCATCGGACTTTCGATCTTGTCAACCGACGCGCGGGTTATGTAGTTATCGAAGAGGGGGATCAACTGTTTCAGTAAATGGTAATGAGCCAAGAGCGGCTTATCATACGCCACCGCCCTGGTTAGGTACTGGTTGGTGCGTATGATGGAGTACAGCCCAATGGCCGTATCCCTAGCTGAGCCACTAGCTACATGCCCGATAATGGATATTACCAACTCCAGGGGCAGGTCCTTGAATCCGATCCTGGGCGCTGTGCCCGATGAAGCAAGGGCCGGGTTGGCAAAAATCCTGGTTTGTAGTGCGGGATCGCCTTGCGTTATTGGCTTTCCGTTATTATCGGTACGTACCGTTGGCGTCCTGGTTTCCGCTGTTGCTGTTGCTGTTGCTGTTGCTGGAAGCGAAACAGAGGCAGGTATGGTGGGTGACACATCAGGGGAGAAAGATTTGGAGGAAATACAAAGTTCCATCGGTTACAGATTCCTTTGCTTAAAGTTGACCGCCAGGCCGATGACGGCTGGAAAAATGCCAAGGATTGACCCACGGCCTAAGCTGCTGAGTGGTCTGAGGTCGGTTCGGGTTCCGGGCACAAAACACAATAGTTGAGTGGTCTGGCATCGAAAGCCCGAACCGCTGGCGCGAGTTTGGTGTGGCTGGGATCGGCCACCCTGGCAACAAAGATGGCCAGGACTGTCAGAAATTTTGTGTTCGGGCATAACATGAGTAAGAGGTGCATGTATGCCAACAAAAAAGAAACTCGCGCTACGAGAGCTGCCGAACATCCCAAAGGAGCTGCTTGAGCAGTTCGCCAACGGGCCAATGACCGCCGAAGCCATCGAGGATGCCTCTGCGGCGCTCAAGAAGGCTTTGATAGAGCGAGCCTTGAGCGCTGAGCTCGGCCATCACCTTGGCTATCCGCCGGGCGCGCAGCGCCCAGCGGATGAAACCAACCAGCGCAATGGCAGTGATCTATACGACCAACGCCATCGAGAGCATCAACGCTCAACTACGGAAGATCATCAAGACTCGCGGTTACTTCCCGATTCTGTACGGAGATCGATTTATCAGGCCGACTTGGTAAAGCATGGTCTGCCTGACGGCATGCTGATACCGGCCCGTACACAAAAATCTGACAGTCCCAGATGGCCGCGTATTTTCAAAGTTGATAACTCATAAGGCCAACGATCGCGTTAGTCCGGTTCTTTCCGGGGAGCAGGTCGAGTACGGCCGTGACCAGCCTCTCCCGCTGCGACTCTTCGAGCGTCATCTCCCGGCGACCGCCCGCCTCTGGCTCCGCCTGCGGAGCATGCCGCGCCGCATCAGGCTGCGCAAAAAATCCGTCCAGAACGCGGCCTCCAAGGGGCCCCACGCGCATGTCCAACACTTCACCGCCTCCGTCGGTATTGACGGCTACGGCGATTATGACGGCGAACGACACGATCCGTCCTGCCTCCCGCACTTTCACGTACGTTGCATCGATCCAGAGATAGGGCCAATCCCCTTCGAGGGGACGATCCAAGAAGGCGTGAAGACGTTCATCGATTTCGCTCGCGAGTCGAGAAACCCGGCTTTTGGAAATCCCGCTCATGCCCATGGCCTTGACCCACTCGTCGACCGAGCGCGTCGAAACGCCCTGGATGTAGGCCTCCTGAATCACCGCGTCCAAGGCTTTTTCAGCGGTTCGACGCGGTTCCAGAAAACCGGGAAAGTAACGACCGCTGCGCGGGATGCGCAGATCAACATCACCGGTTCGAGTCTGCCACAGGCGGTCTCGATAACCGTTGCTGCTGTTGGTCGTTCCATGCTTTTGATGTCATAACCGGCACCGAACAGGCCTTCGACATCGAGCTCCATCATGCGCTGGGCGACAAACTGGATCATTTGCCTAAGCAAATCGACCTCAGCGCCTTTCTCAAGCAGCTCGTTCAGTGAGACAGTAGGTTGGGTCATCGTGGTTGTGCTGGTTCCGGTAAGGTCTTTGCAAACTCAACCTTAGCCAAGCACCACGGTGACCTACCTCTTTCGCCGCAAAGGCGCCTTCGGCGGGTTTCAGTTACACCACTTCCTGGGACACGATCGTTCACGGCGCTGGACTATCTTCAGGGACGCTTGATCAGTTCCGTCGAGCGACAACACCGGCATCAGGCATGGCTGGAGTTTCTCAAGAAGATCAATCGCGAAACGCCCAAGCACCTTCAGTTGCATTTGATCGTCGACAACTACGCTACGCACAAGCATCCAAAAGTGAAGGCATGGCTTGAGAAGCACAAACGCTTCCACATGCATTTCACCGCGACCTCCAGTGCGTGGATGAACATGGTTGAACGCTTCTCTCGCGACATCACGGTGTACCTGCGTGACGGCAGTTTCAGTTCGGTTCGCGAACTGGAAAGCTCGATCACCACGTTCCTGGCACTGCGAAATGCGCAACCGACGCGGTATATCTGGAACGCCAAGGGGAAAGATATTTTGAACGAGATACAGCGAGCCCGTGAGGCAATGGTCTTACAGGCATGAGGAGCTTTATTTGTGAGACAGCACACTAGGGTATCTGCCTGCACGCAGCGGACAGCATAGCTGTTATGCCGATTTTTTAGCTGCCATGGAAGGAATGACAGACCTGCCGATTTGTATGCCGTCTGCCCCTGTAGGGTAAAAACGCTGAATCGGGGGGAACCAAACTGTCCTTATTGCCACTAAAAAAATTCAACCCCCCTCTTCAGTGGAACTATATGACTCCGCTAATGTCGCAACCAATGTCTCCTTCCGTGCTGCCTTGCGTAAAGCCTCCTGCGATTTACCTGTTGGACACTATTCCTGGCGAATCGACAGAAGTGGTGGTGTTGAATAGGAAAAAACGCAAACCGTCTACTGTCAAAAATAAGTCACATCCGAATGCAACCACGGTGCATACACAGGCTTTGCGGGAGCAAGTAACACCCGGGCTTACACTGGCGGCAAGTACTGCGCCGATGGAAGGGGCGGGGAAGTATAATGCTTTTGCGCAGGTTCAGGCTGCCGGCATTGCAAGCGCCCAGCCAATACTGATTGGCGCGGCCCAGAGGGCCGATCTGCCGCCTCACGGCGTTACTGTTGTTATCGTCGACTATGGCTCATCGGAGGGTAAGAACTCGTTATCGCCTATGCGAAACGTCATCCAGGCGCTTCGCGCAAGAGTCACTCCCGAAGTGGCAATCAGTGTTACGCATACCGATTTACCTGCCAATGACTTCCGTGGATTGTTTAGCCTGCTGGACAGCAGTTGCGAAAGCTACCTGCAGGAGCAGCAAAACATTTTTTGCACTGCGACCGGACGTAGCTTCTATGAAAAACTGTTTCCCGCCAATTCCGTGACATTGGGCTGGTGCTCCTTTGCTGCGCATTGGCTAAGTCGAGTGCCGGTATCGATTCCCGGCCATATCATCACCAGCAAAGCCGGTGGAGAGGCAGCGGTAGAGCTGAAACGTCAGGCCGCGACCGACTGGTCGACCTTCCTTGCACACCGGACCAACGAATTGCGCCCCGGCGGTCGCCTGGTCGTGGTACTGACGGTCCGCGACGACAACGGTGTGGCGGGGACCGACGAGATGCTGTGCATGATCAACAGCGTCCTGCAGGATTTGGTCGCCTTGAACGTCGTGCGCGAGGATGAGTATGCGCGAATGATGGTGCCCGACTATACCCGTAACCTTGGTGAACTCCTGGCACCTTTTTCCAGTGCCCTGTGTCAGCAGGACTTGACCTTGCATCAGCATCAGATCGTTGAAATCGACGACCCCGTATGGAAGTCGTTTCAGCTGGACCGTAATCCCGATACGCTCCTGAACAGTTACGTCGGCTTGGCCCGTGCAGTCTGGTTCCCCGCTTTGTTGGCAGTACTCGATCTGGACCGGTCGACGATTGAACGATCCGCGATAGCCGACCTATTGGAATCCCGACTCCGCCAGCAGATTACGGCCTGGGGTAGCGACAGCCCGGTTTTCCGTGTCAAGGAAATCATCATGGAAATTGTGAAAAACAATTAGGGGTGTAAGCCCAATTAAGGATGGTTATGTCAGAACAACACAATGTTCATTTTGTGGGTAAGGTCGCACTCGTCACCGGTGGTACCTCTGGTATCGGCCATGCCACTGCAATAACGCTAGCGGCAACTGGTTGCCGGGTGGCTGTAGTGGGTCGTGATGCGTTTCGCGGCACATCAATCGTCGATAAAATATGTCGCAACGGTGGGGAAGCCATTTTCGTCAACGCAGATATGCGCCGTGCCGATGACATCAGCAACATGATCACTCAGGTGCTGGATCGATACGGCCAAATCGACATCGCTTTTAATAATGCCGGCCATGTCGAGTCGCCTGCCCGTCTCACCGACAAGACACCTGATGAGTACGAAGCCGTGTTCGATACCAATGTACGCGCCGTGTTTTTGTGTATGCAGGGCGAGATCGCGGCGATGCGCAGCAACGGGGGCGGCATCATCATCAACAATGCCTCAGTCAGCAGCATACGCAATGCCGTACACGGCATTGCGCTCTATGCCGCGTCCAAGGCAGCTGTGGTTTCGCTGACCAAAACGGCGGCGGTCGAATGTGCCGAAGAGGGTATTCGTATCAATGCCATCTCACCCGGTCGGGTCGAAACGCCTCTGCTCATCAACGTTGGTCAGGTTACCAACCCCGATAGGGGTGGATTCGCAGCAGGATTGCCGGTGAAGCGATTGGGCACGCCCAGTGAGGTCGCATCGGCCGTACTTTGGCTCGCTTCACCGGCATCATCATTTGTGGTTGGTCACAATCTTTGCGTCGACGGTGGTTTTCTCGCGCAATAACTGTAGCTGGGTCGATAGTCGCGCAATGGGATTAACGCAGGATTCGCGCTACTCCGCTGCGTCTGGGCAGCCCCACCCAGCTCACTGGCCAGCGCCTCAAGAGCAACAGTGAATCCGCGCCGCGAAGGTAGACGGATGGCAGCGGCGCCTTATCCTCCCTCAAACAGTTCCGGCTCGGGTGCTACCACCATTGACAATGGCAATTGTCGGCACAGGCCACGCGTTAAGATCAACCCGGATACGTTCATTGCATGTTCCGACACGGATGATGAACTGAAGGCCAGTGACAAGAAAGCGATCAACCGGGTTAAAATCCGACAATCGCTGAGTAAAAGAGCAACGGAGCGCGGCCTAACCTCGACAGCGGAGTTTCGCCGGTTAGACGCAGATGCCCACGCCGCCAAAAACGGCCATACCAGCCGACAGGAGGCTCGGGACCTAGAACAAGACCGCTTGGCCGTCCTTCAGTTAGGTCAGGGTGCATCAAGGGGTGATCTTGGTAGGAGGCAACGAGTTGAGAGAGCGCTCGCGAAGGAAATAGGCATCGATGTCAGGGAGATTCGCAAGGTAAGAATGCCAGTCAATACGGCGCCTCCTCCTTTGTCTCCCCAGTTATCTTCCAGCAGTGTGCGGCCCATCGTAAATGTGCTAAGCATGGAGGATACGTGGTCGCGACGCTGGAATGTCGGAGACCGATTTACCGTCCTTTGGCAACGGGGACGGTCACGCCACTTTGAAGCTACCCGAAACCGTAACGACAGGGAAGATCGCGTTGAGGCAGACTTCAAAGAGCTTGAGAGGCGGTTAAGGAAATTATGAACAGGATGGGCTGACTCTGGCAGGGTGCGCGGATTCGTCCGCCGAGTGGCTCTCATGACGCTGCTTCGCCTTTCTCGGCGGTACATCGCAGAACCTGGTACCCGGCAATCTGCACCGCGGCGTCACCAAAGCGCATCGTTACGAGCCCGACATCAACCCCAGTTACCGCGATCTGCCGAGCATTACAGCGTGGTCGTGCTGCCTGCCAGATCTGGCAAGCTTCGGGACAAAGCCAAGGTCGAAGTTGGTGTGCAAGTTGTCGAGCGCTGGATCCTGGCGGTGCTATGCAACCGCCAGTTTTTCTCGCTGGGCGAACTCAACTCGGCCATCGGACCAGCGTGCGCTTGAACTGGGCGCATGCGTTACAGAGAGCCGGTGCCCGAATGGCTTTGCCAGGGTTCCGCAATCGTCGGACTTAACGCGGGATTGTAGACAGCGGCAAACGTTGATCGAGGCGACATCCGAATTGGCATGTCCTAGCTGTAGCGACCTGCATTCATAAACACCCCGATCTGCAATCATCGCGATTTTCAACCGAAATGAGCTGCATCTATCCACCTCCGCAAACCGGCATTAGTTGCGAATGAAGCTACGGCTTCCGACCATCCAAAAAACGAAAACGAACGTTTGATGGACGGCCGATCATTCGCAAATAATGTCAGCACGCGGAAATGGAATGCAAGCAGGTGCCGCTGAATGCAGCTCAGTCGCAGTTAATTCGAGCATGGAGACTGCTTCAGTCGCAATTAATCCGAGCCTGAAATAGCGTTGATTGCAAGCATGGCCATTTTCGATTGCAAGCACTTACACTTAGTGTTTCATCTGTTTGGTGCTCTGGCCGAATTCGAGCGCAATTTGATTCGTGAGCGCACCCAAGCAGGGCTGTCAGCAGCACGTGCACGCGGACGCAACGGGGGACGCAAGAAACGGCTCGATCCGGCCTAGCAAGAACTGGCCCTAAGTCTCTACCACGAACGAAAACACACCGTGGCAGAAATCTGCCGCTTGATGGGCATCGGTCGTTCAACGCTCTACAACTATCTGACCGAGGCTGAACGCAATGCCCAGCGGGCGGCATAGTGCCATCCCTGACGATTCGCTGACGCAGTTGCGGCAGCGGCTTGACCGTTTGCCGAAAAAAAGTCCGGAGCGGACTACCCAGGTGGCCACTTTAGCGCAGTTTTATGGTGTGTCTCCCAGCACCGTGTACCGGGCGCTGAACCTCATCCATAAACCCTATGCGGCCCACCGGGCCGATCACGGCAAGCCCCGTGTGTTGCAGAAGGTCGAGCTGGAGCGTTACTGCGAGCTGATTGCGGCACTGAAGTTACGCACGACGAACAAGCAAGGGCGACATTTATCAACCCGTCATCCAGCGCCGGCGCATCGCCTTTTCATGAAACGCCAGGTTTTTCCAGACGTCCTGCTCATCCAGGCCACCGGCGGTCGCCGAGAGGTGCACATGGGGACTCCAGTTGAGCCGCCGACCGTAGGTGTGGAGCGCGCCAAACAGCCCGATGCGCAAACCTCGCCGCCTGGCGGCATACAACAGGTTGTCCGCCGCCAGGCGGCACAGCGCATCGAGCAGAGCACGGTTGTGAAAGAACACCGGCCACAGCGTGTCGGGCAGCGTAAACACCAGGTGGTACCAGGCGCAGTCGGGCAAGCGGTTGTGTTGGACGGCCATCCACTGATCGGTGGCTTTTTTGCCGCACGAAGGACAGGCTCGGCAGTGGCAGGTGTTGCACAGGTATTTGACGTGCGGGCAGTGCCCATTGCCGCAGGTGCAGTGCTTTACGCCCAGGATCGAAGTGCCGCAGGCCAGCATTTTGCTCACCGATTCCACTTCGATGGCGCGTAGACCGCCGACCTCCAGCAACCCTGCCCAGCCGCCGTTGGCCGTGAACAGGTTTTTCAAAGGCGGGGTTTGAAGCCAGCGGACCGGCTGGAACGGGCTATGGAGTGGCGTCGAGCGGTTAGGACAGTGCCCCTCACGTCAGCGGGCCATCCAGACTATTGTGGTCCACGCGCGGCCTGCAGCAGGGCATCGATGCGCGCGCTACTTGCCCCCAATCCGGCGGCGTGCAGGGCGCTGGCGACGCCCCTGCGAGTTCTTAACGATCCGTCGTCGTTATGCAGGTGCGCGTTGATCTGCTCATCCGTGGCGCCGGGGTCGGCGGCTAGGCCGTGCCGTGTACGGATTCCACGATCTCTCCTGGCCTGGCGATCTGTGGTCTGCCGTACAACCGCCTGCCAAAGAGGCGCTGGGGGGTGTACTGGCAGGTGTGCTACTGCTGCCTCATTAGTTGCTCTCCTTTGAAGAGTGTTGTGTACATCCCGCAGTGCATTCGCCAATAGCAAATAGGTCCCCTCGTCTATGTGCCCTCCCTCTGCGCGAGTAGTAAGCACTGTCATCGCGTCTGAGGCTTGTGACGGGCTCGTGAGCCCGATCGCACGCCAGTGATCGCTAGCCTGATTAGGGTTGTTTATCACTAATGGAGCAGGCCCAGACGCCTGGCTTGCGCTGTGTTGAATGGGGGTAGTAGGCGAACCAGAGATGTTGTTTATTCCGTTCATATTACGCTCTTTTTCTTTGGGCGGTTGCAGGAGCTGAGTGCAACACGGTTATTGGATTGAAGTGGGCGCATCGTGCCGCATAGCCATGGCCTTTTGCATCACCTCACTCATCATTTCGATCGGACATTTGAAATCGAAGCGTTTACGGGGGCGCATATTCAGTTGCAAGGCAATGGCATCCAGTTCTTCCTGGCTGTGTCCCGACAAGTCCGTGCCCTTGGGCAGGTACTGGCGGATCAGGCCATTGATGTTTTCGTTACTGCCGCGCTGCCAGGGGCTGTGCGGGTCGCAGAAGTAAATCGCGATGCCGGTTTTCTGGGTGATCTCGGCGTGTCGCGCCATCTCCCGGCCCTGGTCGTAGGTCATGCTCTTGCGCATTGCCAGTGGCATGCCATTGAGCGCTGCACTGAAGCCCTCCATCGCCGAGGTTGCCGTCGCATCATTCATCTTCACCAGCATCAGGTAGCCACTGGTGCGCTCCACCAACGTGCCTACGGACGAGGCGTTGGCCTTACCCTTGATCAGGTCGCCTTCCCAATGCCCCGGCATCAGACGGTCGTCAATCTCCGGCGGACGCACATGGATGCTGACCATCTCGGGAATCTGGCCGCGCCGATCCACGCCACCAGAGCGCGGCCTGCGTGTTGTCTTGCTTTGGCGCAGACAGATGATCAGCTCCTTACGCAGCTCGCCGACCGGCAAGGCATAGATCGTTATAGATCGTCTCGCGACAGACGTAGGCATCTCTGAGGCTGGGAATGTTCATGCTGCGCAGCTTGCCGGCAATCTGCTCGGGAGACAAACGCTCACGCAGCATATGAGCCACCAACTTGAAGCGCTCGCTACCCGGCAACAGCTTTCGCATCGGTCGACAAACCTGGCGGCGGGCCTGCATCTGCCGCTGGGCCACACGGGCCGAGTAGCCGCCGCAGGCATCTCGATTGCGGCGCAGCTCCCGGCTGATGGTCGAAGGGGATCGGGTGATCAAGCAGGCAATCCTACGCAGGCTGAAGCCTTGGGCATGACCGATTTGAATGGTGGCGCGCTCTTCAACGCTGAGTTCGGAATAAGACATAGGGGCTGCACCGTACCGGAAAGGTCAGGTGTTGCACTCAGATTTTGCCGCCGCCAAGCTTTTAGTGCGCAGATGCCGGGCTGCGGCAAGCACATTGCTTCAGGTGGCCTGCCCAAACGAAAAAATGCCAAGCCCCAGTCACAGGAGCCACCATGCGTCCCCTATCGCCCTGTTCCGCAGCTCACGCGAGCGATTGCTTTCAGCTCGGATTCGATCCGCAGGCCACTACCGACTCGCTCAACCAGGCGCGTCCCTTTCAGCTCCCTTACCCACTCGACTCATGAGCCTCCTGGATCGTTTGCGCGAACACTTCAACTACCTGGACGCCCAAATCAAGGATCTGGATAAGGATCTGGCTTGCCAACTGGCTGACGATGATCTTGGCAGTCGTTTGGAGTATGCCATGTGTCGGCCCGATCACCGCCAGCCTGCTGGCTGTGGAAATGGGCGATGGCAAGCAGTACGCAGGTAGTCGTGACTTCGCTGCCTCCATTGGCTTGGTACCCAGGCAATACAGCACCGGAGGCAAGGCCAATTTGCTGGGGATCAGCAAGCGCGGCGACAAGAATCTCAGGCGACTATTGGTTCAGTGCGCTCGAGTTTATCTTCAGCAATTGAAGAGCCAGCACGGCGCGTTGGCGGAGTGGGTTCGTTCGCTGCTGATACGACGGCACTCGAACGTGGTGGCATGTGCCTTGGCCAACAAACTGGCTCGGATCGCTTGGGCGATCTCAGCTGGTCATGGAATATTTAACGCAGGGCCAGATGCCGTGGCTATCTGACTCAGCTGTTGTTCTAGTGCCACGAGCCACCTTCAGGTTTTGCGATAGCTGAACAATGGATGACGTGAACGGCCTACCGGCCTGGCGAAGAACCTGCTTTAAAAATCGGCTCTGCAAGAAGCCGTTAGCCTTTTCAGGATCGTCAGGCGCGACTCTCATCATGGCGCGGGTGACTCACCCAATAGACGCCGGATAGATTTAAGCAAGCCAACCACTTCGCCCGTTAATCAGCATTGCAAAAAAGGGGGTGACCATAGAAAAGGGGGTGACCATAGATTTTTAAAATGGATTTCTCTCGTTCAAGCCGAGCGATCCGGGCCTCCAGTTCCTGAATTTTTTGCTGTTCCGGCGTCAGCGCCTTGCTCTGCGGGGTGATGCCTTTATGTTCTTTCTGAATCTGGTCAACCCAGCGGCGCAATGCCGACTCACCAATGCCGAGTGAACGGCTGGCTTCGATGTAGCTGTAGTTTTGTTTGAGCACGAGGTCGGCAGCCTCGCGCTTGAATTCAGGAGTAAAGGAACGACGTTGTTTGGTCATCTGACACCTCGATCTGGCGAGCATTCTCGCCTAAATGGGTGTCCGGTTTCATTAGACCACTACAAAGTGGATTGCAGCACAATGCCGTGCAACGTCAAGGCACTTTGTTGGAACGCAAGGCTGGAGGCTTTGAGGTAGCGATAATAATCGTCGACTGTCTCGCGGCTGCTCGTGCGGATGGCGTCTATCCGGCTGTTTTTCAAGCGTTTAGCCCAGAGCGCGCAGGCGCGGGCGTACTGGTCGCGATCGTTGGAGACGCTTATCACTTCGAACAGCCGGTCGGCCGCTTCGAGGATATCGATCAATCTGGGTAGTTCACTTTCCGGCCAGATCCTGTCGGTAATGAACTCAGGCAGTTTTTCGAGGTTCTGGTAGCACGTGGACTGCAGCGAAAGCCTGCCGCCGGGGACAAGCATCTGCTGGCAGTGGGTAAAAAATTGCCTGTACCCCTGTATGCGCTCATCCCGAGACTGACCTGTGCGTGCAAAATGCTCAATGGCCTCGATGGAGACAATGGCGTCATATGGCAACCGAGGCTTGTGCTCCTGCCACGAAGCAAGTAACACCTCAACGCCAGGCAATGCTTGACGGGTGACAAACGCAGCCTGCTCTTCACTCAACGTTAACCCTACCGCGTGTAGGACCGAGTGAGGGCCAACGAGCCTTTTCAACAGTGAGCCCCAGCCGCAGCCGATGTCTAGTACGCGCCCCTTTCCACTGGCCCGAGCATTCTCAATATGTGTATCGAGCTTACGCAGTTGGGCGTCCTCCAGAGAGTCGTCTGCTTCGCCCTCAAGCCACAAGGGGCAAGAGTAAGTGAGGGATCCGTCCAGCCACTGTCGAAAGAAGTCGTTGCCGACGTCGTAATGATGACGAATTGCCTCAGACGAGGTGCCTATTGAGTGCTTTGGGATGATGTCTTGCAAGTTGTGGGTAAATGACCTTTCGTTCGATTTGACGATCTGCACGGGGCAATTCCTCTTGTGGCTAGTGAGTCCGTCCGTTCAGTTCTGGACGGGGCGAGGGTAAACGGGAGGAGCTGTTTTTCAGGGGGAGCGATGAGCCTGATCGACAGTCGTGCGACAGGACAGCCGAGCCTGTCTACAGCCAACGCCGAGGAATGAATGCCCTTGGCCGCGTCATTTCCGGGGTGTGGCTGTCCGAGTAGACGATGATGGGTTTACGCTGTGGCGGTACGGCGACTTGTTGGTTGGGAACCTGCGGCACAGGCGCCTGGATCGGTGGTCGTAGCTGTTGTGATGGCGGCCTCTTTCTTGGTTTTTGCAGCACGGCGTAGCTTGTCAGGTCGGGGCTTAGTTCCTGCGTTGATACAGAAGGCAATGGGGTTGTTAGAGTTCTGGGAACTAGCAGATGAGCAGGGCCATCGATCATTTGCTTGGTCAAAAACGCGGGATTGAGGCGTAGCAACTCGGATTCATCGATTCCCGCATCAACAGCGAAGGTGGACAAGTTGACTGCGTGAGTGAGTTTGACAATTTTGAAGTAAGCCTCATTGGCCACTGGTTGAAGTTTGACTCCATGGATCTTCGGCGCTCGCACCAACAAGGACAGTGCCAGTAACCTGGGCACATAATCCTGGGTCTCTTCAGGTAACCTCAAGTGCCAGAAATCGGTGGGCAGGCCTCTGTCCCTGTTCCATTTGACGGCTCGCCCGACTCTACCTTCTCCGGCGTTATAGGCGGCCAATGCCAGTAGCCAGTCGTTGTCGAACAGCTCGTAGAGTCGTGTCAAATAATCCATGGCCGCCTTGCTGGAGGCCAAAATGTCACGTCGGCCATCGTACCATCGAGTTTGGCGCAGATTAAAATCAAGTCCGGTCGAGGGAATGAACTGCCAGAGTCCCACCGCGTCTCGATTGGAGTTGGCCATGGGGTTGTAGCCGCTCTCGACGATAGGCAGCAGCGCGAGTTCGGCGGGTAGTCCGCGCTCTTCGAGCCGCTGCGCAACGAAATGAATGTAGCGCGCTGCACGAGTGCTCGCACCGTTCAGAAAAGAAGGGTTGGCAACCAACCATTTTCGTTGCTGCTCGACCCGGGCGTTGTGGCCCAAGCTGTCCGTCAGCGTAAAGCCTTTGGCCAGTCGCACCCATACGTCCTGAGTGGGGTCACCCGGCGATGAGCCTTGATCATTGACCTGTACCATGTGGCGATTTGCGTTGCCGGGCAAGGACGGGCGTTCAACTGCAGGATCGGCTCCGAGCCCGAAGGGCTGAAAACCGACGCTTAAAATGCCTAGCGCTAGCGCACGGAATCGAGATGAGTGGACGACGTCTAAGACACTCATGGCAAGCAGATAGCGTGAGGCATGGCTAGTTTGGTCGTCCTTTATCAGTGTTTTATGCAGTTCTCAAATGACGACTCAGATCAAGACGTCGCCGCCAGCGTACCTGAGTCGTCAAGACAGATAGTCCCTGTCAGCGGCAACCGAACCGGCCACACCCTGCTTCAGCTTCCTGACTGACCATGGCCAGCCCCGAAGTCCCGAAAATCATGGCCAAGCTGAACACACAGAGTTTGATGAATTTCATTGCCCCGACTCCCCGAAGATGCGTAATGAACCGTGCGGAATGCTCGTCACTACTACTGAGTGTTAAACGGCTTTCAGCGGTTCCCATCAGCAGCTGATTTTAAATTGGGTGCTGAGGATGGCGATCTCGTGGGTCAGCTGTTCGATGATGGTTTGATCGCGGTGGATCACCGATCAAAATCCCATCGGATATCAGTTCGGTACACAAGGCGAAACTGAGCGTGATAAAAAATAAATTAATGAATTAGTCGCTCAGGCCACTAGTGGCTCAGCTCGGGATACGGCCATGGGGCTGTGCTCCATTATGCGCACCAACAAGTACCTAACCCAGGCGGTGGCGGACGATAAGCTCTTGGCTCATTACGATTTACTGAAACGGTTGATCAGACTCTTCGATAACGACATAACCCACGCGTCGGTTGACGAGATCGAAAGTCCGATGCTGGAGGTAATGAGGCCGAAACAGCTCAAGAGGCACGTCACGAGCGTCCTCGGTCTAATGGCTTCAGCTGTTTTATTCCACTTGAACGGCTTTGGCTGAGAACTCATTGTGAGCCTCGATGAACTGGCGGATAGCTGTCTTCAAGTCGGCAACGCTGGTGAAGGCACCTCGGTACAGCGCTCGCCTTTCCAGTTGTGCAAACCAGCTTTCTACAGCGTTCAACCAAGACGCACTGGTCGGTGTGAAGTGCAATTTGAAACGCGGACGTTTTTCCAGCCACTGCTTGATTGCGGCCGTTTTGTGGGTCGAACTGTTATCCAGGATGACATACAGATCCAGTGCCGGTGGTGTGCTGCGATCAATCTGGTGCAGAAAGGCCAGGAATTCCTTGGCGCGATGGCGTTGCGTGATCCGCCCGATGACTTGGCCGGTCATGATGTCGAATGCCGCGTACAGACTGGCTGTTCCGTGGCGCTTGTAATCATGCGTCCGACGCTCGATCTGTCCGGGGCGCAGAGGCAACATTGGCTGGGTGCGATCCAAGGCCTGAATCTGAGTTTTCTCGTCCACAGACAGCACCAGGGCGTTGTCTGGTGGATTCAGATAAAGCCCGACCACGTCGACCACGTTATCGGCGAAATGGGGATCGTTGCTGATTTTAAAGGTCTTCAGACGATGGGGTTTGAGGTCGGAAGCAGCCCAGACCTGACGCACCTGCCAGGTGGTGACCCGCACATACTTGGCCATCAGGCGAACACTCCAGTGAGTCGCCTCCTTGGGTACTCGTCGGGTAGTCAGTGTGAGGATCTCGCTGACTTTTTCAGCCCCGATTTTGAGCGGCTGACCACTACGTGGCAGGTCGCTCAAGCCCTCGACGCCCGCCTCCAGATAGCGTTCTGCAACTGTTCGCTGATGACCTTGGGCGTCAATCCATCCGCCAGTAGAAACAGGATACGTGCACGCAAGGCGAGGCGATCAACCCTGATGGTTGACTGCGGCCAGGCTTTTGTTCCAGAACTAATAGAATTAGTTGACCATGTTTGAGTTTGGAACTCGAACCGTTTTCTGACCACTTAAGGACAAAGACAAAGACAAAGACAAAGACAAAGACAAAGACAAAGACAAAGCCGACGCGATCGCCGGGCACGGCGCCGGGCTGGCCGCACTTGAGAGCGAGCAGCAGGAGGCGCTGGTTAAGGCAGTCACCGGCATTTCCAGCGGCTGGTCCAAGGCCAACGCAATCGCCGGGTTAAGCCCACGGCTGGCAGCTCTGGATTGGGAGCAGCAACAAAAGGTAGTTGAAGCCGTCAAACAACTGCCCAATGAATTGTTCGTGATCGCCGGAGTGGGTGCCCCCGGCCTGATCGTACTAAGCAGCGAGCAGCGGGAGGCGCTGGTCACGGCAGCCGTCGAGGAGCCCCTAGAGTGGGTACAACATAATAAACTCATGCAGCTGGGCCCCTGGCTGGCAACACTGGAGAGCCGGCAGCAGGAGCGGCTGTTGACGGTAATTGGCGACAGGTTCCCAGACTCGCCAAGGGTTATAACTGAGCCGATTATCGCAATGAGCGCCGGACTGGGGACGCTCAATCCAACCCTGCAGAAGGCGCTCGTCAAATTAGCCGTCGATTTGGAATGCGGTTCGGACAAAGCAGAAGCGCTCGCCTCACTTGGTGGTGGGCTGAAAGCTCTCGAGCCGTTGCAGAAGCAGGTGCTCGTCGACGCGGCCCGCAATCTGTCCAAAGGACAGCAAGACGATAGAGGGTGGTGTGGGGCCACCTCTATCGTTCGGCTGGCCGCCGGGTGGGCTGCCCTCACCTTGAAGCAGCAGCAGGAGTTGCTTGATTCTGCCCTCGGCCTGTACCAGGACAAGAACAAGGCCATGGCGATCACCGGGATAATCAGTGGTTATCTCGCTTCGATGGTGCCAGGCGATCTTCGTTGAATGGCGGGAGGTCCGAATGATCGCAACTGGGCGCCAAGATGACGGCTATCGAACCACCCAACCAGTTCAAACTGGTCAAAGCCGACTTTCTCCTAGGCCAGAGTCTGTACATATCCTTTTCAACCCAGGCGGTGTGAAAATGCACTGAAGGTCGCACCAAGCAAGCGCGCCGACTTGTTCGGGGCGCTTGCTTTTGTGCGGTTCGCAGACGAAAAAAGGCTAGTGTGGGGCAGGTAACTATTCGTGATCGAGTGACCAGATAGTTGACCAAGCATGTTATCGGACAGCTCATAAACGAAGCCCGCGCATCATCGAAGCGTGATAACTATTGATGAGGATGTTGATCGTCGCATGCTGGTTTGCATCGGAGGCGGAGTGCAGGCAGCCCTGGCCAGCGCTTGCTGCTCCGAAGATCGAGAGCTGTCAACCCAGCACCTAGCAGTAGCCGAACATTAAGGGTTCAATCGCCGTTCCTGTTCTAACGTGAAAACCAGTGAAGGGGCATTGCCCCGGAGGTTGCTGCTGAAAAACCGTCAATGATGGAACCAAAGTAGGGTCTGATACCACCTATGACTCTTTATATTGGAAGGTTTCACAATGAGCATTGATACCCCTGATTGCGGCATGCTTCAGATGCCAGAGCAATGGATTAACGCGAAATCGTTGGTTTGGTTTGGTTTGGTTGCAGCAAAGCCTAGAATCCTACATCACGATGGCCAAACATATTTACACGGCAGTATATA
The DNA here is from genome assembly GCF_030687395.1 of Pseudomonas wuhanensis. Classification (GTDB taxonomy): domain Bacteria; phylum Pseudomonadota; class Gammaproteobacteria; order Pseudomonadales; family Pseudomonadaceae; genus Aquipseudomonas; species Aquipseudomonas wuhanensis. The sequence continues at coordinate 4,333,030 of NZ_CP117430.1, read as the reverse complement.
TGGGGCAGCTCCGCAAAATTCGCGGGGATAATGAGGCTATGATCTGTACCCTTCCTGACATAATATTCAATGACTCTAAGATGTCATTGAAACTTGATTTTGAGACCGGCAGAGTGGGGGGATGGAACCTCACTGGCATGACACTCAATGACGGAAAAGCGTTGACAATCCTGGCTGCACCAATTTGATCGATAATCTATCGAGCAATTGTAGGCCCGATTTATTTTGCCTCCGATAGAATCGGTTTTCGATTTCCAGACGCACCTAAACCCTGCACGAGCGAGCTTGCAGGGTTTAGTTAAGCTCATTCATCCAGCATGCTATCAAGCAAAAACAGGGCTGCTAAATATAACGCCATTGGAGAAGCTTACGTCGGTCAACGACTCGATACCTGAAAGCTCGATTTCAATAGTATTGCTAGTGGCGCCACCCACTGCATTACCTACTGCGTTTTTTTCCATCACGACCGTAACGACCTTTGAGTCGTAGCTAACCTGCGTAAAAAATACTTCCAGCGAATTGGCGTCGCTGCCAGTGAAGTGTCCTGTACCGTCAACAGCATTGTTCGTATTCAGTGTATAACCTTCTCCCACGTATATTGCGTCATCCTTGTTGAAATTGGCGATGTAATACGTGCTCCTTTCGACGCCAGCTTCGGCCGCAGAGTAGTATAGGTCTGTAGTGTTGGTGCTCTTATCGGCCAGGTCTTTAACGAAGGAAGGCAGCGTGACCTCAGTCGCGGCCTCCAGCGACAAGTGAGTGCCATCAAGTAATTGCGCCTGCGTAACCAGCGCATCAGCAGCCAGTGCGTTTGCCAGATTTGTGTCGAGGTCAATTTTGTCAGCGAAGGCTGTTTTATAAGCGTCGCCTGCGGTGCCGGTGATCGCAGTAGCGGCGGCCTCCTCGGCGCCTTGCGCAACCTTTTTGGCATAGTCAGTCGCGGCAAGTACTTTCATTTTGCTGAAGTCGGCGGCGCCATCGACACCCAGGAACGTGTCGAATGCGTCGGTGATGGCGCTTATCTGAGCGATAGTAGCCTTTGGATTGGTCAGGCTCTGGTAGAGTGTTGTCGCGCTATCAATAAAGGTACCGGCGGCCTCATTGGCGTGTACAAGTTCAAGGCCTGTGCTCCCTTCCGCGACAGTGAAATCAGTCTGAACCTTTGCGATTGCTATGTTGACCGCTTTAGGCGCCGCTGCGATCAAGGCATTGTTGGCGTTGACCGCGTTTTCATAATCAATCACCAGTCCCACATGGCCCACGGTACCGGCCTCGATAGTGTAAGCCTTCCGATCTGCAGCTAATTCCAATAATCCAGTTGAAGCCCCTGCTTGTAGCTCTTCGGTTGTGCTGCCGCTGACTGCGTCACGCAGCAAGGTGGCATTGGTGATGGACTGGTCAACATCTTCATAAGCCAGCACGCCATCCTCGGATGGAATTCCCAGGGTCTCCAGCTCGGCGGGGGTCTCCAGTTTATCATTCAGGGCGAACGCTTCTTTGTTCAATGCCGACAGTTCAGTGACTGCGCTGGCTTCAAAAGCAACCAGCGCTAATTCCGCGTTGGCTTGGGCCTTGAGAGCTGCGACGCCGGCTGGAATTGCGATACCCGAAAGGCTGCCGTTTTCCAGTTTATCCAAGGCGTCGTCAACAGATACAGTCGTACCGTCAACACCATCCAGAACGGTGGTGGAGTCCGCCAGGGTGTAGTTCGAGCCAGCGGCAATCGTATAGGCCTGCGCGACAACAACCTTGTTGGCAATGACTTGTGCGTCGGCAGTGGTTGCGCCGTTTACGAATGTGGTGAGCAGTTGATCCGTAGGGACGGCTGTCCCCGCCCCCGAAGCCCAGTAGTCAAGGTCGGTGGTATCTGGCGAGCGATTGAAGAGGTTGTTGTACAGCGTGATGATAGTGTCGGAACGAGACAGGCCGCCGTAATTATCAGAATACTCGGGCCGTTCGTTAATGAATTTTGTGCCGAGGTTCTCCAGCGTCAGGGTGGGGGATTCGGCGTTCAACTCCGACATCCAGTAGTCCAGCCCGGCTTTATCAGCGGCGTGACCGAGGCTTACGACATAGAGTTGTTGTACTTGTGCAGAAGTGGTAGCCATTACGTTTCATCTCCAACATGAGTCAGTATCGACGTCCAGACTTCCGAGCCCGAATACGAACTTGCAGGCTCAAGCGTGTTGTCGCGTTACGATATAGCTTGGCCGCAAAATTTATCAATGCGGTACGGGGCGCATGCGAATCGTTATTTCATTTTTTTGACGGCGGTAGAAGCCATCTACTTAATAGTACCTCTCAAAATATCGAACTAACAATAATGGCTGTATGCCTTCCTTTCAAATTTACTCGCAGGAGGTTAGTGCGGATATTTCGTTGGGGTGGTTTATCAATAAATTCCAAAGGTGACCTACGAATATTTACGAAGGTGGGCGAGGGGCGACCAGGTAACTTAATATTGGTTCACGCCTAATAATAATTAATTTTTCTTGTGCGCAAGAGTTGCCGATCATAGAATCTTTCAAGGGTTATCTGGCTCGATGGTCAGCAGATAAATAAATTGTTGCGTGATAACGCGGCCCCCGTCTGTGTTGTTAATAAGCGATAGCTGTGTGGAAATAACCACGTTTGCTGTGTTGCCGTTATTTCTAGACCTATTGCGGTGCTCTATTTGCCGAGTCCTGTGCCTTTGGAGCTGGGCAGATGTGGGCGCACCTTTCAATATCCTCATGGCAGTATCGAGCCTATGCGCAGCACACATGAAAACAGCTTGCAGAGTGCATTGAATACGAGTCGGAGCAGCTTCCTGTCGATTGGCTTCTTTAGCTTTTTTATCAATGCGCTGCTGCTGGTGCCGACCTTTTACATGCTCCAGGTATATGGGCGGGTAGTGACCGGCGGTAGCCTATCGACGCTGTCCATGTTGACGCTCATTATGACCATGCTGTTGCTGACCATGGGATCTCTGGAGTGGGTCCGTTCACGCATCATGGTGCGCGTCAGCACCCAACTGGATGTGCTCCTCAGCCGCCAGGTGTATAAGGCGGGTTTCAAGCGGGCCCTGGAAAGCGGCGGCATGGATGCGTCTGCGCAGTCGCTGAGCGACTTGACGGGTCTGCGACAGTTTCTGACCGGCAACGGTCTGTTCGCTTTTTTCGACGCGCCATGGCTGCCGATTTATGTGGGTGTAATGTTTTTGTTTCACCCTTGGTACGGCTGGGCAGCGCTGGGCTGTGCCGTGATTTTGCTATTGCTGGCTTTTATCAACGAACGAGCGACTGGCAGGACGCTGGCTCAGGCCAATAAGGAAAACAGTGCGGCGACCCTCGATATCAACAAGAATCTGCGTAATGCCGAAGTCATAGAATCAATGGGCATGCTCGGCAGCCTAATGGATCGCTGGAGCCTTCGCCACGCACGCGTGCTTATTTTGCAGTCGAGAGCAAGTGACAAGGGTGGGCTGATCAGTGCTATTGCGAAAACCTTCCGCGTTCTGGCTCAGTCGCTGATTCTTGGACTTGGCGCCTTTCTAGCGGTCAATCATGAAATCAGCCCGGGCCTGGTAATTGCCGGCTCTGTGCTGCTGGGACGGGCCCTGGCACCGATAGATTTGATCATCGGCAGTTGGAAAGGGTCCGTCATCGCCCGCTCGCAATACACCAGGCTCAACACCGTTCTGGAGAAGCTGCACGCCGAACCGCAGCGTATGTGCTTGCCGGTACCTCAAGGTCATGTGCATGTGGAAAACCTGGTCGTAGCGGCGCCTGGTTCGAAAACGCCTATCATCCGCGGCATCAGCTTTGGTGCGCCGGCTGGTTCCGTGGTGGGGATTATCGGCCCGAGCGCGTCGGGCAAATCCACGCTGGGCAGAGCGCTGATGGGCGTATGGGTTCCACAACACGGCGTTGTGAGGCTCGACGGTGCGGATATCAGTCTCTGGGACAAGCACGAACTGGGTCCGCATATGGGCTATCTGCCGCAGGACATTGAATTGTTTGAAGGCACCATCAGCGAAAACATTGCGCGCTTTGCTGATATTGATTCCGAGAAAGTCGTGCATGCCGCCAGGATGGCCGGCGTGCATGAAATGATCCTGCTGTTGCCCCAGGGCTACGACACCGTCATTGGCAGCGAAGGCGTCAACCTGTCTGGTGGTCAGCGTCAACGGGTAGGTCTGGCCCGGGCGATGTACGGAACACCACGGCTGATACTGCTGGACGAACCCAATTCCAATCTTGACGAAGTCGGAGAGCGCGCGCTGGCTTCCGCCATCCGGGCGCTCAAGCTGACCGGGGCGACCATCTTTATCATTACTCACCGCACCCCAATTCTCGCGCAGCTTGACCGCATTCTGGTGATGAGCAACGGAGGCGTGAGCATGTACGGGCCCTCCAATCAAGTAATAGCAGAGCTCGACGCGCAGCAACTGGCGGCTCGACAAAAAACAACCCAGGGTGCCACAGGTACGGCTGCGGCCAGTGTCTGAAAGGAAGATTTCGATGACACGTACAGCAGCCATTTCAGCCGATCACTTCGCCGATTTACCAACATCTGACCAGACAACGCGCCGGCTGGGATTTTCCATCGTCTTCGTGATGTTCGGTGTGTTTGGAACCTGGGCTGCATTTGCACCCCTCGATGGTGCGGCGTATGCGCCAGGGGTCGTCACTGTGCAGACCTATCGCAAAACGGTACAACACCTGGAGGGAGGTATCGTCAAAGAGGTGCTGGTACACGATGGAGATAGGGTTACTAAAGGCCAACCGCTGATCGTGCTAAATGAGGCCCAGCTGCGGTCCGAATACGAGATGAATCACAATCAGCTGGTCGCCGGCAAAGCGATGGAGGCCCGCCTGATCGCCGAACGTGACGACATGATTTCGCTTGATTTCGACGCGATGGAAGATCTCGATACCTTGCGTGGTATGGAGGTGCGGGCAGGTGAAAGCCAAGTGTTCAACGCCCGTCGCGCTTCCCGTCTGGGCCAGATCTCGGTTCTGCAAGAGCGTATTGGCCAACTGAACCAGCAGATAAAAGGCACTGACGTAATGATCGCGACAAAGAGCAACCTGAAAAAATCCTACAGCGGCGAAATCGGTGAGCTGAATGAGTTGCTGGCTCAAGGCTTCGTCGACAAACAGCGTCTGTTGGACCAGGAGCGCAAGCTGGACATGCTGCGATCAGAAATCACGGACCACAATTCCACCAACATCAAGACCCGTCTTCAAATCAACGAAACACAACTGCAGGTCCTGCAGATCGATAAGGATTTCAGCTCCGAAGTGGTTAAGCAGTTGTCCGAAGTCCAGACCAAAAATTACGATCTGCAGAAGCTTACTTCAGCCCTTGCCGATCGATTAAGTCGCATCGTAATCCGCGCTCCGGATGATGGCATGGTCATCGGCATGACCGTGCACACTGTCGGTGGTGTCGTTAGTCAAGCCACACCGTTACTGGACATCGTGCCTTCGGTCTCCGACCTGGTTGTCGAAGCTCAGGTGGCGCCGCAAGACATCAATCGTATCGCCATCGGCAAACTGGCCGACATCCGTTTCAGCGCGTTCAACAGTGCCACCACTCCAGTCGTCGAAGGCCTGGTCACTGGTATCTCCGGTGACCGTCTGGTCAACGAAAAAACTGGCGAGCCTTATTATCTGACCCGGATAAGCGTGACCCCTGAGGGCGTGCGCACATTGGCTAACCGCAAGTTGCTGGCCGGTATGCCGGCTGATGTGCTGATCAACACCGGTGAGCGCACGATGCTGCAGTACTTGATGCAACCTGCTCGCGATGCTGTTTCTCAATCAATGATTGAGGAGTGACGGTGCGCCTGTTGCCTTATCTGATCCTGGGTTTATTGGTCCAGCCCGTTCAAGCTGGCGAGCCGAAAACGGCTGGGTCATCGACACCTCGAATACCTCCTGGCAGCATTAGTATCAAAGACTATTCAGCAGACCTGATGCAACTCTACCGCGAGTCGCGCCTGGAGGACCCTCGTGTCTTGGCCTCATACTCCCGCGCTCAGTCCAGCAAAGAGCAACAGCGCGAATCCTTTGGCGGTCTGCTACCGCAGATTTCAGCCAACGCTGGAACCAACCGCATAAGGCAGACCAACGAACTCACCGAACAGGTTTACAACAGCGAGAATTACAGCCTTAACTTGAGTCAGCACCTCTATAACAAGGCCGCGTGGGAGAATTACCAGAAATTCAAAAGTCTGGCCCGACAATCTGTTGACGAGTCCAGGGACGCCGAAGCTGAAGCCGCCGTCGATCTGGCTCAGCGCTATTTCGCAGCCCTTGCCGCTGACGATGAACTTGAGCTGGTGCAGGTGGAGCGCCGGGCCACGCAGAAAAATCTTGACCGGATTAGTGCCTTGTTCAAGAAGCGTCTAGCGATGATCACAGACAAGCTCGACATTCAGGCTCGAGTCGACTTGCTGGCGGCGCAGGAGGTAGATGCCCGCAATCAAGTGCGTGTCACCCGTGCAGCGTTGTCGGAAATCATCGGGCGCCCAGTGAAAGAAAAGTTGCGCCGCGTTCGAGATGATGTCCAATTGCAGGTGTCGGCTCTTGGCCTGGATAGTTGGGTACAGTCCGCTGTGTTGGATAACCCGCAGTTACAGGCCAGTCAAAATGCTGTTGAAGCCGCCGGTGCCGCGTTGCGCGCTGGCAAGGGCGAGCACTACCCGACTGTCAGCTTGAATTTAAGCGCTCAAAACTCGAACGAGGGTTACAACAACGCCTTGGCGCCCAAGACCGATAGCTACGTTGCAGGCATCGGTGTGCAGGTTCCGATCTACAGTGGAGGCTCCGTTTCGGCACGCGTGCGTGGTCTTTATCAGGATCAACTCACTGCTGAACAGCAGTGGGAAGCCACCCGCCGTCAGGTTATTAAAGAAACGACAAATGCTTATTTGACCGCGGACTCAAATGTCGAAAAAGTCAGTGCCAACCGAAATGCCTTGGCGTCAGCCGAGCAGTCCAGTATTGCGTCTCAAAAAGCGTTCTCCTATGGTGTGGTGAATGCTGTAGATGTCATGATCAGTGTGCAAAACGAATTCATGGCACGTCGTAACCTGCTAAAGACTCAATACGACTTTATAACCAACCTGCTTATTCTCAACCGTTGGGCCGGCATACGGTCCGATGACAGCATCGAGACCGTCAATACATGGTTGAGCATTGATGGCAACGCTGTCCATGTCCGTGAACGGAGCAGCATCCAGTAAAATCTGAGAATCATCTAGCCGGCCTCCCCACCTCACGGAGGTGGGGCAAAATTCAAGGTGCGAACTTAGTCTTTTGCTGTGAGGAGGCCGTGATGAAATTCTGTGGCATAGACCCTTCGAACAACAGCGTTGTGGTAGTTACCGACGAAACGGACCGGGTACTGGTCAGTCGGCGCTGTCCCAATGAGTTGCCGATCATCATCGGGCTGCTCGAACCGCACCGTGCCGAACTGCTCGGTGTCGTGGTCGAGTCGACGTACAACTGGTATTGGCTGATCGATGGCCTCAAGGCGGCGGGCTTCGAGGTCAAACTGGCCAATCCTGTTGCGATGAAACGCTACGACGGGCTAAAGCATTCCGACGACAAGGACGATGCGGCGTTCCTCGCGCATTTGCTGCGACTCGGGATTTTGCCGACCGGCTATATTCATCCGCCGCAAGAACGGGCACTGCGTGATCTGGCGCGCAAACGTATTCAGTTGGTGCGCAGCAGAACGCAGCACATTCTGGCCGTCGAAAACATCATGGCGCGCCAGTTTGGCCAGCGATTGAGCTGCAATGAAGTCAAAGGGCTGTCAGCCACATCCGTCGACAGGCTGGGCCTGCCAACGGATGTGGCTCTGGCGATGAAAGCCAATGTCGCCATCATCCAGACGGTGCAGGCGCAAATTGATTTTCTCGAGGAGCGATTGCTGCATGAAGTCAGCCTACGCCCAGCGGTTTCGTTGTTAAAAACGATGCCAGGAATTGGCGAAGTGCTGGCCACAGTCATCATGCTGGAGACGGGAGATATTGAGCGCTTTGCCGACGTGGGCAACTTCGCTTCTTATGCCCGATGCGTAAAGAGTGCGCATTACTCCAACGGTAAGAAAAAGGGCGAAGGTAACACCAAGAACGGCAACGCTTACTTGATCTGGGCCTTTATCGAAGGGCTAATTTTGCCCGGCGTTTCAGTGACGATGCCAAACGTTTTTTCGAGAAAAGAAAGCCAAGACCAATGCGTGGTCGCCACTAAAGCGCTGGCGCACAAACTGGCGCGGGCGAGTTATCACATCCTGAAGGAGAAACAACCTTTCGATGCCAAACGCTGTTTCGCCTGACGGGCGAGTTAAGGTGATGGCCGGCCAACCAAAAGGGGACTGGTGTGAACCATAAAATCTGAGTGGCGGCCGGCTGTCACCGCCTGAGTGTGTTGTAACCGGGTCGTCTGCCAAGTGAGCCCGTTGGGACTGGACGTGTGTTGTGCACGAGCCACAGTTCTGTGACAGGTTTTGGACACATTGGCGGCACCAACGTTTCTCTGGGGCAGGTCACTGCCAGGGCGGTGCTTGCTGTAGCGCTACCGCTTGATCCCCATGGGTGTCAGGCACGACTCGGTCGTAGCCAATGATGAGGAAACGGGTTCGATGGGTTCAACCGATCAGGTTGAGTTAAAGGACAAACCCTGCAGGTAAAAACTGCAGGGTGCGGTGGCTTTTAACCTTGACTTGAGACCGGCTAATGGGCGGTCCCCATTTGCTTGCGCCCAAAGGAGGCCGTCGTCTTACTTGTTGTTCGACCGCTGCAAGCCTGCCGAACAATCTACCGATCGAGCGGGCCCTCTCAATCAGATCGTATAGACCGAGGACGCTCGTGTCGTGCCTCTTAAACTGTTTCGGCCCCATTAACTCCAGCATCGGTCCATCGATTTGGTCGACTGAAGCGGGTTATGTAGCCATCGAAAAGTGGCCTTACCTGTTTCAGAAAGGGCGGCGGCAAAATCTGAGTGCAACACCTGACCTTTCCGGTACGGTGCAGCCCCTATGTCTTATTCCGAACTCAGCGTTGAAGAGCGCGCCACCATTCAAATCGGTCATGCCCAAGGCTTCAGCCTGCGTAGGATTGCCTGCTTGATCACCCGATCCCCTTCGATCATCAGCCGGGAGCTGCGCCGCAATCGAGATGCCTGCGGCGGCTACTCGGCCCGTGTGGCCCAGCGGCAGATGCAGGCCCGCCGCCAGGTTTGTCGACCGATGCGAAAGCTGTTGCCGGGTAGCGAGCGCTTCAAGTTGGTGGCTCATATGCTGCGTGAGCGTTTGTCTCCCGAGCAGATTGCCGGCAAGCTGCGCAGCATGAACATTCCCAGCCTCAGAGATGCCTACGTCTGTCGCGAGACGATCTATAACGCGATCTATGCCTTGCCGGTCGGCGAGCTGCGTAAGGAGCTGATCATCTGTCTGCGCCAAAGCAAGACAACACGCAGGCCGCGCTCTGGTGGCGTGGATCGGCGCGGCCAGATTCCCGAGATGGTCAGCATCCATGTGCGTCCGCCGGAGATTGAAGACCGTCTGATGCCGGGGCATTGGGAAGGCGACCTGATCAAGGGTAAGGCCAACGCCTCGTCCGTAGGCACGTTGGTGGAGCGCACCAGTGGCTACCTGATGCTGGTGAAGATGAATGATGCGACGGCAACCTCGGCGATGGAGGGCTTCAGTGCAGCGCTCAATGGCATGCCATGGCAATGCGCAAGAGCATGACCTACGACCGGCCGGGAGATGGCGCGACACACGCCGAGATCATCCAGAAAACCGGCATCGCGATTTACTTCTGCGACCCGCACAGCCCCTGGCAGCGCGGCAGTAACGAAAACATCAATGGCCTGATCCGCCAGTACCTGCCCAAGGGCACGGACTTGTCGGGACACAGCCAGGAAGAACTGGATGCCATTGCCTTGCAACTGAATATGCGCCGCCGTAAACGCTTCGATTTCAAATGTCCGATCGAAATGATGAGTGAGGTGATGCAAAAGGCCATGGCTATGCGGCACGATGCGCCCACTTCAATCCAATAACCGTGTTGCACTCAGCTCCTGCAACCGCCTAGCTTTCATTCGCAACTAATGCCGGTTTGCGGAGGTGGATACCTGCATTATTTAGTGAGCGGGTGTGCTGCCTTCGCACAGTCTCAAGTTGAGCGCTTACGGAACCAATTCCGTTCGGCGGTCGCTCCTCACGGTTCGTGCGCTACTCAGAGAACACATCCTTCGCCTTTGACGTCAAAAAATCAGGAGATATAGAGCGTATGGGAATAGAGCTCTCAGGCTTCCGGTCAATCCATAGCCCTGTATATGAAAACGCGGCAGACGTCGAAAATGGAGGTTCTACCCAATCCGGTACACCATTGGCAAAACAGGTGATAGGAAACCACCCGTTATCGACCGAACTCGGCGCGGTCCAAGACACCAATACTTCAGATCGCCGTCGACGCACCTCTTCGTTGTCGGATGCTGATCGACGACTGGCGGCTTACGTATTTGCTCGCACGGTTGATAATCGTCGGCCCAACGAAGTTGAGTTAGGAATGTTAAGAGAGGCCAATGCATCAATCAGAGAGACTCAAGAGTTGTTGCCGTTCGGGAGAGGTAATGTTCAGTCGGACTTGGATCGAACACAAAACGATTCGTTTTTCAGATCCTCCGCGATGCGATCTACTTTGCAAAAGCCCTGCCCAGCCGCCGTTGGCCGTGAACAGGTTTTTCAAAGGCGGGGTTTGAAGCCAGCGGACCGGCTGGAACGGGCTATGGAGTGGCGTCGAGCGGTTAGGACAGTGCCCCTCACGTCAGCGGGCCATCCAGACTATTGCGGTCCACGCGCGGCCTGCAGCTGGGCATCGATGCGCACGACACCTGCCCCCAATCCGGCGGCGTGCAGGGCGCTGGCGACGTCGCTGCGAGTTCTCAACGACCCGTCGTCGTTGTGCAGGTGCGCGTTGATCTGAGCATCCGTGGCGCCGCGCAGGAGCCGTGCCCCCCCGGCGGCCCGCAGCGCCGCCGCGATGCGCATCGTACTTGCCCCCAATCCGGCGGCCTGCAGGGCGCTGGCGACGCCGCTGTGAGTTCTCAACGACCCGTCGTCGTTGTGCAGGTGCGCGTCGATCTGAGCATCCGTGGCGCCGGGCCGGAGCCGAGCCCCCCCGGCGGCCTGCAGCTGGGCATCGATGCGCGCGCTACTTGCTCCCAATCCGGCGGCGCGCAGGGCGCTGGCGACGCCGCTCCGAGTTCTCAACGACCCGTCGTCGTTGTGCAGGTGCGCGTCGATCTGAGCATCCGTGGCGCCGGGCCGGAGCCGAGCCCCCCCGGCGGCCAGCTGGGCCGTGATGCGCGCGACACCTGCCCCCAATCCGGCGGCCTGCAGCTGGGCCGCGATGCGCGTGACACCTGCCCCCAATCCGGCGGCCTGCAGGGCGCTGGCGACGCCGCTGCGAGTTCTCAACGACCCGTCGTCGTTGTGCAGGCGCGCGTTGATCTGAGCATCCGTGGCGCCTCGCAGACGCCGTGTCCCCCCGGCGGCCTGCAGAGGGGCATCGATGCGCGCGTTACTTGCCCCCAATCCGGCGGCCTGCAGGGCGCTGGCGACGCCGCTGTGAGTTCTCAACGACCCGTCGTCGTTGTGCAGGCGCGCGGTGATCTGATTATCCGTGGCACCTCGCCGTTTTGGCGGCTGGCCTTCGGACGTTGGCCCCGACCGAGAGGACAGGGAGGGCACCTGGTAGGGTGCGCTGCTTACCGTGCTGCCCGATGGCAGGGCTGGCCCCGAGAAGCCCGACCGACTCTCTCCCTGATCCAAAGCACGAAGCCGTTGCGCTGCTTCATACGCATCCTTCTCATTACTCAATCTGCCTGCTATGACGGGTTTTAAGTCATCGAGCGTATAATCATTGTGGAGTCCGCGCTGAGCCCGCATCGAATTCAAATCATTCAGCATTTTCGGTGTGTTGTCGCGACGGAACGCCTCTAGCGACACTTTACTCAGATAGGTTCTTGAGTCAGGTGAAACCGACCTGCGCGGTGCTTCCCACTCGGTGGGCGGGGGGGCTGACTGCATCGAGGACCCGGAAGCAAGGTTTCGGCTTGCCTGGTACTGATCCACGTGCCGTTTCACGTCCTGTTCGGTGTACGCTGCGGGCTCTTTTGGCCCACCGCTTCGTTTAAAATCCGATTGCGGATACTCGGCTTCTAAGTTTCTCTGGCCCCCAGGAGTGCGGAGGTCGTTGATGATCGTGGTGCGTTGCGAAATATCGGTCGTATTTTCTTCTGCCAGGTACGCGGCGAGGTATGCAGAATGTGGGGAAAGGGGGCGCACTTTTTTCTCCTTATGGGATAAGTAGCAGGCAGCTTCTGCGTAAGATCGTTAGACCGAATCCTACGGACATAGGCATAGGCATAGGCATAGGGCAGGGATGTTTGAGTGGTCTGGGGGGCGAGTTGGGTTCCAGGGCATGGGACAATCGACGGAGGGTGTAGAGTGCCGGAGTCCTCGGGTGGTGAGCAGGGCTTACGCATCAAATTCCGCGAATCTGATTTAAGCGATACTGCGCCAGTGATTTTCTTCTGGAACGCCCTGTGCTTAATGGTCTGCTTGATGTATAGGAAATTCAATAATTCCTAACCAAGGTCATGAGCTGAAAAGGCATCATCGAAACTTTTCCAACGTGGCGTCGATGTCAGGGAAAAATGTTTTTCACCCATCGCCCGCGTCGAAAAAGGGGCCGAAAGCGACTTTTCTCTACCTTTTCCAGATTTCGGACGCACCTCTCCCGCATCAAGCCCGCACATACCTCATCCGCGCGATCGCGTGGGCATGGGTAACCAGCCCCTTCACTGTCAGCCCACTGATCGCCGCCGTGTACACCATCCGCGCGCCGCACAGCACGCAGCTGAACGGATCGACATTTAAAAACGCTTTCGCCATCTGTGCGAAATACAGCTTTGGCGTCGGCCCCGGCTTTGCCATCTTCAGGGCTTCGTATACCTGCGGCAGGTATTTCCCACACACCCGGTTGGCCAGAAAGCCGAAATAGCGGATCATCCGGAAATGCTTCTGCGGGATGTGCTGCACCACCCGGCGCAGCATGTCGGCCTGGCTCAGCGACTCCTGCTGATAGGTCTGCGTGCGGTGATCCAGGTAGGTGAAGCTCAGCGTCGCGCCCGATGTGTAATGCGCTAGGCGACTGCCCGAGATCGGAGGCTTCTTCAGGTAACGGCCCAGGTAATTCACGGTCTTTCGCCCGTTTTCCGTCTTCTTCGACCGGTAGATGTGCCAGTGTTGGCCGCCCGCAGTGAGCACCAGGCGGCGCCAGTCGCTTTCGCAGGTGATGTGCGCTAATTCCGGCGGCAACACGAGCTGGCCCCATTGCTCCAAGAGGTAGTTGCGCACATTCCACATCCAGCGCCGGCGCATCGCCTTTTCATGAAACGCCAGGTTTTTCCAGACGCCCTGCCCATCCAGGCCACCAGCAGTCGCCGAGAGGTGCACGTGAGGGTGCCAGTTAAGCCGTCGGCCGTAGGTGTGGAGCGCGCCAAACAGCCCGATGCGCAAACCTCGCCGCCTGGCGGCATACAACAGGTTGTCCGCCGCCAGGCGGCACAGCGCATCGAGCAGAGCACGGTTGTGAAAGAACAGCGGCCACAGCGTGTCGGGCAGCGTAAACACCAGGTGGTACCAGGCGCAGTCGGGCAAGCGGTTGTGTTGAACGGCCATCCACTGATCGGTGGCTTTTTTGCCGCACGAAGGACAGGCTCGGCAGTGGCAGGTGTTGCACCGGTATTTGACGTGCGGGCAGTGCCCACTGCCGCAGGTGCAGTGCTTCACGCCCAGGATCGAGGTGCCGCTGGCCAGCATTTTGCTCACCGATTCCACTTCGATGGCGTAGACCGCTGCCCTCCAGCAACCCTGGCCAGCCGCCGTTGGCCGTGAACAGGTTTTTCAAAGGCGGGGTTTGAAGCCAGCGGACCGGCTGGAACGGGCTATGGAGTGGCGTCGAGCGGTTAGGACAGTGCCCCTCACGTCAGCGGGCCATCCAGACTATTGTGGTCCACGCGCGGCCTGCAGCAGGGCATCGATGCGCGCCCTACTTGCCCCCAGTCCGGCGGCGCGCAGGGCGCTGGCGACTTGGTCACGACCTCTCAACGCCCCGTCGTCGTTGCGCAGGTGCGCGTTGATCTGAGCATCCGTGGCGCTGGACCGGAGCCGTGCCGCCCCGGCGGCCCGCAGCGGGGCATCGATGCGCGCGTTACGTGCCCCCAATCCGGCGGCGTGCAGGGCGCTGGCGACGCCCCTGTGAGTTCTCAACGCCCCGTCGTCGTTGCGCAGGTGCGCGTTGATCTGCTCATCCGTGGCGCTTCGCAGACGCCGTGCCGACCCGGCGGCCTGCAGCTGGGCCGCGATGCGCGCGACACCTGCCCCCAATCCGGCGGCCTGCAGGGCGCTGATGACGTCCCTGTGAGTTCTCAACGACCCGTCGTCGTTGTGCAGGTGCGCGGTGATCTGATTATCCGTGGCGCCTCGCCGTTTTGGCGGCTGGCCTTCGGACGCTGCCCCCGACCGAGAGGACAGGGAGGGCACCTGGTAGGGTGCGCTGCTTACCGCATGAGCGGGCTGGTTCCGGCTAGGCCCGGGAACGCCTGTTGAGGTGCCGGCCGAGCCATCGTGGGAAAAGGCCATGCCCCGTGTACTGACCGAGGCACTCGACGGCAGCAGCGGACCTGAATTCCGAGGATTGTTTTGCCCCATCGTGGCTGGTGCCCGCTGGCCCCGTGAAGATTGCGCGGCTTGATAGCTGGAAATCGATGGTTGTTGTCCGCTTAAGACAGAGGATGGTTGACCATATGTCGAGGCAGGGAGCCTTCGCTTTTTACCCCCGCATGTGGAAGAGCTCGCCCTCGTTGCCTGGCTTGCCGAGGGGGCGGCCATCGCAAGGGTTGATTCAGGATCAGGTACATTGGAATGGAAGCCTGCATCCTCACCTGGCACCGGGTCGTTTGGCAGCTGACGCTTCAGGTTATCAATCTGCCGATCAACTGCGCCGTCCATGTTGGCCAGGGACGCTCTTTGTCCTTCTAGCTGCGCAATTTCCTGAGAGATATCCCTATTTGCCGCAGGGCGTGCGCCCGTGTGGGTCGCTTGTGACGGTGCATTTTGTGGCAAGTTACGAGATTGTTCCATGTCCGGCATAGGGTAAACGTAACTGGGTGAGTAAGGCGATAGGGGGTGCATATAGTTGTTCCTGCGAAGTGCTGGGGGTGTCCAAATACGTAGAGCTAGTCTAAGAACTCACGCACAAGACGCATGTCTACGTCTTGTGAGTGGCTTAGCAAACGTAAAATGATTAAAAATAATTGGACGCAAGTGGGTTATCTAGATTATTGCGGTCCACGCGCGGCCTGCAGCTGGGCCGCGATGCGCTTGGCACCTGCCCCCAATCCGACGGCGTGCAGGGCGCTGGCGACGTCGCTGCGAGTTCTTAACGATCCGTCGTCGTTATGCAGGTGCGCGTTGATTTGCTCATCCGTAGCACCGGGCCGTGTTGTCGGCTTACTTGCGTCGGTGCCATCAATAGCGAACTGGCCCTTGCGGATCATGTGAATCAGTTCGATTCCGGCGAGCACGCAGTTGGCGCACCGGAACGATTTGAAGTTGAGCATCGGCCTGGTCACCCGCTTGATGGCGCGATGGTCCTGCTCGACGATGTTGTTGAGGTATTTAACCTGGCGCACCAGAATGAGCACGTTGCGAGCGGTGTTGATCGCATCGATTGCGGCCTTTTTAGCGCCGCTCTTGTCCATCGCGACCTTATCCGGCTCGCCGTTCGCTTTAATGGCCTTGTCGAAGAAGCGCCTGGCCGCAGCCATGTCGCGCTTTGCCGTCAGCAGGAAATCGACGGTCTTGCCGTGCTTGTCGACGGCGCGGTAGAGGTACTTGGGGTCGCTTCAGAAAAC
Organism: Pseudomonas wuhanensis; assembly: GCF_030687395.1. GTDB lineage: Bacteria > Pseudomonadota > Gammaproteobacteria > Pseudomonadales > Pseudomonadaceae > Aquipseudomonas > Aquipseudomonas wuhanensis. Next base: position 4,317,041 of record NZ_CP117430.1, on the reverse strand, counting down.
GGAATTTAAAGAACTAGGCAGCCTGCGGCTGCAAATCGCCCGTTCTTGCTATCGCATAGCATCAGGAAAACCGAGTTGCCCATCAGAGCTACCACGGGGCTGCGCTTTGTCATGGCAGCTGTAATCGATCATCATAAAGCCCACCTACCCAACGCTTCTGCTTCAGATGATTCCTGCCTACAAACCCCGGCCGCTAAAAAATCTGTTCACCGCTAACCAATGCTGGGCCAACCTTCTGGATGAGGGTGGCCTGCGCGATATCGAAGTCGAGTCGATCACCAAAATGCTCGCCTGCGCCACCCGATCCTGGGTGTAAAGCACTACACCTGCGGTAACGACAACTGCCCTCACGTCAAATACCTGTGCAACACCTGTCACTGCCGGGCCTGTCCATCCTGTGGCAAAAAAGCCACCGATCAGTGGATGGCCGTCCAACACCACCGCTTGCCCGATTGTGCCTGGCAACACCTGGTGTTCACGCTGCCCGACACCCTGTGGCCACTGTTTTTTCATAACCGTCATTTACTCGATGCCCTGTGCCGCCTGGCCGTCGACAATTTGCAGTATGCCGCCCGATCCCGAGGATTGGATATCGGGGTGTTTTGCGCGATCCATACCTATGGCCGACGGCTTAACTGGCATCCGCACATCCATGTCTCTGCCACCTCGGGAGGGATCGATGAAGGCGGTGCCTGGGAAAATCTGTCGTTTCACAAATCCGCCCTGCGTCGACGTTGGATGTGGAATGTGCGCCAGTGCCTGCTGGGCCAATGGGAGCACCTCACGGTACCGCCCGAAAACACTCACCTGCAAAGCGAAAATGACTGGCGACACTTGATACTCAACGCCGGCGGCCAGCATTGGCACGTCTATGTGTCGAAGAGGACGGCAAACGGGCGAAAGACGGTGAATTTACCTGGGCCGTTACCTGAAAAAACCGCCGATCTCGGGCAGCCGCCTGGCGCATTACACCTCCAGTGCGACGTTGAGCTTCACCTACCTGGATCACCGCACGCAGACCTACCAGGAGGAGTCGCTGAGCCAGACGGACATGCTGCGCCGGGTGGTGCAGCACATCCCGGAAAAGCACTTTCGGATGATTCGGTATTTTGGTTTTCTGGCTAATCGGGTGTGTGGTCAGCAGTTACCACGGGTTTACGAAGCGTTGAAGATGGAGGCGCGCGGCAAAGCGCCCAAGAGGGCAGCCTACGGCTGCAAATGGGTCCGTGCCCACTTCACAGCCATGTTGCCTGGCCCGCGTGTTCCCCCCCCGCCTTCGGAACCCCCTAAGCCCTTGTGACCACCTACTCGGATCCAGGTCGTTTCGTGCGGCCGATTCAATCACTCAGAACAGGCCCAGACCACCATGGATCCCCTCCGATCAGGTAGCCCTTCCCAGCACTACACCGCATCAGTCAATTCCGCTCACCCCCCAGAAGCGTCGGGCTCTCAGGCTCAGCCTGTCCATCCCGGTAGAATTTCTCTTTCCCGATTGAGCCTCAATGCGGGCCTGGCTTTAGATCAGGTTGTAACCCAGCCCAACCTCGATCATCAACGTGTTGCATCGCTGGTACGCAACGCTCTACAGGACGACTCTTTTCGGCTTCAATCTACCAGCGGTATGGAGGCTACCTATCAGGCGTCGGTCAGCCCACCAGTGGGTGGCAATCCTATGAGCATTGCCAATTTAACCAGGGCCGAGTTAACCATCAACACGCGATTAAACGATCAATCCCAATACGACATCGTTAGCGCTAATTTGCGTGACCTTTCGGGAGCTATATCCGTAAACCTGCCCGGCCCTCCGCCTGCCTCGGCACACGCGGAAGCGTCCTCTGCCAGCGGGCAACAGCCATCTCCCAGCCAACTGGCCGCGCAATCCTCACGGGGTCAGTTGACCCAGGCCCTGATTACAAAAAGCAGTACTCAGAACTTTTCCGGTGCACCGCTGCCGTCGGGCGCTTCGGTCAGTACCCAGTCCATGGTCTTTTCCCACGACGGCTCGGCCGGCACCTCAACAGGCGTTCCCGGGCCTAGCCGGAACCGGCCCGCTCATGCGGTAAGCAGCGCACCCTACCAGGCGCCCTCCCTGTCCTCTCGGTCGGGGGCAGCGTCCGAAGGCCAGCCGCCAAAACGGCGAGGTGCCACGGATAATCAGATCACCGCGCACCTGCACAACGACGACGGGTCGTTGAGAACTCACAAGGACGTCATCAGCGCCCTGCGCGCCGCCGGATTGGGGGCAGGTGCCAAGCGCATCACGGCCCGGCTGCAGGCCGCCGGGGGGGCACGGCGTCTGCGCGGCGCCACGGATGCTCAGATCAACGCGCACCTGCACAACGACGACGGGTCGTTGAGAACTCGGAGCGACGTCGCCAGCGCCCTGCACGCCGCCGGATTGGGGGCAGGTGTCGTGCGCATCGATGCCCCGCTGCAGGCCGCGCGTGGACCGCAATAGTCTGGATGGCCCGCTGACGTGAGGGGCACTGTCCTAACCGCTCGACACCACTCCATAGCCCGTTCCAGCCGGTCCGCTGGCTTCAAACCCCGCCCTTTGAAAAACCTGTTCACGGCCAACGGCGGCTGGGCAGGGTTGCTGGAGGGCAGCGGTCTACGCCATCGAAGCGGAATCGGTGAGCAAAATGCTGGCCAGCGGCACCTCGATCCTGGGCGTGAAGCACTGCACCTGCGGCAATGGGCACTGCCCGCACGTCAAATACCGGTGCAACACCCGCCACTGCCGGGCCTGTCCTTCGTGCGGCAAAAAAGCCACCGATCAGTGGATCGCCGTCCAACACAACCGCTTGCCCGACTGCGCCTGGTACCACCTGGTGTTTACGCTGCCCGACACGCTGTGGCCGGTGTTCTTTCACAACCGTGCTCTGCTCGATGCGCTGTGCCGCCTGGCGGCGGACAACCTGTTGTACGCCGCCAGGCGGCGAGGTTTGCGCATCGGGCTGTTTGGCGCGCTCCACACCTACGGTCGGCGGCTCAACTGGAGTCCCCATGTGCACCTCTCGGCGACCGCCGGTGGCCTGGATGAGCAGGGCGTCTGGAAAAACCTGGCGTTTCATGAAAAGGCGATGCGCCGGCGCTGGATGTGGAATGTGCGCCAGTGCCTGCTGGGCCAATGGGAGCACCTCACGGTACCGCCCGAAAACACTCACCTGCAAAGCGAAAATGACTGGCGACACTTGATACTCAACGCCGGCGGCCAGCATTGGCACGTCTATGTGTCGAAGAGGACGGCAAACGGGCGAAAGACGGTGAATTTACCTGGGCCGTTACCTGAAAAAACCGCCGATCTCGGGCAGCCGCCTGGCGCATTACACCTCCAGTGCGACGTTGAGCTTCACCTACCTGGATCACCGCACGCAGACCTACCAGGAGGAGTCGCTGAGCCAGACGGACATGCTGCGCCGGGTGGTGCAGCACATCCCGGAAAAGCACTTTCGGATGATTCGGTATTTTGGTTTTCTGGCTAATCGGGTGTGTGGTCAGCAGTTACCACGGGTTTACGAAGCGTTGAAGATGGAGGCGCGCGGCAAAGCGCCCAAGAGGGCAGCCTACGGGGCACTGTTGCAAATAGTGGAGTTAAGCTAAAGCCTACCTTGGACTGAAGGAGGCGCGTATGAACCCTTTCCATGGTCGGCATTTTCAGGGTCCCATTATTCTCTGGGCCGTACGCTGGTATTGCAAATATGGCATCAGCTACCGTGAGCTGCAGGAGATGCTCGCCGAACGCGGCGTCAATGTCGACCACACCACGATTTATCGTTGGGTTCAGCATTACGCGCCGGAGATGGAAAAACGTCTGCGTTGGTACTGGCATCACCCTACAGATTTGCGCTCCTGGTGCCTCGATGAAACCTATGTCAAGGTCTCGGGGAAATGGTTTTACCTGTACAGGGCCACGGATAACCGCGGCCATACCCTCGATTTTTACCTGTCCCCCCGTCGCAACACCCAAGCCGCCTACCGGTTTTTACGCAAGACGCTCAAGCCTCTGAAGGCGTGGGAAATCCCTAAAGTCATCAATACCGACAAGGCGCCCACCTATGCCAAAGCGCTGGTATGGCTGAAGCAGGAAGGCAAATGCCCTCCGGACGTGGAGCAGCGACAGGTGAAGTACCTGAACAACGCCATTGAGTGCGATCATGGAAAACTCAAGCGCATCATCAATCCCATGCTGGGTTTCAAATCCCGTAAAACGGCGTATGCAACGATAAAAGGAATAGAAACCCTGCGAGCCCTTCGCAAAGGTCAGGCAGCGTCCTGGTATTACGGGCACCCCCAGGGCGAAGTGCGCCTGGTGAATAGGCTTTTCGGCCTCTGAGCCCTGTTTGAAGAGCAAACCACTGCTCAGGATCCTATTTGCAACAGTGCCTTTACGGTAGCGTTTTCGACGGTGCCGAAGATACGTATACAGCTCGCCGCCGCCCCGTTTGTCGGTAGCAATAAACCGATAAATCCACTCATGACTGACCGTCTGATCCGGCCTCTCTTGCTTCAACCGATGAGCAATCTGTTCCGGGCTCATCCCATGCTTGAGCCATATCGCCAGGTGATGGCTCAGCCAGGTAAGCGGCTTGCAAAACTTACGCGCTCCGGCTCGCCGAGCATCACTTTCATGGGTCGCACAAACCGCCAGGTAAATCTTTTCAGGGCTGTTACGGCGAACCTCACGGCTGATCGTCGAAGGATGCACGCCCACCTGTTTAGCGATGCTGGCTTGGCTCTCTTTGGCCCTCAGGCCTGCCTCAATCTGGTAACGTTGGCCCTGAGTCAGCTGCCGGTAAGGCGTGGTCATCTGCGCTTGAATCCTTTGGTGTGAGAGCCTGGATTCTACCGGTGGCTGGCTCTCTGCCTCTCGTTTCAAGCGTTGCACTTATTCTATGAATTCAGGGACCTTTGGCGCTTTACCCCGCTTCTCCATTTTCAGCGCTTCATAAACGCGCGGTAGCTGTCGGCCACACACCCGGTTGGCCAGAAAACCAAAATACCGAATCATCCGGAAATGCTTCTCCGGAATGTGCTGCACCACCCGGCGCAGCATGTCGGCCTGGCTCAGCGACTCCTGCTGATAGGTCTGCGTGCGGTGATCCAGGTAGGTGAAGCTCAGCGTCGCGCCCGATGTGTAATGCGCTAGGCGACTGCCCGAGATCGGAGGCTTCTTCAGGTAACGGCCCAGGTAATTCACGGTCTTTCGCCCGTTTTCCGTCTTCTTCGACCGGTAGATATGCCAGTGCTGACCGCCCGCAGTGAGCACCAGGCGGCGCCAGTCGCTTTCGCAGGTGATGTGGGCCAGCTCTGGTGGTAGCGTGATCTGACCCCACTGCCCCAAAAGATAATTGCGCACATTCCACATCCAACGCTGGCGCATCGCCTTTTCGTGAAATGACAGGTTTTTCCAGACACCCTGCTCATCCAGGCCGCCGGCGCTGGCCGAAAGGTGTACGTGAGGGTGCCAGTTGAGGCGCCGACCGTAGGTGTGGAGCGCGCCAAACAGCCCGACGCGCAAGCCTCGCCGCCTGGCGGCATACAGCAGGTTGTCGGCGGCCAGCCGGCACAGCGCATCGAGCAGGCCTCGGTTGTGAAAGAACAACGGCCACAGCGTGTCGGGCAGCGTAAACACCAGGTGGTACCAGGCACAGTCAGGCAAGCGGTTGTGTTGGACAGCGATCCACTGATCGGTGGCCTTTTTGCCGCACGAGGGACAGGCCCGGCAATGGCACGTATTGCACCGGTATTTGACATGCGGACAACACTCATTGCCGCAGGTGCAGTGCTTCACGCCCAGGATTGAAGTGCCGCAGGCCAGCATTTTGCTCACCGATTCCACTTCGATGGCGCGTAGACCGCCGACCTCCAGCAACCCTGCCCAGCCGCCGTTGGCCGTGAACAGGTTTTTCAAAGGGCGGGGGTTGAAGCCAGCGGACCGGCTGGAACGGGCTATGGAGTGAGTGGCGTCGAGCGGCCAGGACAGTGCCCCCTCACGTCAGCGGGCCATCCAGACTATTGTGGTCCACGCGCGGCCTGCAGCCGGGCCGTGATGCGCCATGTATCTGCCCCCAATCCGGCGGCCTGCAGGGCGCTGGCGACGGCCCTTTTAGTTCTCAACGACCCGTCGTCGTTGTGCAGGTGCGCGTTGATCTGAGCATCCGTGGCGCCGCGCAGACGCCGTGCCCCCCCGGCGGCCCGCAGCGCCGGCACGATGCGCCCCTGATCTGCCCCCAATCCGGCGGCGTGCAGGGCGCTGGCGACGCCGCGGCGAGTTCTCAACGACCCGTCGTCGTTGTGCAGGCGCGCGGTGATCTGATTATCCGTGGCACCTCGCCGTTTTGGCGGCTGGCCTTCGGACGTTGGCCCCGACCGAGAGGACAGGGAGGGCACCTGGTAGGGTGCGCTGCTTACCGTGCTGCCCGATGGCAGGGCTGGCCCCGAGAAGCCCGACCGACTCTCTCCCTGATCCAAAGCACGAAGCCGTTGCGCTGCTTCATACGCATCCTTCTCATTACTCAATCTGCCTGCTATGACGGGTTTTAAGTCATCGAGCGTATAATCATTGTGGAGTCCGCGCTGAGCCCGCATCGAATTCAAATCATTCAGCATTTTCGGTGTGTTGTCGCGACGGAACGCCTCTAGCGACACTTTACTCAGATAGGTTCTTGAGTCAGGTGAAACCGACCTGCGCGGTGCTTCCCACTCGGTGGGCGGGGGGGCTGACTGCATCGAGGACCCGGAAGCAAGGTTTCGGCTTGCCTGGTACTGATCCACGTGCCGTTTCACGTCCTGTTCGGTGTACGCTGCGGGCTCTTTTGGCCCACCGCTTCGTTTAAAATCCGATTGCGGATACTCGGCTTCTAAGTTTCTCTGGCCCCCAGGAGTGCGGAGGTCGTTGATGATCGTGGTGCGTTGCGAAATATCGGTCGTATTTTCTTCTGCCAGGTACGCGGCGAGGTATGCAGAATGTGGGGAAAGGGGGCGCACTTTTTTCTCCTTATGGGATAAGTAGCAGGCAGCTTCTGCGTAAGATCGTTAGACCGAATCCTACGGACATAGGCATAGGCATAGGCATAGGGCAGGGATGTTTGAGTGGTCTGGGGGCGAGTTGGGTTCCAGGGCATGGGACAATCGACGGAGGGTGTAGAGTGCCGGAGTCCTCGGGTGGTGAGCAGGGCTGACGCATCAAATTCCGCGAATCTGATTTAAGCGATACTGCGCCAGTGATTTTCTTCTGGAACGCCCTGCTTAATGGTCTGCTTGATGTATAGGAAATTCAATAATTCCTAACCAAGGTCATGAGCTGAAAAGGCATCATCGAACTTTTCCAACGTGGCGTCGATGTCAGGGAAAAATGTTTTTCACCCATCGCCCGCGTCGAAAAAGGGGCCGAAAGCGACTTTTCTCTACCTTTTCCAGATTTCGGACGCACCTCTCCCGCATCAAGCCCGCACATACCTCATCCGCGCGATCGCGTGGGCATGGGTAACCAGCCCCTTCACTGTCAGCCCACTGATCGCCGCCGTGTACACCATCCGCGCGCCGCACAGCACGCAGCTGAACGGATCGACATTTAAAAACGCTTTCGCCATCTGTGCGAAATACAGCTTTGGCGTCGGCCCCGGCTTTGCCATCTTCAGGGCTTCGTATACCTGCGGCAGGTATTTCCCACACACCCGGTTGGCCAGAAAGCCGAAATAGCGGATCATCCGGAAATGCTTCTGCGGGATGTGCTGCACCACCCGGCGCAGCATGTCGGCCTGGCTCAGCGACTCCTGCTGATAGGTCTGCGTGCGGTGATCCAGGTAGGTGAAGCTCAGCGTCGCGCCCGATGTGTAATGCGCTAGGCGACTGCCCGAGATCGGAGGCTTCTTCAGGTAACGGCCCAGGTAATTCACGGTCTTTCGCCCGTTTTCCGTCTTCTTCGACCGGTAGATGTGCCAGTGTTGGCCGCCCGCAGTGAGCACCAGGCGGCGCCAGTCGCTTTCGCAGGTGATGTGCGCTAATTCCGGCGGCAACACGAGCTGGCCCCATTGCTCCAAGAGGTAGTTGCGCACATTCCACATCCAGCGCCGGCGCATCGCCTTTTCATGAAACGCCAGGTTTTTCCAGACGCCCTGCCCATCCAGGCCACCAGCAGTCGCCGAGAGGTGCACGTGAGGGTGCCAGTTAAGCCGTCGGCCGTAGGTGTGGAGCGCGCCAAACAGCCCGATGCGCAAACCTCGCCGCCTGGCGGCATACAACAGGTTGTCCGCCGCCAGGCGGCACAGCGCATCGAGCAGAGCACGGTTGTGAAAGAACAGCGGCCACAGCGTGTCGGGCAGCGTAAACACCAGGTGGTACCAGGCGCAGTCGGGCAAGCGGTTGTGTTGAACGGCCATCCACTGATCGGTGGCTTTTTTGCCGCACGAAGGACAGGCTCGGCAGTGGCAGGTGTTGCACCGGTATTTGACGTGCGGGCAGTGCCCACTGCCGCAGGTGCAGTGCTTCACGCCCAGGATCGAGGTGCCGCTGGCCAGCATTTTGCTCACCGATTCCACTTCGATGGCGTAGACCGCTGCCCTCCAGCAACCCTGGCCAGCCGCCGTTGGCCGTGAACAGGTTTTTCAAAGGCGGGGTTTGAAGCCAGCGGACCGGCTGGAACGGGCTATGGAGTGGCGTCGAGCGGTTAGGACAGTGCCCCTCACGTCAGCGGGCCATCCAGACTATTGCGGTCCACGCGCGGCCTGCAGCTGGGCCCTGATGCGCGTGGTATCTGCCCCCAATCCGGCGGCGTGCAGGGCGCTGGCGACGGCCCTTTGAGTTCTCAACGACCCGTCGGTGTTGCGCAGGTGCGCGTTGATCTGAGCATCCGTGGCGCCGCGCAGGTGCCGTGCCCCCCCGGCGGCCTGCCGCCGGGCCGTGATGCGCGCCGTACTTGCCCCCAGTCCGGCGGCGTGCAGGGCGCTGACGACGCCGCGGCGAGTTCTCAACGACCCGTCGTCGTTGTGCAGGTGCGCGTTGATCTGAGCATCCGTGGCGCCGCGCAGGTGCCGTGCCCCCCCGGCGGCCCGCAGCGCCGCCGCGATGCGCCCCTGATCTGCCCCCAATCCGGCGGCGTGCAGGGCGCTGGCGACGGCACTTTGAGTTCTCAACGACCCGTCGTCGTTGTGCAGGTGCGCGTCGATCTGAGCATCCGTGGCGCCGGGCAGTTTCCGTGCCCCCCCGGCGGCCTGCAGCCGGGCCGTGATACGCCCATTCTCTGCCCCCAATCCGGCGGCGTGCAGGGCGCTGGCGACGTTACTCGCAGTTCTCAACGACCCGTCGTCGTTGTGCAGGTGCGCGTTGATCTGATTATCCGTGGCACCTCGCCGTTTTGGCGGCTGGCCTTCGGACGTTGGCCCCGACCGAGAGGACAGGGAGGGCACCTGGTAGGGTGCGCTGCTTACCGTGCTGCCCGATGGCAGGGCTGGCCCCGAGAAGCCCGACCGACTCTCTCCCTGATCCAAAGCACGAAGCCGTTGCGCTGCTTCATACGCATCCTTCTCATTACTCAATCTGCCTGCTATGACGGGTTTTAAGTCATCGAGCGTATAATCATTGTGGAGTCCGCGCTGAGCCCGCATCGAATTCAAATCATTCAGCATTTTCGGTGTGTTGTCGCGACGGAACGCCTCTAGCGACACTTTACTCAGATAGGTTCTTGAGTCAGGTGAAACCGACCTGCGCGGTGCTTCCCACTCGGTGGGCGGGGGGGCTGACTGCATCGAGGACCCGGAAGCAAGGTTTCGGCTTGCCTGGTACTGATCCACGTGCCGTTTCACGTCCTGTTCGGTGTACGCTGCGGGCTCTTTTGGCCCACCGCTTCGTTTAAAATCCGATTGCGGATACTCGGCTTCTAAGTTTCTCTGGCCCCCAGGAGTGCGGAGGTCGTTGATGATCGTGGTGCGTTGCGAAATATCGGTCGTATTTTCTTCTGCCAGGTACGCGGCGAGGTATGCAGAATGTGGGGAAAGGGGGCGCACTTTTTTCTCCTTATGGGATAAGTAGCAGGCAGCTTCTGCGTAAGATCGTTAGACCGAATCCTACGGACATAGGCATAGGCATAGGCATAGGGCAGGGATGTTTGAGTGGTCTGGGGGGCGAGTTGGGTTCCAGGGCATGGGACAATCGACGGAGGGTGTAGAGTGCCGGAGTCCTCGGGTGGTGAGCAGGGCTTACGCATCAAATTCCGCGAATCTGATTTAAGCGATACTGCGCCAGTGATTTTCTTCTGGAACGCCCTGTGCTTAATGGTCTGCTTGTTAATCTGATGATGGATCACGAAGTCGGAGTTACGTCGCGGCTGCTCAAGTTGCCGAAACTGGATAGCGACTACTTCGATGAAGAACGAGGCTATTAAAGGGGTTTGAAGTCGGGGTCGCCTCAGAAAAGGGATTTCAAAGTACGTTAAGCCAATTGCAGCCGTCGTACCGGCTCGGTAAAGATACCATCGAGCGACAACTAGCTGTAGCGGCTCGCGTTTGAAAACACGCAGGCTCGCATTCATTCCGTTTTTCGGCTCAGATTATCTGCAAATGACGGAATGCTCGGGCTCACATTAATTGCAAATTAGCTTGCATTCCACGGCACCGGCTCGCGTTTAATCGCGACGGGCTCACGCTATCTGCAAATGACGAGTGGTCATTATTGTTTCAACTGCTCTGTCAATTTGAAGTCTTAGACCCTGAGCAAGCAGTGTCAATCAATGGGCATGGCCATCCTAAATTGGCGCGATTTACCCGGTGGCCTGACTGTCAATCTGGGGTATACCTCAATATGACGCTTAGCTTGATGGTTCAAAATTATTATCATTGACTCAAATTGATGTATATTTTGGCTAAATAAACCATATTAGGAGTAGCCATCATGGCAACCGTGAAAACCCGATCAGTGACAGCCCACGTCCCTGTGCAACTGGCCGAGAAAGTCGATTTGATGGCTGAGCGTCTGGAGCGCTCCAAGAACTGGATCGTCAAACAGGCTCTATCTGCTTGGATAGATCAGGAAGAAGAACGCAGTCGACTTACCCGTGAAGCCTTGGCCGATGTGGATGTTGGTCGCGTGATTGACCACCACGCTGTCCAGGCCTGGGCTGATAGCCTCAGCACCGAAACGCCGTTGCCGGTACCGCGCTGATGGAATTGAAGTGGACAAGTAAGGCGCTTTCCGACATTGCCCGGTTGTACGAGTTTCTGGCAGCGGTGAATCAGCCTGCTGCCGCACGAACAGTACAGCAACTGACGGCTACACCAATCACGCTGCTGGCCAATCCACGCATTGGCGAACGTCTGGAAGAGTTCGAGCCTCGTGACGTGCGGCGAATTCAGGTCGGTCATTACGAGATGCGCTACGAGATAGTCGATTCCACCATTTACCTACTGCGTTTGTGGCACACCCGCGAGTATCGATAGCTTGGCAGGACGGGATTCCTACCTAAACCAGTCCGTCATTTGCAGATAATCTGAGCTGAAAAACAGGATAAACGCGAGCCGCTACACTTAATCCATTGATGTAATCTCTAGGGAACCATAACTTGCTTTTACTGCCAAAATAGATCTTTGAACTTCAACAATATGTATATTTATATTTTTTGAGTTATGATAATTAAGTATATCTAACGCATGAGCACTTTGCCGAAGAGTATGTTGGCCATGCCCCGTTTTAGTAATGGCGGTTGCAGGAGCTGAGTGCAACACGGTTATTGGATTGAAGTGGGCGCATCGTGCCGCATAGCCATGGCCTTTTGCATCACCTCACTCATCATTTCGATCGGACATTTGAAATCGAAGCGTTTACGGGGGCGCATATTCAGTTGCAAGGCAATGGCATCCAGTTCTTCCTGGCTGTGTCCCGACAAGTCCGTGCCCTTGGGCAGGTACTGGCGGATCAGGCCATTGATGTTTTCGTTACTGTCGCGCTGCCAGGGGCTGTGCGGGTCGCAGAAGTAAATCGCGATGCCGGTTTTCTGGGTGATCTCGGCGTGTCGCGCCATCTCCCGGCCCTGGTCGTAGGTCATGCTCTTGCGCATTGCCAGTGGCATGCCATTGAGCGCTGCACTGAAGCCCTCCATCGCCGAGGTTGCCGTCGCATCATTCATCTTCACCAGCATCAGGTAGCCACTGGTGCGCTCCACCAACGTGCCTACGGACGAGGCGTTGGCCTTACCCTTGATCAGGTCGCCTTCCCAATGCCCCGGCATCAGACGGTCTTCAATCTCCGGCGGACGCACATGGATGCTGACCATCTCGGGAATCTGGCCGCGCCGATCCACGCCACCAGAGCGCGGCCTGCGTGTTGTCTTGCTTTGGCGCAGACAGATGATCAGCTCCTTACGCAGCTCGCCGACCGGCAAGGCATAGATCGCGTTATAGATCGTCTCGCGACAGACGTAGGCATCTCTGAGGCTGGGAATGTTCATGCTGCGCAGCTTGCCGGCAATCTGCTCGGGAGACAAACGCTCACGCAGCATATGAGCCACCAACTTGAAGCGCTCGCTACCCGGCAACAGCTTTCGCATCGGTCGACAAACCTGGCGGCGGGCCTGCATCTGCCGCTGGGCCACACGGGCCGAGTAGCCGCCGCAGGCATCTCGATTGCGGCGCAGCTCCCGGCTGATGGTCGAAGGGGATCGGGTGATCAAGCAGGCAATCCTACGCAGGCTGAAGCCTTGGGCATGACCGATTTGAATGGTGGCGCGCTCTTCAACGCTGAGTTCGGAATAAGACATAGGGGCTGCACCGTACCGGAAAGGTCAGGTGTTGCACTCAGTTTTTGCCGCCGCCCTGGATATCTTTCAGAAAATTGCGCAGCTAGAAGGACAAAGAGCGTCCCTGGCCAACATGGACGGCGCAGTTGATCGGCAGATTGATAACCTGAAGCGTCAGCTGCCAAACGAACCGGTGCCAGGTGAGGATGCAGGCTTCCATTCCAATGTACCTGATCCTGAATCAACCCCTGCGATGGCCGCCCCCTCGGCAAGCCAGGCAACGAGGGCGAGCTCTTCCACAGGCAAGGGTAAAAAGCGAATGCTCCCTGCCTCGACACATGGTCAAGCATCCTCTGTCTTTAGCGGGCAACAACCATCAGTTTCCACCCATCTGGCCACACAATATTCACGGAGTCAGTTGACCGAGGCCCTTATCAGACAAAACAGCCCTCCGGACTCTTCCGGTGCACCGCTGCCCTCCGGCGCCTCGGTCAGCACCCAGTCCACGGTCTTTTCCCACGACCGCTCGGCCGCCTCGACGGGCGTTCCTGGGCGTAGCCGGACACGGCCCGCTCAAACCGCACGCAGCGAGCCTTATCCTGCCCCTTCACAATCAGGCGCCTCGTCCTCACGCGGTGCAGGCACGCATGTGGCGGATCCGAGGCATCCGGGGCAGACCATTTCACAAGGCGCGCTGAATCAGCGGAACTCCCGAGCCCGAGCGGCCGCCAGTAAGGCCGAAGCGAAAAACGCATCGCTCATTGCCTAACGCCCATAGGCCAGCCAGTTTCAAACCTCTGAAAATCTATTCAGGGGTTCCGGCTTACACCCAAATACTGTTCGGTTAGATTGGCAGCTGGTAAAATTTGCGTATCACCGAACCTCACAAACGAGAGGTATAGAGATGGCGCGAACGAAGGCGACGCTGGGTCAGGGAGTACGTTTAACCGATTACCTTGGTGCGAGTCTGTTTGCCCGGGTTTATCCGATGGAGGGGGTCGTCCAGCTTCTTGAGAAGCATTGGGTGCAATAGTCAGCGCGTACGCAAATTTCCGGCGAGCACGGTGGTGATTTCAGCATGGCCCTTAGCCTGTATCCTGAGGCGGCGTATGAAGATGTATTTGCGGCCATGACGCAAGGCCTGGCCTAGCCTGGCTAGAAGGCAGCGCAACATCTACAACGGTCAACAAGGCATCGATTACGCAGGCGCGTACAAAGATTGAAGCTGCTGTTTTGCGCGAATTGCAGACGCAGTGTTGCCGGCACTGTTGCAAATAGGATCCTGAGCTGTGGTTTGCTCTTCAAATAGGGCTCAGAGGCCGAAAACCCTATTAACCAGGCGCACTTCGCCCTGGGCGTGCCCGTAATACCAGGACGCTGCCTGACCTTTGCGAAGGGCTCGCAGGGTTTCTATTCCTTTTTATCGTTGCCTACGCCGTTTTACGGGATTTGAAACCCAGCAGTGGATTGATGATGCGTTTGAGTTTTCCATGATCGCACTCAAAGGCGTTGTTCAGGTACTTCACCTGTCGCTGCTCCACGTCCGGAGGGCATTTGCCTTCCTGCTTCAGCAATACCAGCGCTTTGGCATAGGTGGGCGCCTTGTCGGTATTGATGACTTTAGGGATTTACCACGCCTTCAGAGGCTTGAGCGTCTTGCGTAAAAACCGGTAGGCGGCTTGGGTGTTGCGACGGGGGGACAGGTAAAAATCGAGGGCATGGCCGCGGTTGTCCGTGGCCCTGTACAGGTAAAACCATTTCCCCCAGACCTTGACATAGGTTTCATCGAGACACCAGGAGCGCAAATCTGTAGGGTGATGCCAGTACCAACGCAGACGTTTTTCCATCTCCGGCGCGTAATGCTGAACCCAACGATAAATCGTGGTGTGGTCGACATTGACGCCGCGTTCGGCGAGCATCTCCTGCAGCTCACGGTAGCTGATGCCATATTTGCAATACCAGCGTACGGCCCAGAGAATAAGGGTGCCCTGAAAATGCCGACCCTAGAAAGGGTTCATACGCGCCTCCTTCAGTCCAAGGTGGGCTTTAGCCTACCCCCCATAAACTATTTGCAACAGTGCCGCGTCGCCTTCGTTCGCGCCATCTCTATACCTCTCGTTTGTGAGGTTCGGTGATACGCAAATTTTACCAGCTGCCAATCTAACCGAACAGTATTTGGGTGTAAGCCGGAACCCCTGAATAGATTTTCAGAGGTTTGAAACTGGCTGGCCTATGGGCGTTAGGCAATGAGCGATGCGTTTTTCGCTTCGGCCTTACTGGCGGCCGCTCGGGCTCGGGAGTTCCGCTGATTCAGCGCGCCTTGTGAAATGGTCTGCCCCGGATGCCTCGGATCCGCCACACGCGTGCCTGCACCGCGTGAGGACGAGGCGCCTGATTGTGAAGGGGCAGGATAAGGCTCGCTGCGTGCGGTTTGAGCGGGCCGTGTCCGGCTACGCCCAGGAACGCCCGTCGAGGCGGCCGAGCGGTCGTGGGAAAAGACCGTGGACTGGGTGCTGACCGAGGCGCCGGAGGGCAGCGGTGCACCGGAAGAGTCCTGAGGGCTGTTTTGTCTGATAAGGGCCTCGGTCAACTGACTCCGTGAATATTGTGTGGCCAGATGGGTGGAAACTGATGGTTGTTGCCCGCTTAAGACAGAGGATGCTTGACCATATGTCGAGGCAGGGAGCCTTCGCTTTTTACCCTTGCCTGTGGAAGAGCTCGCCCTCGTTGCCTGGCTTGCCGAGGGGGCGGCCATCGCAGGGGTTGATTCAGGATCAGGTACATTGGAATGGAAGCCTGCATCCTCACCTGGCACCGGTTCGTTTGGCAGCTGACGCTTCAGGTTATCAATCTGCCGATCAACTGCGCCTTCCATGTTGGCCAGGGACGCTCTTTGTCCTTCTAGCTGCGCAATTTTCTGAAAGATATCCAGCCTATTTGCCGCAGGGCGTGCGCCCGTGTGGGGCGCTTGTGACGGTGCATTTTGTGGCAAGTTACGAGATTGTTCCATGTCCGGCATAGGGTGAACGTGAACTGGGTGAGTAAGGCGATAGGGGGTGCATATAGTTGTTCCTGCGAGGTGCTGGGGGTGTCCAAATACGTAGAGCTAGTCTAAGAACTCACGCACAAGACGCATGTCTGCGTCTGGTGAGTGGCTTAGCAAACGTAAAATGATTAAAAATAATTGGACGCAAGTGGGTTATCTAGATTGTTGCGGTCCACGCGCGGCCTGCAGCCGGGCCGTGATGCGCGATGTATCTGCCCCCAATCCGGCGGCGTGCAGGGCGCTGGCGACGTTACTCCCAGTTCTCAACGACCCGTCGTCGTTGTGCAGGTGCGCGTTGATCTGCTCATCCGTGGCGCCGCGCAGGTGCCGTGCCCCCCCGGCGGCCTGCAGCTGGGCCGCGATGCGCGCGTTACTTGCCCCCAACCCGGCGGCGTGCAGGGCGCTGGCGACGTCCTTGTGAGTTCTCAACGACCCGTCGGTGTTGTGCAGGTGCGCGGTGATCTGCTCATCCGTGGCGCCGCGCAGTTTCCGTGCCCCCCCGGCGGCCTGCAGCCGGGCCGTGATGCGCGATGTATCTGCCCCCAATCCGGCGGCGTGCAGGGCGCTGATGACGTCAGTTTGAGTTCTCAACGACCCGTCGTCGTTGTGCAGGTGCGCGTCGATCTGAGCATCCGTGGCGCCGCGCAGTTTCCGTGCCCCCCGGCGGCCTGCCGCAGCGCCGACACGATGCGCGCGTTACCTGCCCCCAATCCGACGGCGTGCAGGGCGCTGATGACGTCAGTTTGAGTTCTCAACGACCCGTCGTCGTTGCGCAGGTGCGCGGTGATCTGATTATCCGTGGCGCCTCGCCGGTTTGGCGGCTGGCCTTCGGACGCTGCCCCCGACCGAGAGGGCAGGGAGGGCAGGGAGGGCGCCTGGTAGGGTGCGCTGCGTACCGCATGAGCGGGCTGGTTCCGGCTAGGCCCGGGAACGCCTGTTGAGGTGCCGGCCGAGCCATCGTGGGAAAAGGCCATGCCCCGTGTACTGACCGAGGCACTCGACGGCAGCAGCGGACCTGAATTCCGAGGATTGTTTTGCCCCATCGTGGCTGGTGCCCGCTGGCCCCGTGAAGATTGCGCGGCTTGATAGCTGGAAATCGATGGTTGTTGTCCGCTTAAGACAGAGGATGGTTGACCATATGTCGAGGCAGGGAGCCTTCGCTTTTTACCCCCATGTGGAAGAGCTCGCCCTCGTTGCCTGGCTTGCCGAGGGGGCGGCCATCGCAGGGTTGATTCAGGATCAGGTACATTGGAATGGAAGCCTGCATCCTCACCTGGCACCGGTCGTTTGGCAGCTGACGCTTCAGGTTATCAATCTGCCGATCAACTGCGCCGTCCATGTTGGCCAGGGACGCTCTTTGTCCTTCTAGCTGCGCAATTTCCTGAAGATATCCCTATTTGCCGCAGGGCGTGCGCCCGTGTGGGTCGCTTGTGACGGTGCATTTTGTGGCAAGTTACGAGATTGTTCCATGTCCGGCATAGGGTAAACGTAACTGGGTGAGTAAGGCGATAGGGGGTGCATATAGTTGTTCCTGCGAAGTGCTGGGGGTGTCCAAATACGTAGAGCTAGTCTAAGAACTCACGCACAAGACGCATGTCTACGTCTTGTGAGTGGCTTAGCAAACGTAAAATGATTAAAAATAATTGGACGCAAGTGGGTTATCTAGATTATTGCGGTCCACGCGCGGCCTGCAGCTGGGCCGCGATGCGCTTGGCACCTGCCCCCAATCCGACGGCGTGCAGGGCGCTGGCGACGTCGCTGCGAGTTCTTAACGATCCGTCGTCGTTATGCAGGTGCGCGTTGATTTGCTCATCCGTAGCACCGGGCCGTGTTGTCGGCTTACTTGCGTCGGTGCCATCAATAGCGAACTGGCCCTTGCGGATCATGTGAATCAGTTCGATTCCGGCGAGCACGCAGTTGGCGCACCGGAACGATTTGAAGTTGAGCATCGGCCTGGTCACCCGCTTGATGGCGCGATGGTCCTGCTCGACGATGTTGTTGAGGTATTTAACCTGGCGCACCAGAATGAGCACGTTGCGAGCGGTGTTGATCGCATCGATTGCGGCCTTTTTAGCGCCGCTCTTGTCCATCGCGACCTTATCCGGCTCGCCGTTCGCTTTAATGGCCTTGTCGAAGAAGCGCCTGGCCGCAGCCATGTCGCGCTTTGCCGTCAGCAGGAAATCGACGGTCTTGCCGTGCTTGTCGACGGCGCGGTAGAGGTACTTGGGGTCGCTTCAGAAAACGGAATTTAAAGAACTAGGCAGCCTGCGGCTGCAAATCGCCCGTTCTTGCTATCGCATAGCATCAGGAAAACCGAGTTGCCCATCAGAGCTACCACGGGGCTGCGCTTTGTCATGGCAGCTGTAATCGATCATCATAAAGCCCACCTACCCAACGCTTCTGCTTCAGATGATTCCTGCCTACAAACCCCGGCCGCTAAAAAATCTGTTCACCGCTAACCAATGCTGGGCCAACCTTCTGGATGAGGGTGGCCTGCGCGATATCGAAGTCGAGTCGATCACCAAAATGCTCGCCTGCGCCACCCGATCCTGGGTGTAAAGCACTACACCTGCGGTAACGACAACTGCCCTCACGTCAAATACCTGTGCAACACCTGTCACTGCCGGGCCTGTCCATCCTGTGGCAAAAAAGCCACCGATCAGTGGATGGCCGTCCAACACCACCGCTTGCCCGATTGTGCCTGGCAACACCTGGTGTTCACGCTGCCCGACACCCTGTGGCCACTGTTTTTTCATAACCGTCATTTACTCGATGCCCTGTGCCGCCTGGCCGTCGACAATTTGCAGTATGCCGCCCGATCCCGAGGATTGGATATCGGGGTGTTTTGCGCGATCCATACCTATGGCCGACGGCTTAACTGGCATCCGCACATCCATGTCTCTGCCACCTCGGGAGGGATCGATGAAGGCGGTGCCTGGGAAAATCTGTCGTTTCACAAATCCGCCCTGCGTCGACGTTGGATGTGGAATGTGCGCCAGTGCCTGCTGGGCCAATGGGAGCACCTCACGGTACCGCCCGAAAACACTCACCTGCAAAGCGAAAATGACTGGCGACACTTGATACTCAACGCCGGCGGCCAGCATTGGCACGTCTATGTGTCGAAGAGGACGGCAAACGGGCGAAAGACGGTGAATTTACCTGGGCCGTTACCTGAAAAAACCGCCGATCTCGGGCAGCCGCCTGGCGCATTACACCTCCAGTGCGACGTTGAGCTTCACCTACCTGGATCACCGCACGCAGACCTACCAGGAGGAGTCGCTGAGCCAGACGGACATGCTGCGCCGGGTGGTGCAGCACATCCCGGAAAAGCACTTTCGGATGATTCGGTATTTTGGTTTTCTGGCTAATCGGGTGTGTGGTCAGCAGTTACCACGGGTTTACGAAGCGTTGAAGATGGAGGCGCGCGGCAAAGCGCCCAAGAGGGCAGCCTACGGCTGCAAATGGGTCCGTGCCCACTTCACAGCCATGTTGCCTGGCCCGCGTGTTCCCCCGCCCGCCTTCGGAACCCCCTAAGCCCTTGTGACCACCTACTCGGATCCAGGTCGTTTCGTGCGGCCGATTCAATCACTCAGAACAGGCCCAGACCACCATGGATCCCCTCCGATCAGGTAGCCCTTCCCAGCACTACACCGCATCAGTCAATTCCGCTCACCCCCCAGAAGCGTCGGGCTCTCAGGCTCAGCCTGTCCATCCCGGTAGAATTTCTCTTTCCCGATTGAGCCTCAATGCGGGCCTGGCTTTAGATCAGGTTGTAACCCAGCCCAACCTCGATCATCAACGTGTTGCATCGCTGGTACGCAACGCTCTACAGGACGACTCTTTTCGGCTTCAATCTACCAGCGGTATGGAGGCTACCTATCAGGCGTCGGTCAGCCCACCAGTGGGTGGCAATCCTATGAGCATTGCCAATTTAACCAGGGCCGAGTTAACCATCAACACGCGATTAAACGATCAATCCCAATACGACATCGTTAGCGCTAATTTGCGTGACCTTTCGGGAGCTATATCCGTAAACCTGCCCGGCCCTCCGCCTGCCTCGGCACACGCGGAAGCGTCCTCTGCCAGCGGGCAACAGCCATCTCCCAGCCAACTGGCCGCGCAATCCTCACGGGGTCAGTTGACCCAGGCCCTGATTACAAAAAGCAGTACTCAGAACTTTTCCGGTGCACCGCTGCCGTCGGGCGCTTCGGTCAGTACCCAGTCCATGGTCTTTTCCCACGACGGCTCGGCCGGCACCTCAACAGGCGTTCCCGGGCCTAGCCGGAACCGGCCCGCTCATGCGGTAAGCAGCGCACCCTACCAGGCGCCCTCCCTGTCCTCTCGGTCGGGGGCAGCGTCCGAAGGCCAGCCGCCAAAACGGCGAGGTGCCACGGATAATCAGATCACCGCGCACCTGCACAACGACGACGGGTCGTTGAGAACTCACAAGGACGTCATCAGCGCCCTGCGCGCCGCCGGATTGGGGGCAGGTGCCAAGCGCATCACGGCCCGGCTGCAGGCCGCCGGGGGGGCACGGAAACTGCCCGGCGCCACGGATGCTACGATCACCGCGCGCCTGCACAACACCGACGGGTCGTTGAGAACTCGGAGCGACGTCGCCAGCGCCCTGCACGCCGCCGGGTTGGGGGCAGGTAACGCGCGCATCGATGCCCAGCTGCAGGCCGCCGGGTCGGCACGGCGTCTGCGAAGCGCCACGGATGAGCAGATCAACGCGCACCTGCACAACACCGACGGGTCGTTGAGAATTCATAAGGACGTCGCCAGCGCCCTGCACGCCGCCGGGTTGGGGGCAGGTAACGCGCGCATCGATGCCCAGCTGCAGGCCGCCGGGTCGGCACGGCGTCTGCGAAGCGCCACGGATGAGCAGATCAACGCGCACCTGCACAACACCGACGGGTCGTTGAGAATTCATAAGGACGTCGCCAGCGCCCTGCACGCCGCCGGGTTGGGGGCAGGTAACGCGCGCATCGATGCCCAGCTGCAGGCCGCCGGGTCGGCACGGCGTCTGCGAAGCGCCACGGATGAGCAGATCAACGCGCACCTGCACAACACCGACGGGTCGTTGAGAATTCATAAGGACGTCGCCAGCGCCCTGCACGCCGCCGGGTTGGGGGCAGGTAACGCGCGCATCACGGCCCGGTTGCAGGCCGCGCGTGGACCGCAATAGTCTGGATGGCCCGCTGACGTGAGGGGCACTGTCCTAACCGCTCGACGCCACTCCATAGCCCGTTCCAGCCGGTCCGCTGGCTTCAAACCCCGCCTTTGAAAAACCTGTTCACGGCCAACGGCGGCTGGGCAGGGTTGCTGGAGGTCGGCGGTCTACGCGCCATCGAAGTGGAATCGGTGAGCAAAATGCTGGCCAGCGGCACCTCGATCCTGGGCGTAAAGCACTGCACCTGCGGCAATGGGCACTGCCCGCACGTCAAATACCGGTGCAACACCCGCCACTGCCGGGCCTGCCCGTCGTGCGGCAAAAAGGCCACCGATCAGTGGATTGCCGTCCAACACAACCGCTTGCCCGACTGCGCCTGGTACCACCTGGTGTTTACGCTGCCCGACACGCTGTGGCCGCTGTTCTTTCACAACCGTGCTCTGCTCGATGCGCTGTGCCGCCTGGCGGCGGACAACCTGTTGTACGCCGCCAGGCGGCGAGGTTTGCGCATCGGGCTGTTTGGCGCGCTCCACACCTACGGTCGGCGGCTCAACTGGAGTCCCCATGTGCACCTCTCGGCGACCGCCGGTGGCCTGGATGAGCAGGGCGTCTGGAAAAACCTGGCGTTTCATGAAAAGGCGATGCGCCGGCGCTGGATGTGGAATGTGCGCAACTACCTCTTGGAGCAATGGGGCCAGCTCGTGTTGCCGCCGGAATTAGCGCACATCACCTGCGAAAGCGACTGGCGCCGCCTGGTGCTCACTGCGGGCGGCCAACACTGGCACATCTACCGGTCGAAGAAGACGGAAAACGGGCGAAAGACCGTGAATTACCTAGGCCGTTACCTGAAGAAGCCTCCGATCTCGGGCAGTCGCCTAGCGCATTACACATCGGGCGCGACGCTGAGCTTCACCTACCTGGATCACCGCACGCAGACCTATCAGCAGGAGTCGCTGAGCCAGGCCGACATGCTGCGCCGGGTGGTGCAGCACATCCCGCAGAAGCATTTCCGGATGATCCGCTATTTCGGCTTTCTGGCCAACCGGGTGTGTGGGAAATACCTGCCGCAGGTATACGAAGCCCTGAAGATGGCAAAGCCGGGGCCGACGCCAAAGCTGTATTTCGCACAGATGGCGAAAGCGTTTTTAAATGTCGATCCGTTCAGCTGCGTGCTGTGCGGCGCGCGGATGGTGTACACGGCGGCGATCAGTGGGCTGACAGTGAAGGGGCTGGTTACCCATGCCCACGCGATCGCGCGGATGAGGTATGTGCGGGCTTGATGCGGGAAAGGTGCGTCCGAAATCTGGAAAAGGTAGCGAAAAATCGCTTTCGGCCCCTTTTTCGACAAAAACGTTTTTTCCTGACATCGACAACCACGTTGGCAGAGCTTCGATGATGCATTGTCAGCCCATGACCTTGGTTAGGAATTATTGAAATTCCTATACATGAACAGCGTGCAAGGATCTCGGTCGCTGGTTATGCCTGGCACTATCTGTAGCGGCTCGCGTTTGAAAACACGCTGGCTCGCATTCATCGGCATTTCTGGCTCACATTAACTGCAACCAGCCAAAGCCGCCGGCTCACATTAATTGCAAATGAGCTTGCATTCCACGGCGCTGGCTCGCATTGCATTGCTACGGGCTCACGCTATCTGCAAATGACGAGTGGTCATTTGCCCGCTTTAGAGCCGTGTTGCCTGGCCCATGTGCCTGGCCAGCCTCTGGAACCTCATAAGCCCTTCTGACCACCCACTGAGATTCACGTCGTTTCGTGCGGCCGATTCGATCACTCAGAACAGGCCCAGACCACCATGGATCCCCTCCGATCAGGTAGCCCTTCCCAGCACTACACCGCATCAGTCAATTCCGTGTGCGCATCGAAGGCCACAGTATGGAGGGGGCAGGGATTTTTGATGGCGACATGGCTGTGGTTGATCGCTCGATCACCGCCGAGCATGGGCACATCGTGATTGCGCAAGGAAATCGGCAAGACCTTTACCGAACTGGTGCTCGAGCGCAGGATGCACGCGGCGCGACATTACTTGCTCAATGGAACACGACCCGTCGGGGAAGTGGCGAGGTTGTGTGGTTTCGCTGATGAAGCGTATTTCTCCCAACGCTTTCGCTAGATTCATGGCCAGCCACCCGGACAGTTCAGGCGCCAGCAACTCAATCCCTACACCCCGCAATCACCGTCCAACACGTGATCGATAGCTGTCGGTTGGCTTGACCTGAAGCAGAGAGGCCACCACCAACTCGCGACTAAACAAAGCGTGGTGGCAGCACGCAAGCCAGTAGACCGAAGTACTCCTTGCAGGCAACGCCGCAAGATGCTGTAAAAGGTCCAGGCGTCCTCGAACATGCGTATGCGGTTCTATCCCTTCACTAGACTCTCAGGGTTTTCCCTTGGGTAATCTGCTCGTACATCCGAACCCTTCGGTGATTTCGCGTGTAACCGCCCATCGCCGATACGGTGCCGCCTTGAATGTGATCCAGGTAACGGAATATCTTTCGCGGTGAAATAAAACGCACCTCGTAGCCCCAGGCAGTCATTCGATCCTGCAGTTCATAACCAGGATTACGTTCATCCATTTGAAAGTTAACGCTGTGTTGCTTGATGATCGCCACATTCCACGGGCATCACGCGCATTGGCGAGTACGACCTGTAGGCCGTGCGCTTCCAGTATTTCGTAAACCGGAATCCAGTAAACGCCTGTTGATTCCATGGCGACCGTCGTTATCGCAAGACTTACCAGCCAGTTGGCCATGCGATCGAGATCGGCAGTGAAGGCCTGGAAAGTTTGAACGGATTCTTTGGCCAGGTCTGCAGGAACGGCCACCACATGAAAGCGTGAGCCAATATCAATGCCGGCTGCGTAATCATGAATAACCGGTAACCCACGCTGCTTCAGATCATGCTTTTTCATGAGCACCTCCAGTCAAGTTGAACTGGACGGGGACTCGGATCAAATCACCTTCCTAAACGGGGTCACGGAACGTGCCACCACTAACGGGTCCGCAGCTTCCCCTGGGTCAAGTTTTTTGACGGGGTCTAAGCCTCCAAAAAGCCAGCGACCACTGTCCAGTAGGATCAGTGTAGAACGCAGTGTTTCTAATCCAATGGGCCGCGGAGCGCCGGGGAGGCGGTTTTTTAAAATGGATTTTTCCCGTTCAAGACGGGCAATTCGGGCTTCCAGCTCCTGAGTTTTCTGTTGTTCCGGGGTCAATGCTTTGCTCTGCGGCGTAACACCTTGGCGCTCCTGCTGAACCTGATCAACCCAGCGGCGCAGGGCCGACTCGCCGACGCCGAGTGAACGGCTGGCTTCGATGTAGCTGTAGTTTTGCTTGAGCACGAGGTCGGCAGCCTCGCGTTTGAATTCAGCAGAAAAGGAACGGCGTTGTTTGGTCATCTGACACCTCGATCTGGCGAGCATTCTCGCCTAAATGGGTGTCCGGTTTCATTAGACCACTACAGATAGATTTACCATCCCTTTGCAAGATGAGCCTCCACTTTTCTTTGTCGTTCCCCGAAACCGTTACGGCTGGGAAGAGCACTATCAGAGAGACTTCCAATATCAATTGAAAGGCGGTTAAGGACACGCTGAACAAGCTTGGCTGACTCTAGCAGGGTACGCGGATTCGCCTGCCGAGATGCTCTCATGAAGCCGGTGACCTTCACCGGTTTTATAAAAAAAGCAGCGGAGCACGGCTTAACCTCGAGTGCCGAACTATCGCCAGATAGCAAAACATTTTTCCACCGCAGTGCTCGCTCCAAGCGACCATGGGACGGTGTATCTACGAGAGGGCAGCTTCAGCTCAGTGCGTGAGTTGGAAAGGTCGAGTACCACGTTCTTGGCGCTGCGAAATGCGCAACCGACGCGCTATGTCTGGAATGCAAAGGGAGAGGATATTTTGAACAAAATACAACGCGCCCGTGAGGTACTGGCTTCACAGATCAATAGGGATTATTTCTGAGACGGCGCAATAGGCTTGCGCGTAATGTAGTTGCGCTTTCCATTGAACCGGTCATGCACCTGCTGCATTACGTTCTTGAAGAGCGTTCACTGGGTTTTACCTGGGCGCCGTGCAACACTCTAAAAACAAATTACAAGATCGCGACGTTATGGGGGGGCATGAGTTTATTTACAGATGATTTCGATTCGCTAGTGGCGTCGCGCAAAGCGATTCGGGCTTTTCCTAACCAGCGCGCTGGAGCAACTGGCCATTACCCCTGCGAGGACGGAAGCACTGCGGGGAGTGCCTGCGCGGTGGCCAGCCCATACGGAAATCACTTCATGAGATTTGATAGAAACGTCAATTGCATCAGATGATTTACGGGTGGGGAAACACGCGAAGAAAAAATTGGGAACCTTAGCTGACGGAAATACCACTCAATTACTCGTTTACAAATTTGCGAATCAATAGGCATTCGGAATACAAGAATTCTTATGTCTGTGGAGCCGAAACGTTCGCCAAATGCTTGCACTGTCGCTCACCCGATTTCTGCCTTGCAGTTCAAGGTGCAACGCGCACCCACTGAGCAGCATACACATAACAATTTTGAGGGTGTAAGCATGGAAAATTTGAGTGGAAAAGGCGTTAATCTGGGTTCGGCTATGATCCCGAATGAGGCATATCCATCGAATCAGGAGACATCGTCGCCTGCCTCAGCGTTGACCTTTGATACGGTTACCATAGACCATTCACGAATCATTGATGTGTCAATAGGTCCCTTGCTTGGTTCTTCGGCAGGTCTCGGCACAAATCGTCCGCAGGCGTTCGAGACATTCCTCTCAAGCACAAACCCCTACACCGAGGATCGTTACCCAGGCAGCAAAATGTTGCTTACAGCAATTCTCGAGCAAGGGCTTGCACATGTGGTGGGTGGTAGCAAGCCCGCCTATCTGGCCTACAAGAGTCTGCGGAGCGACCAAGGAGATCTTGCGGGTGTTTTGGGTTTGATGGCTGGTGGTCGCCGGTTAAATCCAAAATTTGCTGTTGTCAATTACAGTGCCGAAAAACTCTGCACTGGAGTCAGCGCGTGCTTCGTCATCAACAAACACGCGATGTTACAAACGATCGCTTCGAACGCCACAGCACTTGGGATTGAAACCGACGAAAAGTCTGCCGAGAATTTACTAAAGATAATTTTGGGTGGTGGGGCGGAGATATTCAAAAATGAGGTGGCTCTGGGCATCCCGTTGGAACTGGGCGAAATTAACTCTCGGCATTATGTAGCGCGAAAACATGAACTAAAGCAGTATGAGTCGCTTGATGATGCTGGATATAACGAGAAGTTATCCGAAATTGATAGCTGCCTCGGTTTGTCGACTATCCGACATAGCGTGGGGGCCACGATCGCCAATATGGATATTTCGATGCCGCGTCCTTGGTTGGGCTCGGTGTGGGACAGTAAAGAGACGGCCCTTATAGCCGTAGTCAGTATCAAGGAATCCCAAGGTATCGACAGTGATGTAAGGTTGCTTCATGCGCGTCGAAATAAGGATGCCAGCTGCGTAGATACACTGATTGAATATGTGGTGGAAAAGCTTTATATCCGACACACACCGGTGTTTCGAACGGGTATCTGATTCGTCCCGTTTGCACTGTTTTTATCGATACTTCTTTATAAACCATGAAAAGTATCTTTTTGAGGTCCGTTTAACGAGCTTTTTGGTTTTTTGCTTCAACTATTTATTCAGATCAGAAATGTATGATCTGACCGGGGTACAGAAAAGAAAGACATCGTCACTGGTGGCTAATTGCCGCATGAGTGCGCCGAATGGAGAGGCAGCGACAACGGATTGTTTTCACAACCTCGGTGTGGAGTTCGTTAGTGTCGTGTTCAGACAACGCCCCGATTTGTAGTCGGTATGTCAAATATGTGTTCGACATCGATGTGGAAAAAGTCCGTGGTACCGCGCGTCGTTCTCGGCACAGACGCGCCCCTTTCTCATTCGATAACGTGCGGTGATGCTTGCCGCATCCTTTTTGGTAAATAGATCAATGAAAACATCAACTGGGCTTGGCAGCATCGCGTCAGAGGATAGTCCAGTATCGGCGCAACTTCACGAAAAAGCCTCGCGCTACGCCAACATCGAATTGGACTTGCTCTTGTACGGAGAAACGGGAACCGGCAAGGACACGCTGGCCAAACATATCCACGAATTGTCTGGCCGAACAGGCTCGTGGGTCGGTATCAACTGCGCGGCCATCCCCGAGACTTTGGCTGAAAGCCAGTTATTCGGCGTAATGAGCGGGGCGTTCACCGGAGTTACTCAGTCTAGAATGGGGTATATCGAGGCTGCCCAGATGGGAACCTTGTATCTCGACGAAATCGATAGCATGCCGCTGTCCTTGCAGGCTAAGTTGCTTCGGACATTGGAGTCTCGCGGGATCGAACGGCTTGGTTCGACAACCTTCATACCAGTGGACTTTCGCGTCATCGCATCTGCGCAAAGGCCTCTCGGCCCGCTCGTTGACCAAGGACTTTTTCGTCGCGATCTGTTTTTCCGACTCAATGCCCTGACGATCCAACTCCCAGCCTTGCGCACCTGCCGTGAGCAAATTCTGCCGATGTTTCATTATTTCACCAGTGTCATTGCCGAGCATTTCAATCGGGCAGTCCCTGCGCTTGACGGTCACCTTGAGTGGGTGTTACTCGGACATGCCTGGTCCGGTAATATTCGTGAGCTAAGATCCGCTGCTCAACGCTTCGTGTTGGGATTTCCACTGCTTGGAACCGTTGGTGTAGGAATAACACGATCGACCGCTGGGTTGAAGACACAGCTGAGACTTGTGGAAAACGAACTGATCAAAGATGCTCTAAAGCGCCACCAAAACAGCATAGATGCGGTCGTCGATGAATTGGATATTCCGAAGCGTACGCTGTATTCCAGGATGAAAGCGTCATGCGCTTGATGTCAGATGGCATTGCCTATGACGACTCGCCCTTTCAATCCAGGTGCGAGGCGAAAGACCAGGGGGGCTCGTGAAAGATATTCGCGATCACCGGTCAGTTGAACCTCACGACGTAGATGATCTGGCGAGGAATGTCCGGCATATCGCAGAGTTGGGTGTCGATGTACTACTGACGGGAGAGACCGGGACCGGAAAAGATACTCTGGCTCAGCAAATCCATAACCTTTCCGGTCGCAAAGGACGGTTGGTCGCGATGAACAGCGCCGCGATTCCCGAGTCACTTGCCGAAAGCGAGCTATTTGGTGTGATGAGTGGCGCCTATACGGGCGCTGATCGATCACGTATCGGGTACATCGAAGCGGCGCAAAGTGGAACGCTTTACTTGGATGAGATCGACAGTATGCCGCTTGCACTACAAGCGAAACTGTTGCGTGTGCTTGAAACTCGTACAGTAGAGCGTTTGGGGTCCACTACCGCTATTGCACTGGATTTGTGCGTGATTGCTTCCGCTCAACGTTCACTCAGTGAGATGGTCGAGGGGGGGGCGTTTCGACGCGATCTATTTTTTCGTCTCAACGTCATTGCTTTGCAGCTGCCAGCCTTGCGCGACCGCCGGTGCAGAATTGTTCCGCTGTTCACTCAGTTTATTGCCGCGTCGGCTGACCAATTGGGGCGAGATGCACAAGTGGTCACCCCCGCCGTACGTAAAGTCCTGCTTCAGCACGAGTGGCCAGGCAACATTCGTGAATTGAAGTCGGCAGCCAATCGATTCGTGCTGGGCGCGCCGTTGCTCGATGCGACGTTTTGTACTGAGCCCGCAGTCGCAATTGGGCTCAAGGCACAACTGCGGATTATTGAGAAAGTCCTGATTCAGGAATCGCTTAAACGCCACTGCAATAGCATTGAAGCCGTCAGCCTGGAGCTGGGAATACCTCGCCGCACGCTTTATCACCGTATGAAGGCGCTGGGTGTCTGAGGAGGGCATCGCCGCACTTACCCCCACGTTCGGTCAAATTTTTTAAGTACACGAATACGGAACCGAACAGGGACTCGTTACCACCCAATAGTAACCCGCGATTACGTGGGCTTTAATTCCAGGAGCAACACTATGATCGGTATTATTGCGGGTATGCTCGAACGTCATGCAATACCACAACTCATTGGTAATCTTGCGGACCTGACCAAAGGCGCCACAGCAGCGGTCCAGCAGCTCCAACCGAAGTCAGACGTTTCTGCGGAACACACTAACCCATCGGAGTCGGCAGCGTCAGGCAACACCGGCCGAATCATTTATTAAACACATTCGTACTCTCCAGCCGTTCGGTCGGGATCACTCAAGAGGCAATAATTATGTTTGATATAGGAAATGCAATCAACAGTGTGGTAGGCGGAGTTGTTGGATTGGGCGGCGATCTAAGTTCAGGAGCGAAATCGGCGCATGGCAAAGTAGCGAACGAGCGGGAGCGTTACAACGCCACTGGCGAGAGTGAATCTTTAGATGCCATACGCGAGTCTGCTAGACATCAAGACCAAATCAGTGCGCAAACGACTCGTGCACAAGATGAGGCTAATACTACCAAGAAGCTTGCCGATACAGCGGCAGCCATAGAGGCCGGCCGTGGTGATACTCATAACAAGCGTTTTTCAGCCGAAGCAGCGAATGCCAAGGGCCTGCAATATTAACAACTCTTGGTTTAAATCGGTGGCTGGGTCGGATCAGACGATTTGACGAGAGCTTTCGGTTTGTGCGGTCAGAGTTTACTGCAAGCGGTTCCGTCATAGTTCCGTTCAGCGTGCCAGATGGGTTTGGCTGAACGGAGCTCTAAATGCTAATGCTTGAATTGGCTTAGTAGACGCCAGCCAGTAAACGCGATGTTTTGTGGCTACATAGTAGTCACCAGACTTTTAATTTTTTCGTTCGCTTCTTGGGAAACCCTAATGGCTATTTCTGCTGCCAGTTCTGTGGAAACCAGTATGCCCGACCTGAGACTTGAGCAAGGGTTGGTGATGCCTCCCTCGCAGTCGGATACCGACCTCTTCAGTTCGGCTATGCAACCTCAACCAACATCCTCAACAGACCCTCTCAGTGATTGGGCAAGCGCTGCATTGTCCAAAGGCCTGGAGTCTTCTGACAAACTCTCGCAGCAGGCGCTACGGTCTTTTCAAAAGGTGGCAGCGTCGGGTGACCCGACGGACATATCCAAATTGACTCACGATCTCGCAACATTTTCGCACGTCACGGCATTGACGACCAAGGTGATCAAAAATGGTACTCAAGCCATCGACAAACTTACAAACCTGCAGTAAAGGAATTTTGTGAAAATTCGGTGGCCGTGTCTGTTGTTGTATGTACTGTTACTCAGTGGCTGTAGCGATGTTACTGATTTGTTCGGTGAATTGTCCGAGCGAGACGCCAACGATGTAGTGGCCAAGCTGAATGACCATCGCATCGATGCTCATAAGCGCCAGGAAAAAAAGGGCGTGGCGATCGTCGTTGCGACCAGCGATCTCAATCGGGCAGTGCGGCTACTGGACGCCGCTGGACTACCGAAGCGCTTGCGCACCAGTCTGGGCGAAATATTCAAGAAAGAGGGCGTCATTTCCACACCGCTGGAAGAGCGAGCCCGCTACATCTATGCATTGTCGCAAGAGCTGGAAGCGACGTTATCCCAAGTTGACGGAGTTATCGTGGCGCGAGTTCATGTAGTTCTGCCCGAGCGCATCGCCCCGGGTGAGCGTATACAGCCAGCGTCGGCGGCAGTGTTCGTCAAGCACTCTTCGGCATTGGACCCCGACAGCGTTCGTGGGCGAATTCAACAGATGGTTGCCAGCAGCCTTCCTGGTATGTCCGGAGAAACGTCCGACTCAAAGAAAATTTCCATTGTGTTTGTGCCTGCGGGAGAGTTTCAGGAGACCGAGCGACTGGTTGAGTTTGGTCCCTTTTTCATAGACAGCCGGAATCTTGGATTCTGGAAAAAAATGACCTACGGCGGCGTTCTTCTGCTCCCATTGCTGATAGCGGCCCTTATGCTGAGCCTGCGCGCCGATTGGCGCAGGGCAGCGGGCACGCGCCTAAGATCGGCGTGGGCCAAACTTCGTCGAGGCGAGCGACCGGTTACACCGGCAGGCACATGACCGGCCAATGGGTGGAGTGGTGGTGCGCCCCCTGGCATTGGGCTCATCCTGAGTGGAAAGCGAAATTTGCCACTCTCGGCGGGCTGTCGTCCGGCGACTGCAATGCGGTGGCACGCAGTCGTCATGTCGACTTCTTGCGCATTGTTGGTATCGTCCCTTCTCAGCCGCCGGAACCCGTGGAAGCACTGCTGCGGTGGCTCGCGTTGACCCCGAAGCAGCGTGAACATGCTTTCTCACTGGTACAGCGAGTCTGTTTTGCCAAACCGGCGCAAGCGGCATCCCCTGATCTTGAAGATGGCTGGTGCTATGGATTGGCCAAAGCGATCCGTCCAGGGCAATGGATCCATCCGGGGATCGAGGATGAGCGCGTGTTGCTTGGCGCCTTTGTGGGAGAACGCTGTTGGTCGAGACTGCAACTGATGTGGGCCCCTGGAGAGCCTGGTCAATGGGTCAACGGCTTGCCTGATAAGAAGCTTCAGACTCTTTGGCAGTCCGTGCTCTGGCGAGTCGCTCTTGAGTAACCCCAAGGAGCACTGCGCATGTGGGTGAAACGGCGATTGTCTTTGGGGGCACCCCCGGTTTTGGCAGAAATAATTGTGCGCCGAGAGCATCTGGCGGACGTACTGCTTGCCAGCGAAGTATTGGACAAGGCACATATCGAAGCCGACCGCCTGATAAGTGCTGCACAAGATGAAGTCAGGCAGCTGCTCGATCAGGCGACCACCGAGTTTTGGGCGACCGCCCAAGGTTTCCTGAGCTCCCTTGAGCAACAGGGCGTGAGTCTGCAACGTGATGCAATTGCCTCGACTGAAACGCTGCTGGATGTGGCACTCGGGCGTTTGTTGGATGAAGCGGGTTTATTCGAGCGCATCCGCGCTCTGGTCAGAAATCTGGCCAGTAGTCAGCCCAATGAACCCATCGGCACGCTTAACTGCCATCCCAATGTGGTTGAACCTTTGCGCGCATGGCTGACCGAAAACCGCTTTGCGCAACACTGGCAGCTCAAGGCAGACCCTGACCTGACACCTGAAGCATTGCGTCTGAGCCACGCCTCGGGTGCGTTCGAAATAGATTGGCCTAGCTTGCGTCGCGGGGTACTGACCCGCCTTCAATGAGCACCAGGGAACCGACCGCAGGCGTTCAACCACTCAAGCTCAACCAACAGACAGGAGTATTTTCGATGCTGAACTTTGAACACCTTCGTAACAGCCTTGATCGCTCGATGAACCAGGCCAATGACGATTTTGACGACGCGGCAGCTGCCGCCTCCGAAAGCGGCACGATTGAAGACATGCAAGCTTTCACTGAAGCTGCACGTGGGGTTGCCAGCGCATCTTTTGTCATGACTGAAGCACAGCGTGCAGACAACGGCATTACCAAGGCGATTCTTGATGGCATTCAGTGAATACTCCTGTTTGGCTCTGCCTACAGCCGTGCGCCTACTGCCATCCTGGCAAGCTGGAGAATTAAATGCGTAAGGCCTACAAATGGTTGCCTTTTCTCTTAATCGGCATCGAAACACCCTTATGGGCGGCGGTGCCTGAAGCCTGGAAGCACACGGCTTACGCATACGACGCGCAGCAGACCGATTTGGCCACCACCTTGGGTGGTTTTGCCCGGGAATTTGGTCTGGTGCTGGACATGCCCCCCATGGAAGGCGTCCTCAATGGACGTTTTCGTGCTAAAAATCCTCAGGCGTTCCTCGATCGTTTGGGGCAGGAGCATCACTTTCAGTGGTTCGTCTATAACGACACGTTGTTTGTCAGTCCAACCAACGGGCAGACGTCTGCCCGAATCGAGGTCTCGTCCGACGGACTTGATGACCTGCAAGAAGCGCTGACCGACGTGGGCCTGCTAGATCCTCGTTTTGGCTGGGGTGTCCTGTCAGAGCAGGGGGTTGTGCTGGTCCGCGGACCCGAAAAATACGTCGAGTTCATACGTGAATTCATCGGTGATGCCGCGGGGGCGGGTGAAGCTGAAAAGCAGGAAGTGATCGTCTTGCCTCTTAAGTACGCCAACGCCGCCGACCGCTCCATTCGCTACCGCGATGAGCAGATGACCGTGCCTGGTGTCGCCAGCATGCTCCAGGAATTGCTGGGCGCGCGTTCTCGGGGAGAGTCGATAGCGGCTGGCAAATTCGGTTCGCTGCCTGCCAGTCCTCTCGGCAGCGCACAGAACGCCGCCTATGGCAACACAGGGTATGGAGCTCTGGACACGACGTCGCTGGAGCAGGGGCTGGACCGAGTTCTTGGCGGCAACGTTAACCGCAGCAGCGCCGGCAGCATCGGCGCGAAAAAAACGCGCATCGCCGTCAGTGCCGACGTGCGCAACAATGCAGTGCTGATCTACGACCTGCCTCATCGCAAAGTGCTGTATCAGAAGTTGGTCGAGCAGTTGGACGTGCCGCGACAACTGATCGAGATCGATGCAATTATTCTCGACATCGATCGACACGAGTTGGCGGAGTTATCCAGTCGCTGGAACTTTAAATCCGGTAGTGTCAGTGGCAGCGCAAACATGCTGGAAGGCGGCAGATCAACTCTCTTCATTCAGGACGCGGGCAAGTTCGCCGCCGAGCTGCGGGCATTGGAAGGCAACGGTTCTGCCTCGGTGATCGGTAACCCTTCGATCCTGACGTTGGAAAACCACCCGGCCGTGATCGACTTCAGCCGCACTGAATTTTTGAAGGCGACTGCCGAACGTGTCGCCAGCATCACCCCGATCATTGCTGGTACCAGCCTGCAAGTCATCCCTCGTTCGCTAGAGCACAATGGTAAATCCCAGGTGGAATTGATCGTCGACATTGAAGACGGTCAAATCGATCCTTCCCAGATTGACGATACGCAGCCCAGTGTGCGAAAGGGCAACATCAGCACCCAGGCCGTAATCGCGGAACGCGGCTCTCTAGTCATAGGCGGTCTTCATGCGGTGGAAGCGAACGAAAAGATCAAGAAAATTCCGCTGCTGGGTGACATACCGGTGTTAGGCAAGTTGCTGTTTCAGTGGCGCAACCGCGAGGTCAATAACCGAGAGCGTTTGTTTATTCTTACGCCGCGATTGGTCGGTGACCAGATCAATCCGTCACGTTATGTGGAAAACGGTAACCCCCATGATCTGGATGAACAGATGAGAAAGATTGCCGCACGCCGCGATAACCGTTTCGAGCCGACAAGAGGTGACGTGCAACAGGCCTTCAAGGAGTTGCTCAACGGTACAACACCTGTGGGCTTGCGCAGTGGCGAAGAGTTGCCCTTCGCCGCACAAAGTCTGTGTGCTCCTGAAAATGGTCTGGAGCTGGACAGCCAAAGTTCGCAGTGGTTTGCTCACGACGATTGGGGCGTGGCGGTTGTCGTTGCACGAAACAACGGTTCGAAACCTTTGCGTCTTGACGAAGGCCGCTGCGGCGGGCGCTGGGTCATTGGTGTCAGTGCCTGGCCACACGCCTGGTTGCAGCCGGGCGAGGAAAGCGAAGTGTTCATCGCAATGCGCCAGCCGCAAACCGCGAAACAGACTGCACCCGCCCGAGCCTCGCTTCTCCAGAGAGTGACCCCATGATCCCGCATCGATATTTCAGTTTGTTCATGCTGCCGGCGCTGTTGACCGGTTGCGTCCATTCAGGTTGCTCACCAGATGCCTGCAAGCGGCCGGACTCGTCCGATCGCGATCTGGTTATCTGGTGGCCTCTGGAAATGCGGCAGGGCTTGGATGAGCGCGATCACCAGATAGATTTCACGGTCGTCCCACTCAAGGATTGAGCACGGGTACTGCCTTTGGGTCCATCCGGGGCAGTGCCTCTGGAGAGCTGGCGCTACGCGCCGGAGCTTCGGCCATGACATCGATCAGTCGACCCACGTCGTTTTGAGGCATGCCATCGGTCAGGGTAGAGGTGTAGCGCTCGCACTGGCCTTGCGTTCGCAGCCATGGGCCTGGAAGGTCTGATTGACGGTGCGATAAGCCAGCCCCAGAGCCGCCGCCGTTGCCGTATTGCCGAGAAAGCTGGCCAAGGCAGGTGACAGATTAGCCGAGACTTCGCCCATGGCCATGTTGGCGGCACTGGCAAGGCTAGTCCACCCCACTCGAGCCACCGACTGATCCAATACGCGCTCATAATCCTTGAGTGGCAGGGTCGCCTTGAACCGTTGCGTGGTGCCGGCTTGGCGAGCGTCAAAATGCTTGGCCAGATGTCCATCCATGATTGCGACGATGGTGTTGAAACCTGCGCGCATGCCGGCCAAAGCCTGAATAGACCGGGCCAGCTGTGCACCTTGTAATGGGCGTTGGCGGTTATCGGTCAGAGCCGGGCTGGATAGCGACTGACCAGGAGGCAAGGTTTGTTGGCTGATTGAATCCTGAACGAAACCCATGGTCAGTGTCATTGCCGCATAGGCCCAGCCTAAAGTCGCCATGTCATTTTCGTTAACCCCGTGGGTACTGACGGTGTCGTCCTGCTTGCCGGTCAGGCTGATACTCGCCTGCATGACCTCCCGCGAGCCAGCGTAGACGACGTTGCGTAACTGAGTCGCTAGTATGCGGGCACTCAGGGCACCATCACCTCTGGCCGTGCCGAGCGCACCGAGGCTGAGGTAAATTACCTCGGCAAGTACCTGATTGCGGGTGACATTGCGTGAATCCTGTTTTTGTCTGCGGCTCAAATCCACGCGATGTTCTGGTTTGAGTCCCTGCCAATGCGCCTCACTTAAGCCAAAATGACCACGCACAGCCACAGTAGAGTCTGCTCCCGGCCGTTCCAGTCGAGGTTGACGCACATACACCTGGCTGGCAATGCTCACCAGGGAGATGGCGGTTTGCAGCGTCAACGCGGCAGCGGGGCTTTTTGCGGCAAGGCCGTTGGCAAGGGCACTGTAAGTGTGCATGAACGCCACTTCTCTGGCGTAGGTTGGAAGACCACAGGTGACGACTTGTTGCAAAGTCTGCCCGCACACCGCAAGGACGGTCTGCCCGGCGGGTAGGTTGGCAAGGCTGTCGGTCCAGGACTGTGTAATTCCCTGCTTCAGGCTTTGACCTGCCGCACTGCCGAATCGGCAACTGCGGTCGTACAGGCCATGGGTGGTGCTCCTGATCGATTGCCACGTACGCGCCGAAAAATCGTGATGAAAATGCGGGCTAAGGCCCGCAAATACGCGAGTGGCACGTTCTTTTAACCCCAGGTCAGGTATTGGTCTGAGGCCTTGCTCCAGCGTTGACATCTGACAGGCGTGATTGGTCAGTAGTGCAGGTGGTGCCGGTAGCGAGGTTGCGCAGGGGAGTGTCGTCCGGCTCATGGTCTTAACTCCGTTGCAGATACTGAAGGTGATCTTGCGCCTAACGCCGTAGCCAGTTGAGCAATATCCCCCAGCCAGTCTCCCAATGCGTAACCGTCCAGGCCATAAGTGTCCCATCGTCCCTGCAGGCAAGCGCCATGGGGAGCCAGCGCCAGGGTGCAGCCGGTTAAGGCCATCAGCTCCAGATTGGCGCGCAACGCCAAGTGCCTTTGAGCCGAAGAATGCAGGGAGCGGGCGATGGGGGTGCTAATCAACAGGTGACGCTTGTCGCCGTCGGCAATGATTTCCAGATGCTGTGGGCCGATGCGAATCACGCCGATGGTCTCGACGTGCACCAACGGTGTGGGATCACCCAAATAATGCAGCGTTTGAGCAAGTAGCGGCAGATGCCAGTCGTGCGCTATCGACGCTTGGCTGGTGGCTTTTTGAGAAACTTCAGGGAGAGTGTGAGGTCGCGCCGGCAGCTCGGAAGGGAAAGGGCCCGCGCCGAGCGCGATGGCGCCACCCACCAGACTTTCAGCCAGTGCGATCATCAGCGCAAGTTGTTCACCCAATTCACAGGTCGCCGAATGAGCTTGAGTGAGCCGGCTGATCAGTACCGCATGACCCCGTTCGTCGAGGGCCGCTGTACAGGCACCCATCGCACTTATTGTGCAATTGCCGCGTAACAGTAATTCATTCCAAAGCGGTACCGACACGTTCGGAGGACGAGGCAGAAGCCCCAGCGCGAGCCATTGCGGTACAGGTTCGTCGTGCCACAGCCGCAACTGGATGGACATACCTGGCAGTCTCAGGAGACCTGTCTCGGTGAAGATCTGCGCTTCGCCATCGCAGACACCCAGGTACAAAGCAGCCTCTTGAAGCCAGTGGTGCGCCTCTGTTGAATGGCGCAAGGTCGCCGGCGAAATAAAGGTCGATCGAAATCGTGAATTCATTGTTCTGATTCCGCGCAGACATTAGACCTTATTAAGCATTATATACATGACAAACATATGAATGACTCAGGCATCTGTGACCCGAATAACTTCATTCGGAACGTCTGTCAGCTGGCGAACAACTTGATATATATGCGCGACAGCGAGAAGAGTAGGGCGTGGGATATACCTGCCTTCGTTGACTTTATAGAGTGTCCGGGCAAGCCAGATACTCTGTATGACCGGGATTTTCGCGCGCTTGGCAAGGGCGATTATGTCCAGGGCTTCGTCGCCCATACCCTTGCGATGAATTAACGGCAAAGGGGTTTCGCCCGGGCGATAATACAGGGCAACGGCGTAGTGGGTCGGGTTGACGATTACCAGGTCCGCGGTGTCTACAGATGGGCGGGGTGCGCTCGGGGCCTCATTGGACAACTGGCGTGCCAGCTGTTGACGGTGACCTTTGACATGCGGATCACCTTCGGCTTGTTTGTGTTCTTTCTGTATATCTTCAGTACTGGTTCGCATCTTTTTAGCGTGGAAATATTTTTGCACGGCGAAGTCGATCACGCCGATGACCAGTAGCAGGCCAAGAGTGGAACGCAATATATGGCGGAATTCTTGCACCAGCGAACGCCAATAAGTATTCAGATCAGAATAAGCTAACAGGATGAGCGTACTAAGCGCCGGTTTGATCAATACATACAGCGTAATTGCAATGGCCGCCGCTTTGAGTATGCTCAGCGTTAACGTGGTTAGGTTCTGCATTGAAAGCATTTGTTTCGCTTGCCCTAACGGGCTGAGCCTTTCAAGCGTCGGCGCCAACGCTTTTGGGGCGAACAGAAAGCCGATTTGCATCCACGTGCCTATCATTCGAGTGATGACTGCGACACCGACACTGCAAAGAATAAAACTGATCAATACCGTCGCGCTTTCGCTGCTGATCCGAGCGACTGTACCCATAAAAGGTTCGCCGGCATGGTCAAGCGGAAGCGCCAGCATCCGCTGCAAGCGCACCATGCTTTCCTCTGCCAGGTTAAGTGTAACTTCGCTCACCATGAGCAGCACCAGCACTTTACTGAAGTCTTGGCTTTGCCCAACCTGACCTTTTTCCCTGGCGTCACGCAGCTGTTTGGGTGTGGCTGGTTTTGTTTTCTCGGTCATGGGACTTGAACCAACTGCGGCAAAAGCGATTTCAAGTCCAGCAATGCAGACAGCTCACCTTCCCCCAGATCTATTAAGGCCGGTAGATAGATCAAGAGAAAGGCCAGGCCTGCTATGCTTTTGGCTGGCATTGCCAGAATCGAGACGTTCAGTTGCTGCGCGTACAGGCCGATCATCGCAAAAGCCGCCTCAATGAGTAAAAGCAGTCCAATAAAGGGCGCGGCGTACAGCATCATGTGTTGCAGGGTCCGACTGAGTTGATCAAGGAATAGGTCAAGGCCATCCTTTGTCATGCCGGGGAACCAGGACGTAGGCGGCCAAATGCTGTAACTGTCCCAGATTACTTGGGTCAGTAGCGAAAGTCCGCCTGACAGGATGACCAGCATGATCAGCATTTCCTGGAACAACTCACCCAATGGGGTAGCATCCGGTCCCAACGACGGATTGATCTGGCCGCCACTGAGTGCGCCGCGCTGGCTGTCCAGCAAGGCACCCACTGATGCGAACATCCAGAACGGGGCATAGAGCAGTAGGCCAAGGAGTGTGCCCAGAATGATTTCCTTAATCAGTAGCCCACCGATGACGAACAAGTTGTCTTGATGACGGGTAAGGGCCTGGCCAATCGAAGGGCCTGGCACCATCGCCACTGCCACGACCACTGCATAACGCAGCGGCCCTTTCAGGTATTTGAAGCAGAAGGCGGGAACCAGCATCATGCAAGGCAGCAGACGTGCCATGGCGAGCCCGATACCCAGCATTAGTTCAAAAGCCTCCTGAGCATCGTTGGGCATCTAGTGTCGGCCTCCAGTGCGGGCGATCAAGTCAAAGGCCAGATTGATGAACTGAATCAACTCCACGCCGATCCAGCGGCCGGTCATGGACAGCGTCAGCCCGACTGCAGCCAGTTTTACGGCAAAAGGCAGGGTCTGGTCCTGAATCTGCAAGAGGGCCTGCAAGAGTGACGCTATCACGCCAACCAGCACGGCAACCCCCAAGGGTGGAGCCGTGAGAATGATCACTAGAAACATGCCTTGCTTGAACAACGCCATCGCTTCCACGGTTGACCTCAAAGGTAAGAATAAAAAAGGCTGTCGAGAAGGCGTGTCCAACCCTCTACCAGCACAAAAAGTAATAGCTTGAGCGGTAGTGAAATAGTCATGGGGGAAACCATCTGCATGCCTAACGCCAACAGGAGGTTGGAAATGATCAAGTCAATAACGATAAAAGGGATATAGATGAGAAAACCGATTTCGAATCCGGCCTGGAGCTCGGATAACACAAAAGCCGGTATGACCAGCATCAAATCTTCTTTGGACGCCTTGTCGGCCATTTCCTTGGGCCACATTCGTTGAGTGTTATCCAGCAAATGGGTAATCACGTCCGGGTCGGTATTACGCGTCATGAACCGCTGCAAAGGTTCGATCACCCTGGCGGCACTTGCCTTGAATTGTTCGGTATCACCAGCTTCAAATGGGTTCTGTTCTAGCCGTTGCTGTATCTCGTGCACGACCGGCGCCATCACAAACATAGTTGCGGCCAACGCAATGCCATATAGCGCCATGTTCGGCGGTACCTGTTGAACCCCTATCGCATTGCGGGTGATTAGCAGTGTCATCGCAATTTTCAGAAAGGCTGTGCAGACGATCAACATGAAGGGGATCAGCGACATCGCGCCCAGAAACAGCGCAAGCAGTATGGGATTCATCCCGTCCATTATCATGACAGGGGTGCCAGTCGGGTAATCTGCAGACCCAAACGCCCGTCCACGTCGACCAACTCACCATGGGCTACCACCCGATCGCCTTTGCACAAGGTCGCGTGCCCTGGGGCGATGCCGGCCACTTCCAGGATCACGCCAGGCGCGAGTCTGCGCAGCTCACCGAGGGTCAGCGTCAAGATTCCACACCGCAGAGTGAACTCCAGAGACATCTGACTCAACGGATCAAGCGTCAGCGAGGCGAGACTTTGCTCTGGTGACTCACGTTCTTCCTCGTCGTCATCCTCATCCTCATACTGCTCCTGCATGAAGTCTTCATCAGGGTTTTCCGGCAAGTCTTCCTGATCCAGTTCATCGTTTGCCATTTTAAAAGATTTCCTCGTGAGTCAGTCGTACAACTATTCGTGTGGCATGTGCCTGTGCAGCGACTGTCCAATGGAGGCCACCGAAGTCCAACCGGCCTTCGCCATCGATATCGAAATAGCTAATGGAAGGCAGCAATACATCCGCCGGGCGCAGGGACTCGAACTGCTCAACAGTTAGCGCCACTTCGCCAATTACTAAGGGCTGGGAGACATCCCAGTCATCGCCGAGGTGATGTTCTTCGGCCTGCCAGCGCGCGCCCTCGAGCAGGCGCAGCAAAGAGGCGGGGGAGGTGCTGAATATGGCGTGGACGCACTCTTCTCCCAAGCGCACTTGCAATCGGCAACCGATTTCGTATTCGACCCCGATCACGTCTTCCAAAATTGGCACTATCGGTGCTAGCAGTGCTGTTATCGGAGTACTCAGTTGCTGATTGACGAGTTGCCAGTACCACGCCTGATACGGGCCTTGAACCACCACCGGCAAGTTCCCCAGCAGGCTAAGAACGGCACCTGCGTCACTCAGTCGAATTGGCCCGATGGCGCTGTCAAGAAGCACTGCGTCTTCTCCGGGACCGATGCAGTGCTCACTCGGCTCGAGCCTGATGCTGCCCCCCAGGCCCCTTGCTTCAAAGTCCAGCGTCAACCCCCGCCCCAGTAGACGAGAAGCCTGAGCAGCCAGGTTGCTGACGCTGCGCAGCCCTAGCGCTGTCACTGTTCTGAGGCTTCATGCATAGACAGCTGTACCGGATGTCGCAGAGCCTGAGTGAGTGCCTGTTCGCAAGTACCTTGACGGGATTGCAGGCGGGTAAGCGTATCGGGGCGGTCAAAGCTCAGTTCGATAGCCCAATGAGTGGCGTTTTTATTAGCCTTGACCTGGACCTTGCCCAGGTGTGGCATTGATAGCGTGAAATTAAATGGGTGTTCGGCCTGGAGCGGCAGTTGGCAGACCAGTTCGTCCACCAACTGCGCCATCATGACCTCAGACTGTAACGGCACACCGAACCCGCCTTCAGATGCGTTATCGGAGAGGGCGCCCCCGGGAGGCATCAGTAGTTGCGCGAATAGCAGGCCGTCTGCCGGTAATACTTGATCCGCGGACTGTCCAGCTGCAGTGGGGCGGATCTTGTCGGATTCGCCCCGACGCGTTGCGGCTTGACCAGGTCGATGAACGTCCTGGACTGTCGGGCGTTCAATAGGTGATATTCTGGATGGCGAATGCGCCGTGGGCTTGATGGGAGTACTCATTTGGCTTCGATTCCGTCATTCAGGGCTTCACTCAGACAGGCCAACTTTTCTACCGCACGCTGTCGTGCTGTGGCGGCTTGGCGAAATTGTTCGAGTAGGGTTTTCTGCGCGTCGATGCTCAAAGACTGCTCGTCGATGTCCTGACGCCGTTTTGCGATTCGATCGAGCATGCGTTGCTCTTCGGCGCGCCATTGATCGATGGTGGTCCGTTTCGTGGTTTGCTGCAGATGCATTTGAGCCAGCGTTCGTCGACGTTCTTGCTGTTCTTCGTGCATTTGATCCAATAGCGCACGAGCCTTCACCAGTTGCTCCTCCATTGCCTTCAGATCGTCTTTCGCTCGATGTAAATCGCGTTCGGCCCGAGCCAGTCGATGCTGTCGCAGGGGGGTCAGAACAGCAATCACCTGCTCCAGCTCTATTTGCCGCGGATCTTCTTCCAGTACTTCGTCCATTACGCCTCCGGCAATTGCGAAGTCAGGTGCATCAGCGCATCCAGCGTGTCCTGCAGCGGCACCGGTTCACGCAGGTCCTGCTGCAGAAAACCATTGATCGAATCGTTGAGTTGCACGGCACAATCGGTCACAGGATCGCCGCCCGGCTGGTATTCGCCCAGCCGCAAAAGCATTTCCACCTGGCGATAGCAAGCCATCAGCCGACGCAATCGGTTGTTGGCTTGCTGATGCTCTCGTCCACTCACGTTACTGAGCACCCTGCTGATGCTGGCCTGCACATCAATGGCTGGATAGTGGCCGCGTTCGGCCAATTTGCGCGATAACACAATATGGCCGTCCAACAGCGAGCGCACTTCGTCGGCCACTGGATCGTTCATGGAATCCTGTTCGATGAGCACCGTGTAAAGCGCTGTGATCGAGCCGCTTTCGCTCATGCCTGCCCGCTCCACGAGTCTGGGGAGCAAGGTGTAAACGGATGGGGGTAATCCGCCTCGACCCAGAGGCTCGCCCGCTGCAATGCCTATTTCCCGCTGAGCACGAGCAAAGCGGGTTAATGAGTCGATAAGCAGCAATACTTTGCGCCCCTCAGCTCGATAGGCCTCGGCGATGGCGGTCGCTGTGAACGCGGCACGTGCGCGCTCCATGCTCGATCGATCCGAAGTCGCGCAGATCAATACCGACCGTTGGCGCAACGTCTCATCGAGCTCGTGATCAAGGAACTCCCGCAGCTCTCGACCCCGTTCCCCGATCAGACCAAACACAATCACGTCGCATCCCATGTTGCGCGCAAGTTCGGCCATCAGTGTCGTCTTGCCACAACCGGCGCCCGCGAACAACCCGACGCGCTGCCCCTCGCCGAGCAGAAGGGGCCCGTCGATGGCACGAATGCCGGTGGGAAGTGCTTGAGTTATGCGTGGGCGCAGGGTCGCCGGTATTGCGTCGGCGATAACCGGCAAGGTCACACGCCGATCGTTTGGCCCAGCGAATGCTCCTGTGGCGTTGCCTTGCAGGGGACGGCCAAAGCCATCCAGCACGCTCCCCAGCAGGCTGTCGTCGACACCGATGCGATGACTGATACCCAGTGGCTGTATGCGAGCGCCTACCTGAATACCGTCCGGGGTACCGAGAGCGCTGAGTAACGTGCACTCGGTGGTGAAACCGACGATTTCGGCCAACATCAGGCTGCCGTCGGCCTTGCTGACTTCGCAGAGATCTCCAATTCTGGCGGCCGGAATCTGACATTGCAGCAGAATGCCGCTCACAGCGCTTA
Source organism: Pseudomonas wuhanensis (assembly GCF_030687395.1). GTDB lineage: Bacteria > Pseudomonadota > Gammaproteobacteria > Pseudomonadales > Pseudomonadaceae > Aquipseudomonas > Aquipseudomonas wuhanensis. The sequence goes on along the minus strand of NZ_CP117430.1, from coordinate 4,273,628 downwards.
CCCGACCGCTGGTAGTGACGGCAGAAAAATTGGCCAAGCGTGCCTGTTGCATGGCTGTCCACTGCGCCAGCGCCGCGTTCACCAGTGAACCTCGAAATGTCGGTCGCCTTCGAATCTGATCCTGTGGTCATCGATCCGGGTCAGGCGCAAACCTTGTCGCTCATCGCCGATGTAAAGCCTCTGGCCGTCAGCAATGACCAAGTGGGCCAGCGGACCGGCCATGATCTGCACAATGACGAAAGGCAAGCCGGTACTCGAGGTCGACACGTTGTCAACGAGCGATATGGAGGAGGGGTAGCGATCTTTGAACTGTTCTAGCATGCGTAGGTAGACCTGCAGTGATTCACCATCAAGATGACCAGTGAGCGTCAAACCTTCGGGCGTCTGGTGCAACGACACTTGATCGAGCAGGCGTTCCTTGAGCATCGTGATGAGATGGCGCCGCGCGTCCTCGATACGATCTGGCCCTGGAACACTGTCCAGTGGAGCCTTAACCAAGGGTTCCTCACTTGCCACAGGTTGAGGGGCTACGGACGTTACCGGACGGGTTAAGCTCCAGGCACTGCCTACGACGCCGATCAGAAGACCGAGGACCACGCCGCTGACCCGGTTAAATACACGGGACCGCACGGTTGCTTTTTCAAGGTGACTAGCGCTGCCAGAGAGGAGCGTCAGATCTTCATTTTGGGGCAAGAGTGTTGGGCAATCGTCCCAGGCTTCTTGTGCGTGTGCCAAGCAAAGCCAAACGGTACCCAGCGTGAATTTTAGATGGGGCGTAAGGTGTATCACGGCCTGACCATGACCCTGTTCGTTGCAGACGACGCTGTCCATGGCGTGCAATTGCCACTGGTCATGAACACGTTGCAAGCGACAGTGCAGACCCGCCACGCCTGGATCGTACAGGGCCAGGTCCAGCTCAGCGTCCGAGCCAATGTCCCACTGATCACCAACCAATGGCAGTGCCGCTCCCTGGTGCAGCCCATTCAACACCCTCAATTCATACATTCGATCGTCTCCGGCGCATCAGGCTGCGTACTCTTCATCGAAAGGGGCTTGGTCAAAGTCCAAGTCGAGCCGGCCCAATACCTTGACCTGGGAGCTGTAACTGATTTCAGCAAAGGACAGCACCGGCACGTGGTGGAATTGTTCCTGTAACAGTGTGCGCAAAGGGCTGCGCAGATCCTGAGCCACCAACATGACGGGTGTTTCCAAGGCATGAAGGGGGAACGCCATCTGCATCTGTTGCAAGAGCACTTCACTCACGTCGTTGTCCAGTGAGAAGAACGTCTCAGTCTGCGTCTGACGAAGGCTGTCGCGCAGGATAGCTTCGCTCTCCGGCGTGACCAGCCACACCAGCAAACCTTCCGGGCCGCTGTACTGATGAACGATCTGCGTCTTCATGGCTATTCGCACATAATCGGTTAGCACGGTGATTTCACGCTCGTGAGGGCCATGCTCGATCATGGTCTCGGCAATTACACGTAATGCCCGGATAGGGATGCATTCGGCCGCCAGGCGCTGTAACACCGCCGAGAAGCGTGCCAGTGGCAAGAGTCGTTGCACCTCCTGGGCGAGTTCAGGTTGCTCCAGTTCAAGAAAGCTCAAGATTGCCTTGGTTTCCTGCATTCCGATAAATTGCGGGCCGCTGAGCTGCATGGCGCGCTCCATACGCTCGACGATCAGCGTGCTTGAGCTGACTGATTCTATGGCCGGGTCTTGAGCGGCAGCGCTTTCTTTCGGTGTCCATACCCACCGTTCTTCCTCGCGATCCAGGCTGCCGGTTTCGCTTGAGTCGGGTAGGTCTTGAGTACCGATTGCGACGTGAGTCTGGGTAAATGTCGCCCTGAGCATCGGCACGTCGTAGATCAGAAAGCGAAACTCGTCAGGTTCAAGATTAGTGACTCGTTCGATGATGAAAGAGGGCAACGTCAGGCCAAACTGCACGACGAGGCGATTGCGTCGCTGGCGAATCTCCACCACCAGTCGATCCACCGCACCAGTGTCTTGATCGGAATGAAATTGCATCACGAACTGACGGCTGGAGGTAAAGCTGCGCAAGTCTTCAGTGCCGTTCATCTCGGGTGATATCGCGATGATCGGAGCTGTGGAAGTCGGTTTGGCCCGACTGATCTGTAACAATCCTCCAGCGCCGCAGATGAATGCGATGACAAGGAATACTGCTGTTGGCATACCCGGCAAAGCGGCAAAACCGAGCATGGCCATAGCGGCCATGATCCACGCCTTGGGCTGACTGGTAATTTGTTCGGCGATTTCCCTGCCGATGTTGCTAGGTACGGCGTTGTCGCTGGGTACGCGCGTAATGATCATGCCGCAGGTGACAGAAATCAGCAGTGCGGGAATTTGTGCGATCAGCCCGTCTCCGATAGTCAATACCGCGTACAGCTGCAAGGCGTCGCCGCCGGTCATGTCATGCTGTAAAACTCCAATGGCGATACCGCCGATCAGGTTGATAGCGACGATGATCAGGCTTGCGATCGCGTCGCCCTTGACGAATTTCATGGCGCCGTCCATGGCGCCAAACAACTGGCTTTCCTTCCCCAATTCGGATCGTCGAGTGCGTGCTTCATCGACCGAAATCAGGTTGGCGCGTAGATCGCTATCGATGGACATTTGCTTGCCGGGCATGGCGTCCAGAGTAAAGCGCGCGCCGACTTCGGCAACGCGCTCCGAGCCGTTGGTAATGACGATGAAATTCACCACGGTGAGGATCAGGAAAATCACCAGACCTACGGCCAGGTTGCCACCGACCACAAATTCACCAAATGCCGCGACAATGTGCCCGGCATCCTGATCGAGCAAGATCAGACGTGTGGTCGAGATGGACAGCGCCAGGCGAAACATTGTGGTCAATAGCAGCACGGCAGGGAAAGTCGAAAACGCCAGCGCCCGAGGCAAATGCATGGCCAACATGATGAGCAGGCAGGAGATGCAGATATTGATAGCGATCAGAACGTCGACTAAACCAGTGGGCAGCGGCGTGATCATCATGAACATGATCGCAATGACCACGAAAGCGCCCACGACTTCCGAGCGATGCATCGCGGCCAACGCCAGCTTGTTCAACAGGCTGATAATGTAGTTCACGGGGCAATCCTGCCCAGGTTCTGAATTTGTTCCTGCTCAGTCAGTTGGGTCATTAGCGCGCGAAGATTGTTCAGCGCCAGGCGTCGCTTGTCCAGGTCCCGCCACAGAACCAGGGGTAATTCTTGCACCATGGGGCGAAGGGCATTGAGAAATGCCAGCTGATGCTTGAGGTGTTCGCCTCCGATAACTCGAGCCAAGCTTTGGGTCTCCTTTATTTGCAAACCGTCTGCTGACAGGCGCAGCAGCGACTGGAGAAAGTTCACTGGTTCCGTAATCCCCAAGGGGTTCTTACCGCTCATGCGCTTGAGAATTTTTTTGCATCCATCCAGAAGCACCGCTACGTGTCGTACAACGTTGCATGCATGCACTATGGGGCGTATCTGCTTCTGAGACGCTGTCGGCGCCATTGCAGCGAGATCGTATTTGATCGTGCTTTGCATTTGTTGCAGCTTCAGCTGGAAATGCTCGGATTTTTCCTGGCCACCCATCAGTAATTCGATGAGTCCTTTCACGCTGTCCATGACAGTGGCGTCGCCATACAGGTGACGTGTGTCTATGCGACGTCGCCTGTTAGCGCCAGAGTTCGTGGACGGTCTGAGCGCACTGATATCGCTTCGCCGGGTGCCGCCATGTTTGATGCCCAGCTCTCTGGCCCAGACAGAAAGGGCAGCATGCTCGGCGGGGTGGCCTTCAGCGTTCGCCTGTTGGGCAGCGGTCTGCAACGCCGCCATCGCCATGGCGGGTTCTCCATCCACCAAAGCCAGCAAATCTTCAAGGCTTGGCTGTTTGCCCAGCAGGTTGTTACGCAGCATCCTCGCCGATTTGTCCAGTCGCTTCGCATAAGAGCCCTTTAACTTTTGGTGAACAGCCCTATCCCTCGATAACTGGGATTGGAACGGATTTTTGCCGTGCGATTGATCGCTGGCAGGCGCCAGGTAAGGTCCGACCTGGGCTTGATTATGGGCGGGGGCAACTTGTACCGGTTGCTCACTGTTAGCGGGAACAGTGGCATGCGTGGGCACTGCAGGCACTGCGCCCTTGGGAGGCCTGATCAAGGGCGGTTGCGGGGACCCAGTTGAAAGTGGAGCGACGATTCTCATAAAGCGCTTCCGGGCGTGGTCATGGCATTTGAGTGGTTGCAGGTGAGTTCCGGTTCCCACGCGGAGTAGGTTTTATAGCTGCGCCAAATACTGTCTGGCACAAATCGGTCTAGTGCCGAATGTTGCACAAAACAGCAAATCGCCGGTGAAATAAGACTTATAAATCAGACGGATAGATGATCTGAAAATCTGGCATGCATATTGGAACAGGACTTGGAGATTCCCTACCCAGGTCAATGACATGTGCCCAAGTAACCCAGAGTCCTTCACCACCTCAGTGTCCTCCGGAATTCGTCAACTCACCCACGTTCAAGTGAAAATTTTGCGAGCATTCATTCACAAACGTGTCATGAACACGGATGACGTGGATGACATCCTTCAAGGTACCTTCCTTGAAGCGCTGCGTTCCGAACACAAGTTTCGCAACGCCAGTCAGCCACAGACGTGGCTGTGCGGAATTGCCTTAAACCTCATCCGCAGTCACTTCAGGCGCGTGTACCGAGAACCGGGTCAAGAAAGTTGGGACGATTCCCTGCACTCCGATCTGGACATCCAGACGGACCTCAGCCACCAGGTCAACGATCATCGAGAACTGCTGCGAACGATGACGGCCATTCGAGGCCTCCCCCAGAATATGCAGAAAGTGATCGAAGTGGCCCTGGACACAGGGGGTAATTATCAAGAAACGGCTTTGTCGTTGGGGATACCTATAGGCACCGTGCGCTCTAGGCTCTCTCGGGCTCGACAGCAGCTAAAAAATCAACTGGGACCTTTCGTTTAAACCAGATGGTCCTTATTGTCGAATCGCGCTGTCAGCTTAAGGGCAACGATGCTCAATCGAGGGCGTTGCAGGAGTTGGGTGAGCGAGACAGGCCTGTCTCCATATCACTCATGCGTCTTGTTTCTTCTGCAATAGTCGAGGCGCCGGGGCTGCCGGGCTCAGAAGATAAAGTGCTAGAGTTTCCCAAGCGCGAGTTGACCGTTTCACCTAAGGAGTAGGCGCAATTGATCATTAGTGCAGTGGCCGCATTGGTTAAGTCTGTCATGGTCTGGGGCACAACTTGTAGCGCGCCTCGAGCGACGTGGGTCACATTTTCAAGCTGGTGTGGGATACCGCGTAACGTGGTGCGGGAGGTCAAATGCGGTAGATCTGTACGACCAGGACGCAGGATGTTTTGAATGGCCGTCTGCGTTCTATCGAACATGACAGGCGAGACATCTGAAACATTCCTACGTGCCGCATTTTCTCCTGCAATGGCCTGGCTGGAATAAAGTGTCGACAGATAACAGACCGAGCCGGCGGCGGCGAGAAGAGCATTGCCGACGATCTGCAAAGTGGTCAGCGGGGACGGTCCGACATTTGCGATTGATGGGCGTTTTGCCACGGATGCGGGTGGTAAAATGGCACTTAGGGTCGCGCTCTGTATGCCGGAAAATAGCTTGCTGGTAAACGCAGAGCGCACTGTGGTTTTACGTAAGTCCAAGCCTTTCGCCAACTCGGCACGCAAGGATTTCGGGGTGCGGTCCAATTGGTAGACCGGAAAAGACCGCCCCTGTGTGTCAGTGAAGGTCGTGCCCAGCTGAATGGCTGTATGTGCTCCAGCAGTCACCGCACCAGCGGCACCGGAAGCTAGTGCTTTGGCATCTATTGTGGTGCCATTTATGCTCGTCAGGTCATTAAGGATTTGGCGTATTGCATGGGCTCCACCAAACATCGCGTAAGGAACCGCCTCCCCCGCGATATGCGTTGTAGTACCCAGAGCTCGTTTATGGCTAAGTCGTACGCGTTGTGCCTTGATTAGATCCAGCTCTAGTGCGAGTTCCTTTGGTGGCTTGTTTTTCAGCGCGCCATCGGAGTTCTTGAATGGCAGTGGATCAGGAATGACGCGCTCTCCTGGCACAGGCTTAAGGCTCACCATGTCGGCTTTTTGTGCTAGCGTGGTTGCGTGAAAAATCGCCTGAAAGACAGGTTTGACCACGCTGTTGACTCCCTCGTGGGCGATGCCTGCGGTGGCGCCGGTCAATGTCGAACCGCCCACTAACTCCCTCCAGCGCACGCCAGAAAAAAGCTTACTGGTCGCCTCTCCAGTCGCAGAACGCACGTAACCCAAATGCGTCAAGGAAGATACGAACTGAGGAATGCTGGCAGCGAGTATCGGCCCTGCCCACCCTTTGATACCGAGCGACTGATGAGCGTTATTTAGCTCGTCAATGTAGGCGTCAAGTTGCGCATGCCTGAGCACTGTGTCCAGCTGCTTTAACGACTCCTGGAGGGTAGTGATCGCCTTCTGAACCGTATCTACTTCTGATGGCCCGAGCGTGGCGGCTCTTTTTTTTAGCGTATCGATCGCATCTACCAGTGAGCGATAAATGCTCTGGCTGGCTTGTTTGGAATACTCCGCTACTTCACCTCTGATCGCTGGTTGATCTTTGCCAGACAAGTGAAGCATTGCCAGGTGTCGGCTCAACTGATGTGCGTGCTCCGTAAACGCCTGTTGTCGATCGGCCCCTTGCGCATCTCCATTGGCGGACGCGGTGTTGAATGTATGCTCAAGTTTTTCGAACGAGGGCATCGGTTCGCAAAGGCCGGAAAGTAGACTTAGAAAACGTTGCGAGTAAGGAAGAGAGGAGGGGGTGTCTGATGTTCCGGGGGGTAGAAAACTGGTTGGGGCAACTGCATTTAGAGAAGGGCGAGCGCCATCCAATTGGGTTGGTTCGGTGGCGTTGTCGGCGATGTTGCAAATTTTCGAGGCGGCCGAATTTGCCTCTAACTGTCGAATGCTCATCGACTTTTCCTGGCAGAGACCGAGAAGTAGGTGTCCGGTTGAAGATCGGGCGAAGTACCAATTAGGTTCAACGTGCAAAAAGCGTCTATCAAAGTGCAATTAGCTGCAATCGACATGTCATTTTCTCCCACCAAGGATGTGTTATTTGCCGTTGCGTAGTGTCCCGCTCAGGAATAAGGCGGGACACCGGCATGGCATTATTGTGGCCTTTGGTTATTGCATGGGTGGTCTTGCGGCGCTTCGAGTTCCTTTTCAGGCACGAAAAGTGTAGTGGTCAACTAATCCCGGACACGACGTTAAGTTTTTCTTCGGCGCGAGCTGGCGCCAGCCCGCCATTGAATTGATGGGGGCGAACCCAGTTGTACCGATGCATCAAGAAGTGGCTGATATCGCGCTGGGCTTCTTGAGCCGTTCTGTAGCCCGTGGTCGGTATCCATTCCGTTTTCAAGCTGCGGAACACGCGTTCCATTGGCGCGTGTCCCAGCAATTCCCCCGGCGACTCATGCTCTGGCGCATGCGATAACGCCACAATCGCTGACGAAATGAACGACTCGCATACTGGGCGGATTCAACCGGTCGTCGCAACACCTTTGATCGAGGTGTTTATGGGGCGGCCTGCAGGCTGGATGCAAAAGTTGACGGGGCGTGGAGCGATGCGTTCGCCAGGTGCGCCGTCACTTCGTAATGAAATCGAGCGGCTGTTCTGGAAACAAATCGCAACCGGGATCACAAGCGAAAAGGCAGCAGAGACTACTGGCGTATCATCAGCGGTAGGCACACGCTGGTTCCGTCATCGGGGCGGGATGCCATTGTTCATGTCTAACCAAATATCCGGAAGGTACTTAACGTTCGCAGAGCGAGAAGAGATTGGGCTGCTTCGGGCGAAAGGTGTTGGCGTACGTGAGATTGCGCGTCTCCTTGGACGAAGCCCATCGACAGTTTCACGGGAACTGACACGTAATGCTGCAACTCGTTGCGGTCGGCTTGAGTATCGAGCTTCAGTTGCACAATGGAAGGCAGAACTGATTGCCAAAAGACCGAAGCCAGCGAAACTGTTGACTAATCCGCGGCTGTGTCACTACGTGCAAGACCGTCTGGAGGGTAAAGTTCACGGCACTAATGGTCGCGAGATTGTTGGGCCTCGACAAGCTCCCTTCAAAGGCAGAAATAAACCACATCGCAGTGACCGTAAATGGGTCAATAGCTGGTCGCCCGAACAGATTACCAACCGGCTAAAGATCGATTTTCCGGACGATGAATCCATGCGCATCTCTCACGAAGCCATATATCAGGCCCTCTATATTCAGGGGCGAGGAGCTCTTAAGCGCGAGCTAGTGAGCTGCCTGCGCACAGGGCGAGCATTACGTGTGCCGAGAGCTAGGGCGCAGGCCAAAACGTGGGCGCACGTCAGCGAGGATGCCATGATCTCCAGTCGCCCTGCTGAGGTGGAAGACCGGGCTGTACCAGGGCATTGGGAGGGAGACCTGATCATCGGTCTGAACCGATCCGCGATTGGAACGCTGGTCGAGCGCTCAACTCGATTCACCATGCTCGTCCACCTGCCTCGCGAGGAAGGTTATGGGCTAACTCCTCGAACGAAGAACGGCCCGGCGCTGGCCGGCTACGGGGCTGTCACTATGGCTAACGCACTGAAGAAGACGGTGACTGATTTACCCATCGAATTGTGGCGATCTTTGACTTGGGATCGTGGAAAGGAACTATCGGATCACGCTCGATTTACCATCGAATCCGGAGTGAAGGTCTTCTTTGCTGACCCTCATAGTCCATGGCAGCGCGGCACGAACGAGAATACGAACGGTCTTCTGCGCCAATACTTCCCGAAAGGTACCGATCTGTCTCGCTGGAGCGCCCATGAGATCCAAGCCGTAGCCCATGCGTTGAACACCAGGCCTCGAAAAACACTCGGCTGGAAAACACCTGCCGAAGCACTAAACAAGTATCTAAAATCAATTCAACAATCCAGTGTTGCGACGACCGGTTGAATCCGCCCTGCGACCCTTGATCTGAGTGAAACAGTAGGCCCTGAGGTCTTCCTCGTTGCTCGTAAGCCTTATCGAGCGCCTTGATAACCAGATCGGCGTCCGGCTTTTCCGACAACGCCCAGCCCACCACCCGACGCGTGCAAAGATCCAGCACGACAGCCAGGTAATGCCATTTCCCCTGGGCCCAAATGTAGGTGATGTCACCGCACCACACCTTGTTGGGTGCCGGAACATCGAACTCCCGATTCAAGATGTTCGGGATATCGAGTCGCTCTTCGGTCGCTCGTTTGTAGGCATGTGATCCGGGTTGTTTACTGACTAAATCAAGCTCGCGCATCAAGCTGCGTACTTTGAATCGACCGAGCTGCTCACCGTCTTCACGCATCAGCGACAGGATGCTGCGGCTGCCCGCCGCACTGCGACTTTGCGTGAACAACTCGCTCACCCGGCTGCGCAACCTAAGCCGTTCAACATCGGGCGTGAGGCGCCTAAGACGCTGGGCGTAGTAGCACGAACGAGTCACTTCAAACACCTTGCACAGCCAATCAACTGGCTCATGGGCGCTCAACTGGTCAATCAGCGCGAACGCTCGTGATCTTCCGACATCAAGAGCGCGGTAGCCTAATGAGATGGTCACCCCCACACCCTGCGAGGGCTAGTCTTTCCCTGAGGGTTACGTTTCGGAGGCCATCAACACGTTTGAGATGAGCCGGGCTATTCAAGTCGTCGGTTCGGCAGCGAAGGAACGGAAAAAGACGTTTGAAAGCATGCCTTTCAAGCAAGTTCCTTCGCCCGATTTCATTAAGAACTTGGCTGGCAAGGCTGATAAAAATGGTCGAGGTACGGTGATTTTTGACCAGTACTTTTTTGATCGCAGTAAGGCCAATCCTGAAAACCTCCCAAGTTTGAAGGCGTCCCTAGCGACAATTGAGGAGCTCGGTGTGACGTACGTCATCGCCGGCCGAGATGCGCTGTCCGAGGAGTTTGTCTATCACATCGACCTCCCTCCGATGGATCAGCAGGAGGTGATTGACGTACTGCTAAGTGCTGAGCGCGATGTTCAGTTTGCAAGCGAAAGTTTGGCCGGTCGGGCAGACATGACGCCAACAATCTTCAGTGAATCCGAACGCGTGATTATCGCGAACCACGCGATGGGGTTGTCTCACAGCCAAATGCGTAACGTGTTCATCGCCCACGCACGCCGGAAGTTTTTCGATCTGCACGTGGCGAACAAAAGCCAGTTGGCCGAACAGGCGCTGCACTCGATTGGCGGCTTGTACGAAGTTGAACGCTTGGCACGAGACATGAGCAATGAGGATCGTTGGCGAATACGCCAGGAAAAGGCAGCCCCGATAATCAAAACGCTGCATGACTGGATGTTGGCCCAGCGTGATCTGGTGCCCAACGGATCGGCAACAGCCAAAGCCCTGGATTACAGCCTTAAACGCTGGGTAGCGCTGACGCGCTACCTGGACGACGGGGCTGTGCCCATTGACAACAACCAGGTCGAGAACCAGATCCGGCCGCGGGCACTTGGACGCTCAAACTGGTTGTTTGCCGGATCACTGCGCAGCGGTAAACGCGCGGCGGCGGTCATGAGTTTGATCCAGTCGGCGCGGCTCAACGGGCATGATCCGTATGCTTATTTGAAGGACGTCCTCACGCGCCTGCCAACGCAGCGGGCGAGTGAAATCGGTAACCTTTTGCCGCATCAATGGGTGCCGACCTAACTTACACAAGGTAAGTTGGGTGGATGCATACCCTAATCCCATCGGAGCGCCTCATGTTCAGCCATGTCACAATCGGCACCAACGACCTCGCCAGCGCCACAAACTTCTATGGGCGGCTACTTACACCGCTAGGCATCACGTTGCTTGCCCTCAAGCACAATCCTGAACGCGTTCTATTCACCCAAAGCACGACTGACTCAGGTACGGCGTTCTGCATCTATAGCCCTCTAAATGGCGAACGCGCGACACCAGGTAACGGGTCGATGGTTGCGTTCGAAGCCCAAACGCGGGCGCAGGTTGATGACTTTTACGCGATCGCTATGGCTAACGGGGCATCAGACGAAGGCGCACCAGGGCTGCGTCCTCAGTACTCTCCGGATTATTACGGTGCTTACATCAGAGACCCCGACGGCAACAAGATATGTTGCGTATGTCACAGCGCTGACTGACCTTCGACTTCTGGTTGCCGACTCAGCGGGTTCTGGGTCACGCAAGGTGACTTGGGCAGACGCTTACCGCTATCTGGCGTACCACTACGAGAAACAACTCAAAGCTGAAAACTATAACGTGACGGTGATGACTCAGGCCGATGGCACGCTCGAGGTTGTTGCTGAGGAGGTGGTGTGGTGAAGAAAGTCGTTATCACGATCAAGGGCGGCCGTATCAATGGCGACTTCCAGGGGGGGCCACGGCAAGACCTGCGAAACGCTGGAGCAGCGTCTGCGCCCCGAAGGCCTCGAGTTGCAGGAGGTCGAAAAGAAACCGGAAAACGACTTTCAGAGTGAAAGTGATCAGGCAGATTACGTCTCCAGCTAATCGCTCGACAAGCCCCAGACCGTATGCAAACCGAGCTAGTGCGTCGACGTGTGGCTGGCTCGCAGGGTAGGTCTGGAATTATGGGGTGATGTAATCGGATTCATGGCTGGTAGGGCAATGGAGTTTTTGGATGAACAGCGCAAAACAAATCTTTCTCATCGCTGCTGTAGTGGTGCTCATTGGTTGGATTGCAACGGGCTGGAGCGCTTTTCTGTTCCTTGCCCTTGCGTTAGGGCTGTTCGGCTCGATCGGATCGTTCGAGAGTTCAAGTTTAAGCCCGACCTTGGAAGCTGAGGCCGCTCGACGCTCTGTCGTTGTTACGGATGTAGCGCCCATCAAACCAGCCGAGGTTGTTTTACCAGGGCGCGTCATAAGAGATCCAATAATTGAAGGAGCGGTGAGACCTTCAGTTGGTAGACGTCTGTTTTTGGATGATGTCACCGACGAGTAACAGAGCAGAGAAGAGCGCTTATGTCTCATAAAAGACGAATTGTCATACGCAATGGAACCGTTACCGGCTTTGCCGATGAGGTCAGCTTTGCAGGGCTTACCGTAACGGGCTTCGACAAAAAGCGTGTCTCACGCATCCTCCCCACGGGCCGTTTTCAGCGCGGTTGCTTCCTGGTGCTCCGCGCACTGGTTAATGATGAGTCAAAAGCCGCGGCGTGGACCAGGCGCTGGCGCTGCCAATGGAACGTCCAGATCGACAAAGAATCGCATGGCCCGTTCGAGAGTCGTTCGGCCGCAATTCATTTTGAGAAGGAGTTCATTTACAGGCAAGGGAAACTTGGCAGCCCTGTGCAGTTGGTGGGAGCGATAGATAGTGCTGATTGATAATTTTGTCCGCGTTGCAGTTGTTTTGTTGGCGGTTTCATTGGCTAGCATTGTTGGGACTGCGTCAGCAGAGGATGGATCGTCCTCGTCGCAGCTGGTCGAGCAGGATGTCCTGTCGGTCAAGACACTGAACCTCCGATGGGATCAGTGGAATCATGAGGCAGGAAGTGATCTTAAGGTATGTCCTGGACGATTTCGTACCATTGGCGGGGAGATACGGTGCCGGGTTCCCGATGGTGGTCTCAATGGCCTTCTGGGGGGTATGGTTACAGGTGAATCCATGACTGCTCAGGAAGCAATCCTTAAATTGGCGGGCGGGACCGCCAAGATTCTTGATATCACACAGAACGGCGATCAGAACAGGTTGCAGATCAAGTTCTCATATCAGGCTATTGGTGGTCCGGTGTCGTCCTTCAACAGATGAGGGTGTCCCAGATTTTGTGTAAACGGGATTTCTGTTAAACCGACAGCAGCCGATCTTCGAACTGGATACTGAAGCGATTCAACGCCGCTTTCCAGTCCCGGATCGGCATCGTCCACTTCTTGCTGATGTTGTTCAGCGCCAGGTAAAACAGCTTCATCACCGCCTCGTCAGTGGGAAATGACGCACGGATTTTGATCACTTTGCGCAGGCTCATGTTGATCGATTCGATGGCGTTGGTGGTGTAAATCACCTTGCGGATCTCGGCCGGATAATCAAAAAACGGGATGAATCGAGCCCAGTTTCGACGCCACGACAGGCTGATCGACTGGTACTCGGCGTCCCACTTGGCTTCAAATTCGCAGAGCCGTTGCTCGGCCAATTCGGCGGTGACCGAGGTGTAAATCAGCTTGAGATCAGACGCCACTTCCCGCTGCTTTTTCCACGACACGAAGTTCAAGCTGTTGCGCACCATGTGCACGATGCACAGTTGAACGACGGCTTTCGGGTAAACCGTTTCAATCGCCTCAGGGAAGCCTTTGAGGCCGTCCACGCAGGCGATGAAGATGTCCTGCACGCCCCGATTCTTGAGTTCGGTCACCACTTGCAGCCAGAATTTGGCCCCTTCGGTTTGAGCGATCCATAGGCCCAGAACTTCTTTATGGCCGGCCATGTTGACGCCGATCACCAGATAAACCGCTTTGTTGCGCACGGCGCCGGCGTCCCGCACTTTAACGTGAATGCAGTCCAGGTAGAGGATCGGGTACCGCGCGTCCAGCGGTCTGGCTTGCCAGAGCTTGACCTCATCACTCACCGCGTCGGTAATGGCCGAGATCAGGCTGGGAGAGACCTCGGTGCCGTACATTTCCTGCAGGTGCGCCTGAATTTCTCTGACACTCAAGCCCCGGGAGTAGAGGGAAATGACCTTGTCGTCGAAGCCGGTCCAGCGGGTTTGATGCTTGGCGACCAGTTGTGGTTCGAAGGTCGCCTGCCGGTCGCGCGGGATCTCGAGCGGCAGCTCGCCGAAGTCACCCTTCAGGGTTTTGCCGCTGTGACCGTTGCGCGCATTGGCGGCGGTGTTGGTGATCGCTGCACTTTTGCCGTGCCCCAGGTGTTCGGTCATCTCGGTTTCAAGGGCCCGCTCGACCAGCATCTTGGTGAGCTGTTTGAGCAGGCCATTATCGCCGATGAGATCTTCGGGCTTTTTGTAATTGGCCAGCAGACTGTCGGCCAGTTTAACCAGTTCAGGACCAGGTTTGACTCGTTTGGCGCGCTTGGGTTTTGGCTCGGTCATTGGAATTCCTTGGGGTAGGCAGTCTCCTGCCAAATGACCGTTTACACAAAACTAATTACACCCTCGGCAGGCCACCTTAAGCAATGTGCTCGCCGCAGCCGGGCCTCTGCGCGCAAAAAGCTTGTCGCATTCAGACTAGGTGGCAAAAGCGGGCGAAGCGTTCCATATCGCCAACGCAATGCTGTACCCCAAGGGATGGTCTGACATAGCCAGGTAGGTCTTGGTGATCCACCGCGATCAAACCATCATCGAACAGCTGACCCACGAGATCGCCATCCTCAGCACCCAATTTAAAATCAGCTGCTGATGGGAACCGCTGAGAGCCGTTTAACACTCAGTAGTAGTGACGAGCATTCCGCACGGTTCATTACGCATCTTCGGGGAGTCGGGGCAATGAAATTCATCAAACTCTGTGTGTTCAGCTTGGCCATGATTTTCGGGACTTCGGGACTTCGGGGCTGGCCATGGTCAGTCAGGACGCCCATGCGGGATGTGGGCGCTTCGGTTGCCGTTGAGTAGCGGCGCTCGGCCCTAAATCGTATTTGAGCCTTCGTTAAAGCAGGACACACACCAACGGTGGATGGTCAGGCGGGTCTCAACGCCAGGCGCTCTACTCGTCTGCATCCCTTTCAGGATTCGTTATATAAGGTGAATACGTATGTTTACCCGTGTTAGCGCACTCCCACCGCAGTTGCAGTTCAATCCAACTTCTGCTATCGCGGAACTGAGTAACGTGCGAGTCGCTCACGACCCCACAGAGCTCTCTGCGCAAAAACTGGAGGCTTTCAAGGAGAGCATCGGGCAATTCTTTAACGTACATGTGACACCTGAAAACCTTGATGTGATCAGGCAGATCGTCACGGACCGTGCCGAAAAAATCTTGGCGATGGGCCATACACCCGAGATGTTCGAAGCGAACATGCAGAAAGCATATGGGCTTGATCAAGTGGCCCAGGCGGCAATCGGTTTCATTCGAGCAACGCCTTTCGCGGGTGCGTCGGTGTTGACCGACTTAGAAAGCTCATTATTTCCTCCAGGGGCATCGCCGGCATTGAAGGGTGTGATTAGTGGCCTGGTCTCAGGCGCCATGGACACGGTCGGGACGAGCATCATGAATCGTGCGACCCGCGACTCGTTATGGATGCGAGCGCCCGCAGACAAGCTGGAGCCGATCATGGCCGAGGCCTTGGCACGCAACCAGGCCAGTCTCGGCAGAAAGAGCCTTGAGGCCTCGGTGGCGTCTCAGACCTACACCGTGCGTAACGTCCTGCGGATGGTCGTTGCCGCATCGGTCACTGCTACCCAAGGAGCCGAAAGTGCCCGTCGCTGGGACACCGGGGTCACGGCCATTGGAGGCTTGATCGCCAATGCCGGATTTGCCACTAAATTGCATCAGAATGAACGACGTGATTACCGTGCCGGCCCCGCTTTTCTCCTGGGGCGTATTGACTGGGAAGATCAGTACAAGGCGCTATCGACCACGGACTTGATCCGGGGGCCGATTACCAATGGCAGTAAAGTTATGGGGCGCATGGCGTTGAGTTGTTTGACCGATACCCTGAATGCCTTGGGCACGAGCGTTCAAGCCAGCAGCATGGTCAAGAACGTTGGCGCCTTGGGCGGCGGTTTTGCCGCCACCAGCGTCCTGCGCGAAATGACCCGCAACGCGGCCACTCTCCAAGGCCTGCCCCCGGCAGTTGTGGCAGCGGCTGACCACGCGGTGAACACCGTGGCGTCAGCTGCCGTTTTCAGCGCCTGGGCGACTGCGGACGTCATGACCTCGCCCTTCACCGAAAAGGCAGTCGAGTTCATCCATGAAAGCGTGCCCAAAGGACTGGGTCAGCTCTCCCATCGCGTCGGCGACGGTGCCACTTCGGGCGCCGACAGCGTGGCACGGCGGGTGAACCATCTGTTCAACCGGCGGCCAGTCGGCGACAGGCCGCGAGGTGATGGATCAGCCTAGCCAGAATGGGGCGGCTTAGGGGGAGCATCCTCGCTGTTGTGATTCTGAGGGTCGCCCCCGCTGCTCGTCTGGCATGTTCGCCAGGAAGGACTGCTCGGTCACTTGAGTCGAGCGCGAACTGGGACTTTTGGGGAAATGATCCCACTGGATGCCGATGCCATTGAAAGAAGTACCAAGGAAGCCAAGCGAGATCTCTTCCACTTCTTTGCCGGCAAAGGAATCTGCGAAGACGAAGTTCCAAAACTGATACATCGCACACCGCATGAGAGAGATAGATCTATTTTTCTGGCTCGATGGAAGTAAGGCAGGACACGCAGAATTATCCTCCGGACACGATACGCTCGGAGGTTCTGCCAATTTGCCGACCAGACCTGTTTTTGCCAACACATAAGGCACTTCTGAAGTCCCAGCGAAGAAGCCATGGCTGACATGTTCGCTGATATTTACCACAGTCCCAACAACCAGGTTGGCTGAGGTACTAATGAACAGTTTTTGTACCTACATCGATGGTCTGCCATGCATTGTTCAAATGATGAACGCGCAGCCCGTAATGTGGCCTCCGTCTATGCAAGACAAGGTAAAGAAATAACATGGGCAGCATGCATCCCGTACAGGTGATCGCGGTGACCGGCGGCAAAGGTGGCGTCGGGAAGACTAACGTGTCAGTGAACTTGTCCCTGGCTCTAGCTGAGCTCGGCCGGCGCGTCATGCTGCTGGACGCTGATCTGGGGCTGGCGAACGTCGACGTTCTGTTGGGGCTGACACCCAAACGTACCCTGGCCGACGTGATCGAAGGCCGCTGTGAGCTGCGCGACGTTCTGTTGCAAGGCCCCGGTGGCATCCGCATCGTCCCGGCCGCGTCCGGCACACAAAGCATGGTTCATCTGAGCCCGGCCCAGCACGCCGGCCTGATCCAGGCTTTCAGCGATATCGGCGACAACCTCGACGTCCTGGTGATCGACACCGCTGCGGGTATTGGTGACTCGGTAGTCAGTTTTGTCCGCGCCGCGCAAGAAGTCTTGCTGGTGGTTTGCGACGAGCCGACCTCGATAACCGATGCCTACGCACTGATCAAACTGCTGAACCGCGATTACGGCATGAACCGCTTCCGCGTCCTGGCCAACATGGCCCAGAGCCCTCAGGAAGGTCGCAACCTGTTCGCCAAGTTGACCAAGGTCACCGACCGCTTCCTCGACGTCGCCCTGCAATACGTTGGCGCCGTGCCTTACGACGAAAGCGTGCGCAAGGCTGTGCAGAAGCAGCGTGCAGTCTACGAAGCCTTCCCGCGGTCCAAATGCGCCCTGGCGTTCAAGGCGATTGCGCAGAAGGTCGACACCTGGCCGTTGCCTACCAATCCGCGTGGGCATCTGGAGTTTTTCGTCGAGCGCCTCGTGCAACAGACCGCAGGACCCGTCCTATGACAGCCAGTGGCTACAACCTCTACAAGAAGTCGGCGCGTGACGCGCAGTACGAGCTGATCGAGCGTTACGCGCCACTGGCGGTTGCAGGAGTTGAGTGCAACACGGTTATTGGATTGAAGTGGGCGCATCGTGCCGCATAGCCATGGCCTTTTGCATCACCTCACTCATCATTTCGATCGGACATTTGAAATCGAAGCGTTTACGGCGGCGCATATTCAGTTGCAAGGCAATGGCATCCAGTTCTTCCTGGCTGTGTCCCGACAAGTCCGTGCCCTTGGGCAGGTACTGGCGGATCAGGCCATTGATGTTTTCGTTACTGCCGCGCTGCCAGGGGCTGTGCGGGTCGCAGAAGTAAATCGCGATGCCGGTTTTCTGGGTGATCTCGGCGTGTCGCGCCATCTCCCGGCCCTGGTCGTAGGTCATGCTCTTGCGCATTGCCAGCGGCATGCCATTGAGCGCTGCACTGAAGCCCTCCATCGCCGAGGTTGCCGTCGCATCATTCATCTTCACCAGCATCAGGTAGCCACTGGTGCGCTCCACCAACGTGCCTACGGACGAGGCGTTGGCCTTACCCTTGATCAGGTCGCCGTCCCAATGCCCCGGCATCAGACGGTCTTCAATCTCCGGCGGACGCACATGGATGCTGACCATCTCGGGAATCTGGCCGCGCCGATCCACGCCACCAGAGCGCGGCCTGCGTGTTGTCTTGCTTTGGCGCAGACAGATGATCAGCTCCTTACGCAGCTCGCCGACCGGCAAGGCATAGATCGTTATAGATCGTCTCGCGACAGACGTAGGCATCTCTGAGGCTGGGAATGTTCATGCTGCGCAGCTTGCCGGCAATCTGCTCGGGAGACAAACGCTCACGCAGCATATGAGCCACCAACTTGAAGCGCTCGCTACCCGGCAACAGCTTTCGCATTGGTCGACAAACCTGGCGGCGGGCCTGCATCTGCTGCTGGGCCACACGGGCCGAGTAGCCGCCGCAGGCATCTCGATTGCGGCGCAGCTCCCGGCTGATGGTCGAAGGGGATCGGGTGATCAAGCAGGCAATCCTACGCAGGCTGAAGCCTTGGGCATGACCGATTTGAATGGTGGCGCGCTCTTCAACGCTGAGTTCGGAATAAGACATAGGGGCTGCACCGTACCGGAAAGGTCAGGTGTTGCACTCAGATTTTTCCGCCGCCATGCGTAAGATTCGAGAAGTACTACGTCTCAAATTTGAGGTCGGCCTATCTGCCCGCCAGGTTGCTGCCAGCTTGCAAGTTGGGCGAGCCAGCGTCGGGGATTACCTCAATCGCTTTGCTGCCAGCGGGCTGATTTGGCCCTCTGCTCTGACCGATTCCGAGCTGCAACGAAGTCTTTTCCCGCCACCGCTCGCTCTCCCCAGTG
The DNA here is from genome assembly GCF_030687395.1 of Pseudomonas wuhanensis. Taxonomy (GTDB): domain Bacteria; phylum Pseudomonadota; class Gammaproteobacteria; order Pseudomonadales; family Pseudomonadaceae; genus Aquipseudomonas; species Aquipseudomonas wuhanensis. The sequence goes on along the minus strand of NZ_CP117430.1, from coordinate 4,254,763 downwards.
ATCAACGTCCGATACGTAACGTGGCACTACCCCTTCCATGCCGGCATGCTGCGCAGAAGGGGGACCACCATGTTCTCCACTGAGACCGCACTCGACTTGACCATTGCGCGCTATCTGCAACTTCGGCGATCGCTTGGTCGAGCTTATGGAAATGAAGAGCGTGTCCTCACATCGGTCCGCCAGTTCCTGGTGGCGGCGACATGTACGGATCTGGACTACGATCGCTTCCTTGGGTGGTGCAACACGCTCGCCGGGCTTAACGCCACGGTGCGACGCAAACGGCAGCGCATCGTGCGCAACTTTTGTCTGTATCAACAGCGCACCGAACCGCAGTGCTTTGTGCCCGACCCCAACCACTTTCCGCGACCCTGTCCCGCTGTCACCCCCGTCATCTTCGGTTCGAGCGAGGTCGCGAGTATGCTCGCGGCTGCCGAGCAATTGGGTCCGGTGCCCACCTCGCCTCTGCGGCCAGCGGTCCTGCGGCTGGCCGTCGTGCTCCTCTATACCGCAGGACTATGTCGCGGCGAACTGCTACGGCTGACCCTGGCCGATGCCGATTCGGCGCAAGGCGTATTGCATATCCGCGAATCGAAGTTCCACAAATCCCGATTCGTTCCACTATCGCAGGACGCCCATCGTGAGCTGCGCGTCTATCTCAAGCAGCGGCGGGCGCCGCCCTTCAGCATCACACCGAATTCTCCCTTGCTGTGCAACTGCGCTAGAGGCTTGCGCGGCTATACGGGGACAGGAATAAGCGGTGGCATAAAAACGCTATTCCAAGCTGCGGATGTTCACAGTAGCGATGGCCGACGGCCGCGGATTCATTACTTTCGGCATAGCTTTGCCGTCCAGGCACTGCTGCGTTGGTATCGGCAAGGCGCCGATGTGCAATCCAACTTGCCGAAACTAGCGTTGTATATGGGGCACGTGTCGATCGTCTCTACCGCTTATTACCTGCGTTGGATGCCGGATATTGCGGCAGCGGCCAGTGATCGCTTCCAGGCCCACTTTGGCCATTTGATTGCTGGAGGTGCGCCATGAAACCCGCTCGACCCAACTCGCTTGGCAATTGCATCACGCACTTCTTCCGGGAATATCTGCCCGAGCTCCGTGGCATGAGCCTGCACACGATTCGCAGTTATCGCGATGCCGTCGTGCTGTTCTTGCGATTTGCCTCAGCTCGCAGCAAACGGGGCGTCGAGGATTTGGAACTCGACGATTTTACGGCAGAGCAGGTCAGCCAATTCCTGACGCATCTGGAACAGGAGCGTCACAATGGTGTCGCGACGCGCAATGCACGGCTAGCGGCTATCCACACTTTTGCCCGATTCCTGGCCAGCGAACACCCGGAGCATCTAGCCGAGTTGTAGCGGGTGCTTGGGCTGCCGTTCAAGCGCGGCGCCCGCAGTGTACCAATGGCGTATTTCGAGCCTGACGAAGTCGACGCGATGCTCAAGAGCATTGATCGCACTACCGACTCGTGGCGGCGCGACTATGCGTTGTTTGCGCTGATGTTCAATACCGGTGCTCGCGTGCAGGAGGTACTCGATCTGCAGGTACGCGACGTGAGAACCGAGCCGCCGCACCAAGTACGTCTGCGTGGCAAGGGCGGGAAGATTCGTTTATGCCCCATCTGGCCGCATACTGCGGCGCTGCTGCGGGAACTGGCTCAGCAGTCGGCACAGACCATAGCGCCGGAGGCGTTTCTGTTCACCAACCGCCACGGTGCCAAGCTTACGCGGTTCGGTGTTCGCTACCTGCTCAAGAAATATGTGGCAGCGGGTACACCGGCGGCCAACACCATGCGAGAGAAGCGACTTCATCCGCATTCGCTTCGACACGCCACAGCGGTTCATTTGCTCAAGGCTGGCGTTGACTTCGCCACAATTAGCCAGTGGCTGGGCCATGCGACGCTGAACACGACCATGGTCTATGCCCGGGTGGATTTGGACATCAAACGCCAAGCGCTTGCCCAGGTGTTCCCCGAAGTGTTGGCGTCGCCACGTGCCGGGCACCTGTCGCCGGCTGCGGTCGATGTGGTCGATTGGTTGAAACGGCTGTGAGTGGTTATGTGGAGTTCGGGCGGTTGGAGTCGGCGCAGCGCGCCATTTTTGCGGCTCAACTCCACATAACGGGGTGCGCAACATAAATCCAGTAATGTTGAGCTCAACATTACTGGACAACTGGGGTCTGGCTCCGTTTACCGCCGCGCAACGGCGCGACATGCTGGAACTGCTCGACGACCGTTACGGTCACCGCTCAACGCTGGTGACCAGCCAGATGCCGGTGGACAAGTGGCACGAGCTGATCGGCGATCCGACCTTGGCTGACGCAATCCTTGACCGGTTGGTGCACAACGCTTACCGCGTCGAACTGAAGGGCGAATCGATGCGCAGGCGCTCGACGAAATTGACGACAGCGGGTACTTCAGACTAACAATGCAAACCTGCGTCGCTACGCTCCGACTGCCCGGCCGGATAAGCGTGGAACAGGTGGCCGGATGATAGTGGAATGAGTGGCCGGATGGCGTGGAATCCGCAGGTATTGCTAAAGCAGGAAGGCAAATGCCCTCCGGACGTGGAGCAGCGACAGGTGAAGTACCTGAACAACGCTATTGAGTGCGATCATGGAAAACTAAAGCGCATAATCAATCCATTCCAATGCTGGGGTTCAAATCCCGTAAAACGGCGTATGCAACGATAAAAGGGATAGAGACCCTGCGAGCCCTTCGCAAAGGTCAGGCAGAATCCTGGTATTACGGGCACCCTCAGGCGAAGTGCGCCTGGTTAATAGGGTTTTCGGCCTCTGAGCCCTATTTGAAGAGCAAACCACAGCTCAGGATCCTATTTGCAACAGTGCCCCGGAACCAACCCCGAAACCACCGTTACGAATTTTCTGTTTCAGCTGCAGCCTTTAGGGCCACTCGGGCTCGGGTTTTACGCGTATTCAGCGCGCCTTTGGTCATCATCTTCGTCGGATCCAGCGGGTCCGGCACCATTGTCCGGTGATACCGCGTGCTTTTGGTAATCATCTTCGTCGGATCCTGCGGGTAATCCGGGTCCGGCACCTTTTCCTGACTCCGCACGCTTTGCGGTGCGTTTGACCTGATAAAAGCTGGATGGCCGAATCCTGGCGAAGGATTGAATGCTGCCGGATAGTGGCCAGCGTCGGATGTGGGCAGTGATTCATTCACCGGTGATGGGGGGCTCGCCTCAGGCCCGCGCCGCAAGTCTGAGGATCCAGCTTGCGCGTTTACCTGTCGGCGATCCGGTGCCAGGGCCAGATGGGGTAATCCTCTTGGCTGATTGTCGGTTGCCGGCCTTACTAGCTTGCTCGTGGTCGTGCTGCCCGATGGCAGGGCTGGCCCCGAGAAGCCCGACCGACTCTCTCCCTGATCCAAAGCACGAAGCCGTTGCGCTGCTTCATACGCATCCTTCTCATTACTCAATCTGCCTGCTATGACGGGTTTTAAGTCATCGAGCGTATAATCATTGTGGAGTCCGCGCTGAGCCCGCATCGAATTCAAATCATTCAGCATTTTCGGTGTGTTGTCGCGACGGAACGCCTCTAGCGACACTTTACTCAGATAGGTTCTTGAGTCAGGTGAAACCGACCTGCGCGGTGCTTCCCACTCGGTGGGCGGGGGGGCTGACTGCATCGAGGACCCGGAAGCAAGGTTTCGGCTTGCCTGGTACTGATCCACGTGCCGTTTCACGTCCTGTTCGGTGTACGCTGCGGGCTCTTTTGGCCCACCGCTTCGTTTAAAATCCGATTGCGGATACTCGGCTTCTAACTTTCTCTGGCCCCCAGGAGTGCGGAGGTCGTTGATGATCGTGGTGCGTTGCGAAATATCGGTCGTATTTTCTTCTGCCAGGTACGCGGCGAGGTATGCAGAATGTGGGGAAAGGGGGCGCACTTTTTTCTCCTTATGGGATAAGTAGCAGGCAGCTTCTGCGTAAGATCGTTAGACCGAATCCTACGGGCATAGGCATAGGCATAGGCATAGGCATAGGGCAGGGATGTTTGAATGGTCTGGGGGGCGAGTTGGGTTCCAGGGCGGGACAATCGACGGAGGGTGTAGAGTGCCGGAGTCCTCGGGTGGTGAGCTTTGTAGTCCGATGTACCGGCTGAAAGAAGGAATATTTAACATGAGTGCGTTTCTCGATGTATAGGAAATTCAATAATTCCTAACCAGGGTCATGAGCTGAAAAGGCATCATCGAGACTTTTCCAACGTGGCGTCGATGTCAGGGAAAAATGTTTTTCACCCATCGCCCGCGTCGAAAAAGGGGCCGAAAGCGACTTTTCTCTACCTTTTCCAGATTTCGGACGCACCTCTCCCGCATCAAGCCCGCACATACCTCATCCGCGCGATCGCGTGGGCATGGGTAACCAGCCCCTTCACTGTCAGCCCACTGATCGCCGCCGTGTACACCATCCGCGCGCCGCACAGCACGCAGCTGAACGGATCGACATTTAAAAACGCTTTCGCCATCTGTGCGAAATACAGCTTTGGCGTCGGCCCCGGCTTTGCCATCTTCAGGGCTTCGTATACCTGCGGCAGGTATTTCCCACACACCCGGTTGGCCAGAAAGCCGAAATAGCGGATCATCCGGAAATGCTTTTCCGGGATGTGCTGCACCCGGCGCAGCATGTCGGCCTGGCTCAGCGACTCCTGCTGATAGGTCTGCGTGCGGTGATCCAGGTAGGTGAAGCTCAGCGTCGCGCCCGATGTGTAATGCGCTAGGCGACTGCCCGAGATCGGAGGCTTCTTCAGGTAACGGCCCAGGTAATTCACGGTCTTTCGCCCGTTTTCCGTCTTCTTCGACCGGTAGATGTGCCAGTGCTGGCCACCCGCGGTGAGCACCAGGCGGCGCCAGTCGCTTTCGCAGGTGATGTGGGCCAGCTCTGGTGGTAGCGTGATCTGACCCCACTGCCCCAAAAGATAATTGCGCACATTCCACATCCAACGCTGGCGCATCGCCTTTTCGTGAAATGACAGGTTTTTCCAGACGCCCTGCCCATCCAGGCCACCAGCAGTCGCCGAGAGGTGCACGTGAGGGTGCCAGTTAAGCCGTCGGCCGTAGGTGTGGAGCGCGCCAAACAGCCCGATGCGCAAACCTCGCCGCCTGGCGGCATACAACAGGTTGTCCGCCGCCAGGCGGCACAGCGCATCGAGCAGAGCACGGTTGTGAAAGAACAGCGGCCACAGCGTGTCGGGCAGCGTAAACACCAGGTGGTACCAGGCGCAGTCGGGCAAGCGGTTGTGTTGGACGGCGATCCACTGATCGGTGGCTTTTTTGGTGCGCCAGGCATGGCGCGTTGCGCGCAAGCGCAACCAGTTTGGCTGTGGTGGCCACGCTGGTGACTTGGAGGTGAAAGTCCTCTACACACCCGGCAAGGGGAAGTGTTAGCCGGAGGCAAGGGTGTCGCGGGCGACTGCGAATCTGAAGGAAGCCCGAGGCAAAATGCTGGCCTGACGAACAGGAAGCGGATTAGGCGGTGCAGCGGGGTAAGGTAGCCAAAATTGCCAAAGCCCAATACTTGCACGGAACGCTGTGACGTAGATCCGACAGGCATAAGCAGGAAGGTCGCGCGAATTACCCTGGGAGATCTGTTTAGCCTGCCATGTGCTACCGGCGTCGCGAGATGGCGGGATGGGCGACAGAAGTCAGCAGAGGTCGTAGTAGACGCTCGAAACCGGAGCGATGAAGGGCTGAACCTGCCATGAGTGGATAGTCGGGTGTGATCTCTGTTGGATCGTAAAGCAGAAACTCCGCGTAGCGGGGGGCGAGACCATCAGGAGGTAGGAGCCGGAAGCTCCGAGGGCCGGTCTGGGCGCTTAGATACCGCAGGCGACACATCAACGGAACCAAACTCGCTGACGTTGTTTGTCAGTAGGCAGGAACCGCCGTATACGGAACCGTATGTACGGTGGTGTGAGAGGACGGCGGATGTAAATCCGCCTCCTACTCGATCCGCACGACGGACAGGCTCGGCAGTGGCAGGTGTTGCACCGGTATTTGACGTGCGGGCAGTGCCCATCGCCGCAGGTGCAGTGCTTCACGCCCAGGATCGAGGTGCCGCTGGCCAGCATTTTGCTCACCGATTCCACTTCGATGGCGTAGACCGCTGCCCTCCAGCAACCCTGGCCAGCCGCCGTTGGCCGTGAACAGGTTTTTCAAAGGCGGGGTTTGAAGCCAGCGGACCGGCTGGAACGGGCTATGGAGTGGCGTCGAGCGGTTAGGACAGTGCCCCTCACGTCAGCGGGCCATCCAGACTATTGTGGTCCACGCGCGGCCTGCAGCAGGGCATCGATGCGCGCCCTACTTGCCCCCAGTCCGGCGGCGCGCAGGGCGCTGGCGACTTGGTCACGACCTCTCAACGCCCCGTCGTCGTTGTGCAGGTGCGCGTTGATCTGAGCATCCGTGGCGCTGGACCGGAGCCGTGCCGCCCCGGCGGCCCGCAGCGCCGCCGCGATACGCCTATTATCTGCCCCCAATCCGGCGGCGTGCAGGGCGCTGGCGACGCCGCTGCGAGTTCTCAACGCCCCGTCGGTGTTGTGCAGGTGCGCGGTGATCTGCTCATCCGTGGCGCTTCGCAGACGCCGTGCCGACCCGGCGGCCTGCAGCTGGGCCGCGATGCGCGCGCTACCTGCCCCCAATCCGGCGGCGTGCAGGGCGCTGGCGACGTCCTTGTGAGTTCTCAACCCGTCGTCGTTGTGCAGGTGCGCGGTGATCTGATTATCCGTGGCGCCTCGCCGTTTTGGCGGCTGGCCTTCGGACGCTGCCCCCGACCGAGAGGACAGGGAGGGCACCTGGTAGGGTGCGCTGCTTACCGCATGAGCGGGCCGGTTCCGGCTAGACCCGGGAACACCTGTCGAGGCGCCGGCCGAGCCATCGTGGGAAAAGGCCATGCCCCGTGTACTGACCGAGGCACTCGACGGCAGCAGCGGACCTGAATTCCGAGGATTGTTTTGCCCCATCGTGGCTGGTGCCCGCTGGCCCCGTGAAGATTGCGCGGCTTGATAGCTGGAAATCGATGGTTGTTGTCCGCTTAAGACAGAGGATGCTTGACCATATGTCGAGGCAGGGAGCCTTCGCTTTTTACCCCCGCATGTGGAAGAGCTCGCCCTCGTTGCCTGGCTTGCCGAGGGGGCGGCCATCGCAGGGGTTGATTCAGGATCAGGGACATTGGAATGGAAGCCTGCATCCTCACCTGGCACCGGTTCGTTTGGCAGCTGACGCTTCAGGTTATCAATCTGCCGATCAACTGCGCCGTCCATGTTGGCCAGGGACGCTCTTTGTCCTTCTAGCTGCGCAATTTTCTGAAAGATATCCAGCCTATTTGCCGCAGGGCGTGCGCCCGTGTGGGTCGCTTGTGACGGTGCATTTTGTGGCAAGTTACGAGATTGTTCCATGTCCGGCATAGGGTAAACGTAACTGGGTGAGTAAGGCGATAGGGGGTGCATATAGTTGTTCCTGCGAAGTGCTGGGGGTGTCCAAATACGTAGAGCTAGTCTAAGAACTCACGCACAAGACGCATGTCTACGTCTTGTGAGTGGCTTAGCAAACGTAAAATGATTAAAAATAATTGGACGCAAGTGGGTTATCTAGATTATTGCGGTCCACGCGCGGCCTGCAGCTGGGCATCGATGCGCGCGCTACTTGCCCCCAGTCCGGCGGCGTGCAGGGCGCTGGCGACGTCCTTGTGAGTTCTCAACGACCCGTCGTCGTTGTGCAGGTGCGCGGTGATCTGCTCATCCGTGGCGCCGGGCAGGTGTCGTACCCCCCCGGCGGCCTGCCACAGGGCCGCGATGCGCGTGTTACCTGCTCCCAATCCGGCGGCGTGCAGGGCGCTGGCGACGGCACTTTGAGTTCTCAACGACCCGTCGGTGTTGTGCAGGTGCGCGGTGATCTGCTCATCCGTGGCGCCGCGCAGTTTCCGTGCCCCCCCGGCGGCCTGCAGCCGGGCCGTGATGCGCGATGTATCTGCCCCCAATCCGGCGGCGTGCAGGGCGCTGATGACGTCAGTTTGAGTTCTCAACGACCCGTCGTCGTTGTGCAGGTGCGCGTCGATCTGAGCATCCGTGGCGCCGCGCAGTTTCCGTGCCGACCCGGCGGCCTGCAGCTGGGCCGCGATGCGCGCGCTACCTGCCCCCAATCCGGCGGCGTGCAGGGCGCTGGCGACGCCGCTGCGAGTTCTCAACGCCCCGTCGGTGTTGTGCAGGTGCGCGGTGATCTGCTCATCCGTGGCGCCTCGCCGTTTTGGCGGCTGGCCTTCGGACGCTGCCCCCGACCGAGAGGACAGGGAGGGCACCTGGTAGGGTGCGCTGCTTACCGCATGAGCGGGCCGGTTCCGGCTAGACCCGGGAACACCTGTCGAGGCGCCGGCCGAGCCATCGTGGGAAAAGGCCATGCCCCGTGTACTGACCGAGGCACTCGACGGCAGCAGCGGACCTGAATTCCGAGGATTGTTTTGCCCCATCGTGGCTGGTGCCCGCTGGCCCCGTGAAGATTGCGCGGCTTGATAGCTGGAAATCGATGGTTGTTGTCCGCTTAAGACAGAGGATGGTTGACCATATGTCGAGCAGGGAGCCTTCGCTTTTTACCCCCGCATGTGGAAGAGCTCGCCCTCGTTGCCTGGCTTGCCGAGGGGGCGGCCATCGCAGGGGTTGATTCAGGATCAGGGACATTGGAATGGAAGCCTGCATCCTCACCTGGCACCGGTTCGTTTGGCAGCTGACGCTTCAGGTTATCAATCTGCCGATCAACTGCGCCGTCCATGTTGGCCAGGGACGCTCTTTGTCCTTCTAGCTGCGCAATTTTCTGAAAGATATCCAGCCTATTTGCCGCAGGGCGTGCGCCCGTGTGGGTCGCTTGTGACGGTGCATTTTGTGGCAAGTTACGAGATTGTTCCATGTCCGGCATAGGGTAAACGTAACTGGGTGAGTAAGGCGATAGGGGGTGCATATAGTTGTTCCTGCGAAGTGCTGGGGGTGTCCAAATACGTAGAGCTAGTCTAAGAACTCACGCACAAGACGCATGTCTACGTCTTGTGAGTGGCTTAGCAAACGTAAAATGATTAAAAATAATTGGACGCAAGTGGGTTATCTAGATTATTGCGGTCCACGCGCGGCCCGCAGCGCCGCCGCGATACGCCTATTATCTGCCCCCAATCCGGCGGCGTGCAGGGCGCTGGCGACGTCGCTCCGAGTTCTCAACGCCCCCTCGTCGTTGTGCAGGTGCGCGTCGATCTGAGCATCCGTGGCGCCGCGCAGTTTCCGTGCCCCCCGGCGGCCTGCAGCCGGGCCGTGATGCGCGATGTATCTGCCCCCAATCCGACGGCGTGCAGGGCGCTGGCGACGCCGCTGCGAGTTCTCAACGACCCGTCGTCTTATCTGAGGGAAGCTCCGAACTGATCGTTGCCCTGTTCGTACCAGTAGGAACCATTGGAATCAAGTCTGTAGCGGCCGCTGGGGGTAAAATAGGGGTTGGTGTTGTACTTGGCGCTCTATAGGGGCGAGAGGCTGTTGATTATGGGAAATATTAGGTTCCATCCGTTACAAGTTCCTTCCATTACATATAAATGCCAAGCCTATAAGGCCCAAGGGGGGGCCGAAGATTGGTTCATGACCGGGTGCTAGAGCTTTGAAAGAGCCAACGCAATGGTGCAGCTCCGCCTTGATCGGCTCATCCGAGGTGTTTTCGAGTTTGTGTCGCGTGACTTCGGAGGTTGCCGAAGCGCACACCGACTGCTCCACCCATAAAAACTTCTGGGAGAAATTGCGGAACTGGCCAGTAGTCATGAATGCCGGTATTACTACTTACCCCTCAGCTGCTGGACAGTGCCCAGAATGGATTCGTACCCGGCAAATGAACTGATTACAACTCTTCGGTCATTGGCGTAATGGAGAGGCAATATTGAACCCCGAGAAATAGCTGACCGCAGGCGTCCCATCGCCTTCATTGCGGTATTGTCCGAATTTGGCATACGCGTTGTCACTTCGGGTATCAAACATGGTCGAGATTCCGGATTTATCAAAAATGTCCTGTCCATTCTTCGTCACGCTGATCGAACCGTCGCCGATGTCGCGCTTGAAATCAATTTGAAAATCCGTCCACTTGCCCACGTCTTTGGAGGCGTCTCCAGGCTGGCCAATGTTGAACACTTTAGAGGGTGCATTGCTGGCGTCACTAGTTTTAAGGTGCAACTGATACTGGCCATCCAAGCACGCGGGCTGGGCTTGGCGTTGTTGTGGTCCAGCACCTGAAAGAAAGTGCCGTCGTTGTCTGCCTCACGCTTCATGCCAAAAGTAAAGCGGTAGGGCTGCCCTTCTTGCAATAGGGTTTCACTCTTGATTTCAGCCCGGGGACTGGTGGAATTTTGAGTGTAATGACCTTTGTTGAAACCCACCTTTATCACCTCGCCACGCTCCGGATCATTAGCCAAGGCAATCACATCCTGTGGCGACTTCTGCACGCTAAGCTGGTGGCCCAGTACAGGTGAAGCAGAGGGAACATTTCCCCTTCCCCCCGTCCTATTTGTGCCCGGACGAACACTTTCCTGCGTCGGGTCTTGAGTAGGCGCGCGCTCGTTACAACTGGCTTGGCGGCGACCCGTTTCGCCAAAGCTATCCGGCTGCGACGTACCTGCGTCGCTCATAATAGCTTGAAGACGCTTGATAAAATCGACGATAAGAGCAATGAACTGGGCCAACGGCTCCGACTGGGCTTTGCCACCCAGACAGCATGTGTGCGCATGCGGATCATTGCTCCTCCCTGAGAAGTCGACGTGCGATGCCCTTGGATTGCGTATAAACGAAACAGGTGAATCGGCGCCCTGAGCCGCACCACCCCAAGGCTGTCGAAGGCGCATATCCGCCTGCGCCGAACACAACGGGGGATGCTGCGAGCGGCTCGAATTTTAATCCTGTGGGATAGCCCTTGCATTCTAAAAAGTGGTGAGACACTAGGAACGAATGCAGTGAGCCCCCGGAGCTCTGCCAATCCCCATGCAGCACACATCAGATTTGGCAGCACGCAGTATCGCCGGACGTGAAGCCTCGGCTGGTCTCGGTCGTATGGCTGGGGCGGTAGGGGGGCGAGTTGGGCTCCAAAGCTGCATCTGGCGAACATTTTCCATACTGATCGTAATCGGTCGGACCTTGCCGGCCCATTTGATGATTACCCAACCGAGGTCGCGGATTTCCTTCTTGCGCGACTGACCGCCGGCCGCCTGGGAGTGGTGAGTACAGTCGGGCGAGAAATGGGCGAAGCCTACAGTTCGACCACGGCAGGCCTTAACGGGATCAACGCCCCACACATCCGTTTGATAGTGCTCAGCATGTGGGTGATTCGCAGCATGCATCGAGATGGCGGTCGGGTTGTGGTTGACACAAATGGTCACCGGCCTGTTCAAACCCATTTCCAACCCGGTCGAAGCGCCACCACCGCCAGCGAATAGGTCGACAATGATCCAATTGTCAGAGTCGTCGAGTGCCAGGCCGTACTGAGTTGAAAAATTGATGGTTGGGAATTTTTTGGGGAAAGAACTCATGCTGTAAACACCGCTGCCAGGCCAGAGGAGGGCGCGACGCCCGTTTCTGATCCAGATCTTCCATGCGTTCCCAAAACTGCAACTTCAATGGCTCTTCTGCGCGTAGTGCCGATTGGACCAAGCACCAGGAGCAAATCAGAAGTTTCGTTTTCTTCGTCGGGTGCGAGAATATCCGCATGATCTTTATGAGGAGTGATCCGTGGGCAGCATCAGGTTTTTTTGGATTTCTCGTTTGGGTTTGGGTCGTGGCGTTTTTGGGCTTTCCCGCGAGTCTATTCAGCTGCGATGGTGATCGAGGATGGAACCCTCATTGGCATGCCGCCGGAGGTTTGCCAATCACTCAATCTTCCAGTGGAGAATGCGCGCTGCAAATTCCGAGGAGCGTTACAAGGCACTCTGCGCCTCACCTGGGAAGTTGTAAGTGAAACGGGGTTGGCTGTGGAGTTGGAACAGGGCAAGTACCCACTCGCTTATGCAAAGTCGCGGGTCGCCGGTGGTAAGCCCACGGAGGTTGCTCTGTTCGTAGGGTTGGGGACTTTGCTGCTCCTCCCGCTTCTCCCGGAGGCGATGCTGTTTCTTCGCAGACGCCGGCCAGAGGGCGTTGGTAACGCGTAAGGTCTCTTTGCCTCGTTTATTGAAATAAATGCGACGTTTTCAAATTACTGCAGCAAAAAAGCCCGCAGCACACAAGGCCCAGTGAACGGCCCTGTGTGCTGCGGGCTTTCTTCCATTTTCCTAAGTGGCATTCAAACTAACCAACCTTGTCCTCCCCATAGACCGGAGGAGAGGGCGACTACCACTGCAGCGACAACCACTATCTGATGCAGCGACAGCTTGTCGCGAAAGTACATCCGCCGAATTTTCCCCATCATTTCCATGCTGATCACCCTGTGTTCTCCTACCCGGAAATTGAGCAGAAGCAGTTGAACACCTGGGTCAGTTTTCAGTCGGCAGAACAGCCTTTACTGGGTCAGTTTTCGGTCAGCGGCAACAGCCATACCCTCGATGACCAGCGCCACAAGGGTGGCGTAGCGCCGCTGTGGCTCGAACTTGGACAAGTCAGCAGGAGTCATCTGGCCACCTTCACGGGCGATCTTTAGCAAGCGATTTTGATGAACCAGCCGCTCGACCCCTGCGGGCAGATCAAAGGCCTGCCATGCTTTGAGGCGCTCGATATGTTCAAGCATGTGCCGCGAGTTTGGTTTAATCGGCGACTGGCGCAGCCAGGCCAACCAGGTGGCCTGACCTTTATCTCGGCGCTTGAGCAGGCCGTCGAGGCAACCGAGGTGTGTATTCGAAAGAGGCTCGGACAAGGTTTCGTAAATGCGCCGGTTGGCACCGGTGATTGCCTCAGCACAAATGCGCTCGATGACGCTTAGTGATGGAAGCAGTATGTTCTTTTGTCGTAACCCTTCGACCAATTCCGTCGCTAACACGAAGCCTTTATCGGACTGCCATGCCAATTCATCCAGGCTATGAACACAGGGACGATAGTGCCGTGTTGTGAATGGCTGAAATTCAAAAAGCGCTTGTAATTCCAATAGGTGCTCGCGACGCGTCTCGGCGCGTTGCCCATAGTCCGCCCATGCTTCAGGTGGCACCTTCAACTGCGTGGCCACCAGGTGCAGCAATGGCGCGAATGGTTCTTCATCCACCGCAAGTGTTACGCCGGGATAGCGCATCTAACAGAGTTGTACAGCGAAGCCCAGCCGATTCGCAGACCCGCGCCGTTGACCAATGAGGGTCAGATCGGCGTCGCTGAAAGAGTAGTGAAGAATCAGGTCATCTTTGGAGTCTGGCAACGCCAGTAAGCTTTCCCCCTCGGCGAGGGCAAGAATCGAACGACGTGGCATACAGTCTCCTTTCTCATAAGTTTGTGGGCACGGTAAAGTGATCGACCTAAGACGTCTATTAATTCGGTTATCGACATTTCATAGACGGACGATCTATAAATCGATTTATGAGACATTTTTACCATGCGACTTTTTGGTTATGCCCGCGTATCCACCAGTCAACAGTCCCTTGATGTACAGATAAAAGCGCTCAAGGCTGAAAACGTCAGAGCAACCCGAATTTTTACCGACAAGGTATCTGGCAGTCACACGAACCGCGAAGGCCTAAAAATGCTTCGGCTCAAGGTCGAAGAAGGCGATGTGGTCCTGGTAAAAAAGCTCGACCGGCTCGGTCGCGATACCGCGGACATGATCCAGCTCATTAAGGAGTTCGACGACATGGGCGTGGCCATCCGCTTTTTGGATGACGGCATCAGCACAGAGGGAACCATGGGCAAAATGGTGGTGACCATCCTGTCAGCTGTGGCTCAGGCCGAACGCCTGCGGATACTGGAACGCACCAACGAAGGCCGTTTGGAAGCAAAGGCCAAGGGCGTGAAGTTTGGCCGTAAGCCTACGGTGGACAAGATTAAAGTTCTCGCGCTGCGAGATCAGGGGATAGGTGCGATGGAGATTGCCAGGCAGCTGAAGATTGGTCGCTCGACGGTCTACAAAGCGCTGGCATCGTGAATTGATGACCGGCTTCATGCTTAACGTACATTAAATTCCGTTTTCTGAGGCGACCCCCCATAGCGTTTACGGTAGCGTTTTCGACGGTGTCGAAGATACGTATACAGCTCGCCGCCGCCCCGTTTGTCGGTAGCAATAAACCGATAAATCCACTCATGACTGACCGTCTGATCCGGCCTCTCTTGCTTCAACCGATGAGCAATCTGTTCCGGGCTCATCCCATGCTTGAGCCATATTGCCAAGTGATGGCTCAGCCAGATGAGCGACTTGCAAAACTTGCGCGCTCCGGCTCGCCGGGCATCACTTTCATGGGTCGCACAAACCGCCAGGTAACTCTTTTCAGGGCTGTTACGGCGAACCTCACGGCTGATCGTCGAAGGATGCACACCCACCTGTTTAGCAATACTGGCTTGGCTCTCTTTGGCCCTCAGGCCTGCCTCAATCTGGTAACGTTGGCCCTGAGTCAGCTGCCGGTAAGGCGTGGTCATCTGCGCTTGAATCCTTTGGTGTGAGAGCTTGGATTCTACCGGTGGCGGGCTCTCTGCCTCTCGTTTCAAGCGTTTCAAGCGTTTCACTTATTCTATGAATTCAGGGATTAATAACAGGCTCCACTGCAAGAAATCTTTTGCCTGTCATATTTCTCTTTGTTTTGTGAAGGGCTGCGGCAAAATCTGAGTGCAACACCTGACCTTTCCGGTACGGTGCAGACCCTATGTCTTATTCCGAACTCAGCGTTGAAGAGCGCGCCACCATTCAAATCGGTCATGCCCAAGGCTTCAGCCTGCGTAGGATTGCCTGCTTGATCACCCGATCCCCTTCGACCATCAGCCGGGAGCTGCGCCGCAATCGAGATGCCTGCGGCGGCTACTCGGCCCGTGTGGCCCAGCGGCAGATGCAGGCCCGCCGCCAGGTTTGTCGACCGATGCGAAAGCTGTTGCCGGGTAGCGAGCGCTTCAAGTTGGTGGCTCATATGCTGCGTGAGCGTTTGTCTCCCGAGCAGATTGCCGGCAAGCTGCGCAGCATGAACATTCCCAGCCTCAGAGATGCCTACGTCTGTCGCGAGACGATCTATAACGATCTATGCCTTGCCGGTCGGCGAGCTGCGTAAGGAGCTGATCATCTGTCTGCGCCAAAGCAAGACAACACGCAGGCCGCGCTCTGGTGGCGTGGATCGGCGCGGCCAGATTCCCGAGATGGTCAGCATCCATGTGCGTCCGCCGGAGATTGACGACCGTCTGATGCCGGGGCATTGGGAAGGCGACCTGATCAAGGGTAAGGCCAACGCCTCGTCCGTAGGCACGTTGGTGGAGCGCACCAGTGGCTACTGATGCTGGTGAAGATGAATGATGCGACGGCAACCTCGGCGATGGAGGGCTTCAGTGCAGCGCTCAATGGCATGCCACTGGCAATGCGCAAGAGCATGACCTACGACCAGGGCCGGGAGATGGCGCGACACGCCGAGATCACCCAGAAAACCGGCATCGCGATTTACTTCTGCGACCCGCACAGCCCCTGGCAGCGCGGCAGTAACGAAAACATCAATGGCCTGATCCGCCAGTACCTGCCCAAGGGCACGGACTTGTCGGGACACAGCCAGGAAGAACTGGATGCCATTGCCTTGCAACTGAATATGCGCCCCCGTAAACGCTTCGATTTCAAATGTCCGATCGAAATGATGAGTGAGGTGATGCAAAAGGCCATGGCTATGCGGCACGATGCGCCCACTTCAATCCAATAACCGTGTTGCACTCAGCTCCTGCAACCGCCACGCTATTAGCCATGGCGCCTCATTCCCGTACTCTCTCCCAAATAACGTTAAAATGTAGTGGTCTAATGAAACCGGACACCCATTTAGGCGAGAATGCTCGCCAGATCGAGGTGTCAAATGACCAAACAACGCCGTTCCTTTTCTGCTGAATTCAAACGCGAGGCTGCCGACCTCGTGCTCAAGCAAAACTACAGCTACATCGAAGCCAGCCGTTCACTCGGCGTCGGCGAATCGGCGCTACGCCGTTGGGTTGAGCAGGTTCAAAAGGAACGCCAAGGCGTCACCCCGCAAAGCAAAGCACTGACCCCGGAGCAGCAGAAAATCCAGGAGCTGGAAGCTCGGATTGCCCGCCTTGAACGGGAAAAATCGATATTAAAAAAGGCTACCGCGCTCTTGATGTCGGAAGATCACGAGCGTACGCGCTGATCAATCAGCTTAGCGTCCATGAGCCGATTGATTGGCTGTGCAAAGTATTTGAAGTCACCCGCTCGTGTTACTACGCCCAGCGTCTCAAGCGCCGAACTCCCGATGTCGAGCGGCTTCGGCTGCGTAGTCGGGTCAATGAGTTGTTCACAGAAAGCCGTAGTGCTGCGGGCAGCCGCAGCATCTTGTCGCTGATGCAGGAAGACGGTGAACAACTGGGGCGGTTCAAAGTACGCAGTTTGATGCGTGAGCTTGACCTCGTGAGCAAGCAGCCAGGATCTCATGCCTATAAACGAGCGACGGTTGAACGACTGGATATCCCGAATACGTTAAATAGGGAGTTCAATGTCCCAGCACCCAATCAGGTCTGGTGCGGCGACATTACTTACATCTGGGCTCAGGGAAAATGGCATTACCTGGCTGTGGTGCTGGATCTTTGCGCGCGCCGGGTGGTGGGCTGGGCGTTGTCGGAAAAGCCGGACGCCGAGCTGGTTATCAAGGCATTGGATATGGCTTACGAACAACGAGGAAAGCCACAGGGCCTGTTGTTTCACTCGGATCAAGGGTCGCAGTATGCAAGTCGTTTATTTCGCCAAAGATTATGGCGATACCGCATGCGTCAGAGCATGAGTCGACGTGGAAACTGTTGGGATAACGCGCCAATGGAGCGTGTGTTCCGCAGCTTGAAAACTGAATGGATACCGACCGTGGGCTACCGAACGACCCAAGAGGCCCAGCGCGACATCAGTCATTTTTTGATGCATCGGTACAACTGGATTCGGCCCCATCAATTCAATGATGGGCTCGCGCCAGCTCAGGCCGAGAAAAAACTTAACGTCGTGTCCGGGATTAGTTGACCACTACAAAAACACATGCCTTCAGCCTTTAACCTGTAGATCGTAGGCAATCCGTCCTGCGGGCAAGAAGAAGAACGCAATCAGCGCGCCATTCTTGACTTCTGGATAATGATGGCTACCGGGAGATGGCGCAGTCCAACCTGCACCTTGCCATCCGTTGGGCCCAGCAAGTACAGCGTGCTCATCAAGGGGAATGACCATATTCAATTCACCATATGGATGACGGTGATAGTCACCCCGGAATGTACGCTCCAAGTTGTCCAACTCGTGTCCCTTACTGTCCATGAACACGGTAGTGATGCTGAAATAAAAAGTCTCAGCGCAAGGTTCACACAGCCGGCTGCGACGATAGTGCGGCCCACTGATTTCAGTGTTTGCCGCCCAGCCTTGCGCAACACCTTCAATGACTAGCTCCGCTATTACCTGGTAAGTTTCTGTTTCAGGACCGTAGACTTCGTTCAACCATTGTTCAATATCTGTGCTAGCCGTCTTATCTTTTATCTTAGAAAGAAATTCGATGCACAAGTTTATCAGCTCTTCTCGCTTACTCATTAACCGTCACTCTTTTTCTCATTTTTTAAACCTTCGCACATACTCCTCCCAAAAAGAAGGGAACTTCCTGCACGGTGAAAATGCAAAATATGCATGAGCTTACGACTTTTAAGCTTGCCAGCGAGACATTTCTAGACTCCAATCTCCAGCTGGTCAGCTCTGCAGCCTCCGAGATATTTCCTATGATCGCCTTTGACAAGCTGGACCTAAACTTGATTAGGGTTTTCGATGCTGTCATGGAGGAGCGCAGCGTCCTTCGCGCTAGCCAACGATTACATTTAAGCCAGTCCGCCGTCAGCCATGCCCTGTCTCGATTGCGCGATAGCCTGAACGAAGAAATTTTCGTCCGTACAGGTAAAGGGATGACGCCAACGAGCTATGCGTTCGAAATCAGCGTTCCGCTTCGTGCCGCCTTACACAGTATAAGTCTCGCCTTAAGCCCGGCCGATTCGGCCTTCAAACCGAAAAGTGTCAAGCGTTCCTTTGTGATAGCGGCGAACGACTACGTGTCGGCAACACTGCTACCGCGACTCAATCGTCGATTAGCAACATTGGCACCAGGTATCAACTTGATGATTACACCCTCGACGCGACTAGACTTGGCGGAACAGATTGACCTTGGCCGAATAGACGTTGCGATCGGCACATTTCGCAGTATCCCAGATCGGCTGCGGTCGCTACTGCTGCTTTTGCAGGACGAAGTGCTTGTTTGCAGTGGTGTTCACCCAACTGGTGACAACGAGGTGCGACTTCAAGACATGGCCGAGTTTCCTTTGGCCGTGGTCTCGCTGGGTGCGGAAGGCGCCCATAGCGCCTACATTCTTGAGCGTGGATTGGCGCGTCAGGCAGAGATGTATGATCGCGAGGCGCTAGAGCGTGCACTCGCGGGGGCGGGATTATCAGTGCGCAGGCAAATTGTGCTGCCGCATTTCCTCGCATTGCCGATGCTACTGGAGGACAGTGAGTTGCTTGCGATCATTCCGCAGCCTTTGGCCAAGACATTTGCCCGAAGTCTGGGCTTTAAAATCAAATCGCTGCCTTACCCTGTTACCCGTCAGCGACTTGACATGATCTGGCACATGAATAATGACAACGATACTGCCCAACGCTGGCTACAAGAGCAAATCAGTGCGGCCGCGCTGGACACTAGTCAATCTCAGGATTGAGCAAGGCTGCTGTCGACAAGTTATAGCTCGACGCTTCAGGTTTTTTTCAACACCTCAGAGAACTTGACCAACGCCGCGCCGACGGCCTTCACTTCCTGATCCACTTCAGCATTGATCAGTCTACTGTCTTCGGCAAATGCCAAGTGAGCGGCCCCCAGACTGAAGGTTTGAGGAATAACCACCGACCCAAGCTTTTCCAGGACGCCACGGATAGCGAGGGTTGACCGCAAACCGCCCATAGGTCCCGGTGAAGCGGAAATCACCGCCGAGGCCTTGTTTGCAAAAAAAGCCAAACCCGAAACCTTTGCTGGCGTAGGTCTACTAAGCCAATCTATAGCGTTTTTCAACAATGCCGTGTAGCCGCCGTTGTAGTCCGGTGACGCCAAAAGTAGTGAATCGTGCTCACTCAACAGCTGTTGTAACTCCAGAGCGTAAGGCGGAACACCCTGCACTCGCTCCAAATCGCTGTTGAAAAATGGCAAAGGAAATTGCCCAGTGACACCACTGTGACTTCAGCGCCCGCCGCCCGAGCACCTTCCACGGCGACGTTCAAAAGTTTTTGATTCAGCGACCCTTCGCGGGTACTACCCGATAGTGCAAGAACTTTGACTGCCATGCTGATCTGCGCCTCATATTGCCGTGTGTGAAATATCATTCACTTGGCGGCGGCAAAAACTGAGTGCAACACCTGACCTTTCCGGTACGGTGTAGCCCCTATGTCTTATTCCGAACTCAGCGTTGAAGAGCGCGCCACCATTCAAATCGGTCATGCCCAAGGCTTCAGCCTGCGTAGGATTGCCTGCTTGATCACCCGATCCCTTTCGACCATCAGCCGGGAGCTGCGCCGCAATCGAGATGCCTGCGGCGGCTACTCGGCCCGTGTGGCCCAGCGGCAGATGCAGGCCCGCCGCCAGGTTTGTCGACCGATGCGAAAGCTGTTGCCGGGTAGCGAGCGCTTCAAGTTGGTGGCTCATATGCTGCGTGAGCGTTTGTCCCCGCGCAGATTGCCGGCAAGCTGCGCAGCATGAACATTCCCAGCCTCAGAGATGCCTACGTCTGTCGCGAGACGATCTATAACGATCTATGCCTTGCCGGTCGGCGAGCTGCGTAAGGAGCTGATCATCTGTCTGCGCCAAAGCAAGACAACACGCAGGCCGCGCTCTGGTGGCGTGGATCGGCGCGGCCAGATTCCCGAGATGGTCAGCATCCATGTGCGTCCGCCGGAGATTGACGACCGTCTGATGCCGGGGCATTGGGAAGGCGACCTGATCAAGGGTAAGGCCAACGCCTCGTCCGTAGGCACGTTGGTGGAGCGCACCAGTGGCTACCTGATGCTGGTGAAGATGAATGATGCGACGGCAACCTCGGCGATGGAGGGCTTCAGTGCAGCGCTCAATGGCATGCCACTGGCACCCAGAAAACCGGCATCGCGATTTACTTCTGCGACCCGCACAGCCCCTGGCAGCGCGACAGTAACGAAAACATCAATGGCCTGATCCGCCAGTACCTGCCCAAGGGCACGGACTTGTCGGGACACAGCCAGGAAGAACTGGATGCCATTGCCTTGCAACTGAATATGCGCCCCCGTAAACGCTTCGATTTCAAATGTCCGATCGAAATGATGAGTGAGGTGATGCAAAAGGCCATGGCTATGCGGCACGATGCGCCCACTTCAATCCAATAACCGTGTTGCACTCAGCTCCTGCAACCGCCCCTATCCCCCAAATTCCAGCTCCGCGTTCGCGCCTCTTCAAAGTTGGCCAAGGTTACGGTCGGCCGTCCGGTGCTTGGGGTAGAAGATTGGCCTGTTTCCACTCCAGTTCTAGCAGTGGAAGCACCAGGATCAAGGATGGTGGTTCGCCGCCTGCCCCCGGGCGCGACGACCGTCACGTTGACTGATGGTGGCAGACCTTGTGCGGCGGCTGAGTTCGGCGTGTTCTTTAGGACTCAGGACAATATCTTGGGCGCCCATCGGTTCGCCTCTGATGGTGTGATGACCGAGAAAGCATAGCTAATATTGCGGAGAATTTACTTCGAGACAGGACACTAGTTGGCTAAAGCCGCCTGGTGGTTTGTCGACCTTCTCCTCGGACGGATGTACTTGTTCGTTTGTCAAAGGCAAAAGTGGTTGGAGGTATCGAATATCAGAAAACTTCACCTACGGATTCTCCGCGAGCACGAACAAGACATGCTGACAGCCATCCCTGGACAACTCGGACAGGGCTCGAGATGTCCAGGAAGCACGATACTTATTGGTGGGCCCAGCGCCGCAGCAGTTCCTTACGGCCTCGCTTGATACGGATCATTTCATGCGGTGTCTGTGGGGGTTAGAAACTGATCCTGCTGAATTGGGAACCATTATGCGATGGATGCCCACCTATCGACATCATCCGACTCGATACTGGCGCTCGCACATGCACATTTCCAACGCTGCATCAAACGGGACGGTATTACCGGGCATGCCCTTGGAGCCTATGGTACCTGTGGTCCAGGGCACACCGGGTAATGTGCATCCAAATGCGGTTCACTTCGGTCAGTCGTCCGCTAAACAGGCTTTGGTCAACGAGCCGATAAAGACGTCCTTTGACGTTCTGGTAAAGCGGTTGCTAGGTATCGAAAGCTCTGCTCCCCAGCACCGTGTCGCCAGTCCATCAGCAACGGAGCCCGCATTGCGCACTATGCTCAATCCTCCTGCTATTGCCTTGGGCAACGCTGCCCCTGCCTCGACGCCGGTAAAAAGTACGGCGAATGACTTTCTTGATAGCTCGAAGTACTCCTCGCCCGATGAGCTCCAGAGGTGGAGTCCCTTGGTTGCTGGATTGCTGCCCGAGCAGCGCGAGCAGGCTGCAAAAGAGCTCAATCGCCCTATAGCTGCGGCTCGCATGGCAGCTGACAAAGGTCCAGACGCGCAAAAAGCCATGCAATTCATCAATGAGAATCCTGCTCTCAAGACCGCCATCGACACGGCGAAGCGTGGAGGGAAGGCCGACGGCAAAATTTCCGACGGAGACCTAAAATCCTTCGCCAAAAAAATGCAAAGCGCTGCTGATGACGCAGACAAAACCCTGGCTCAGTTTCAAAAAGATAATCCCGACGCTGATCCACAGTCATTGCAAATGGTCCGCTCGGCTTCATTGCTTCAGGCCAATAGTCCGCTGACCACTGCGGCCGGTCCGAAGGAAGTATCGGGCAACAGCAAGGTAGACAAATACACTAACGTCGAAGGATTGAAAGCCATGGAGGGAAATCCTGGACTTTCCGTTGTACTCAAACAGGCTTCCAAAACCTTTTTACAACCCGGTTTTTTGGACCTTATCGATAAAGGCGGGGACGAGGGCAAGGCACTGGCTACCAGTCCGAAGGACAATCAATTCGATGCATCGAACATCAGCAGGTGGATCAAGACCCAGGCGCCGACCAATGAGGGCGAGTTCGCAGGCATGCTAAGCGATGCGGCAACTTTGAATGCTGTTGCAGGCGTTGACATCAGCGCCCTTGATGCAAATATTTTCAAGCGACCTCAGGACTACAGCGGGCAGCAGAAAGCTGCTGTCATGGTCAAGCTGCAACAGACCGAGCAAAGCGTCATTGCCGGTCAGGGTCTGCGCAAAACCGGTAAAACCGAAGAAGCCCTGGCGGAAAAGATTGGTCAGTTGCAAGCCGATCCAGACGTGCGGGCATACATGAATAACGCTGTTCCAAGCCAGGAACGTGCACTGATCGCCAGCGATCCAGCCCTCGGCAGGGCGGTCAAGGATCAAATGGTCAATTTGCGCAGCGGTCAGGCACTGCGCAGTGAAATGAATACAGCCGACAAAGCCGCCAAAGCTGACCAGGCAAGACCCGACTACAGCAGGGCCATCAACGGGCAAGCTGCGCAGCTGCAGATGCAACGAGACCTTCTGGGGCCCGATGCCTCCTTGCCTACGGCTCAGCAAATCATCAGCCATCGACCGGATATTCAAGGCTCGCTCAAAAATTCGTATGAAGCGAATTTCAGCAGAGGCCAGGCCCTTAAGCATTCGTTGGCACACAAGGATGCCGATCCTGCACGGTCACTCCAGCAGGTCGACGCACAGAGAGCAATCTATGACTCGGTGTTACCCGGAGATTTTACTCAGGCGCAGCAGGCACGGTACGTCGACTCGACGTTTACTCAACTGCGGGGGGCGGACAAAGGTCGTGAGTGGTTGGGGCAGTTGATCAACGGCACACAAGCGCCTGTCACCAATAACTCGCCCCCTGATGCTAGAAACAGAGCCGAAAAGCTCAAGGACGGTTACGACGCGACCAAGGCCGGTCTTTCCACGGCTAAACAGGGTATCGACGCAGCACGCAGTATCGCCGGACGTGAAGCCTCGGCTGGTCTCGGTCGTATGGCTGGGGCGGTAGGGGGGCGAGTTGTCGGAATGGTGGCCGGTCATGCAGCAGGACTCGCCGCAGCTTCGGCCATTGGTGTGGCGGCGGGTCCAGTGGGCTGGGTGATAGAAGCGGTCATCGGCTTGGGCCTAGGCATCGCGGCGATCGTCGAGGCAGTCAAAAAACACGATATGCAAAAGAAATTCGACCGCAACGTCGATCCTACTTTGGATCAGTTTGGCATCCCCAAAGCACACTGATGTACGACGTTCGGTCTTTATCATTCATACAGGAGCAATACTATGAGCTCATCCCTTAGCCCCGTTAAGGTGCCTGATGTCGTTAGAGATTACCATCTGAAAGAAGCGTTTGGCCCTGACCCGACGCCCGATGCGGTTAGAAATTACCATCTGAAACAAGCGGGCGGCCTCAATGCGCTGCCCGCTGCCGTTGGAAATCACCAGCAGAATCGTTCGATTTGCCATTATCACACTGCCGCTTGCGGTGGAGAGAAGTCGGTCAGCTTCAGCCAGGCGCTCGATACCCGTGAGGGGGGCAGATTGAATCGTCCGACTTGTCCTCATCCCCCTGCCGATGGTGGCGAAACGCAGCATGGTTCGCCGAAACCTGATGCTTTGAACCAGTTGGTAGAACTCATCCGGCGCGCTATTGGTCAATGGTTGGAAGGTTTACTGAACCCCGGAGCGCAAAACGCGACGAACCCACCCCAATCATCTCCCTCGGCCACAAACTCACTGGCACCACCACCAGGTTCTTTGAAAGTCCTGGGAGCGCGAGGCGAGGGCTCTAATTCCGGTCAGTCACGTCAAGCGAACGCAGTAGGAGCCTCCGCCGGTGAGGTGCATGCAAGCGACAGCGGTCAGCTGCATTTGCCTGAACAATTGAAACCCTACCGAGACGACATCCTTCACGCGGCCAGTGTGACCGGTATGCCGCCAAGCATCATTGCGGGCCAGATCTGGGCCGAGTCTCGGGGTAATCTTGCCAGTGCAAGCACCAACGTCAACGGCAAAACCGACTCAGGTCTCATGCAGGTCAATGCTGCTACCTTCGCGGGTCTGAAAAAAGCCAATCCGGAATTGTTGGGCGGTGCAGACCTTGCCAAGCCTCGTGACAACATCCTGGCTGGTGCGATTTATTTGCGTGATGGAAACAGGGCCTTTGACGGCAACATGGGGGCGGCACTCCGAGCCTATAACTCGGGCCCGGACAAGGTCAATGTGCACAATCTTGCCGATACCGGCGGCGTCGGGGGGGCGAGTTATCCGGCAGATGTGTTGAAGTTCGCTCAAATGATCTCCAGCGGCCAAGGCCAATTGCCAGCCTGAGCATCAAACTGTGACCCAGGCCAGGTGTTTGATTCACGACAGGAAACGATATGAACTCGATTGATCCAGTGCGCATGCATGCCGATAATCTTCCCCTCCATCCCCCGTTGTGTTCGGCGCAGGCGGATATGCGCCTTCGACAGCCTTGGGGTGGTGCGGCTCAGGGCGCCGATTCACCTGTTTCGTTTATACGCAATCCAAGGGCATCGCACGTCGACTTCTCAGGGCGGAGCAATGATCCGCATGCGCACACATGCTGTCCGGGTGGCAAAGCCCAGTCGGAGCCGTTGGCCCAGTTCATTGCTCTTATCGTCGATTTTATCAAGCGTCTTCAAGCTATTATGAGCGACGCAGGTACGTCGCAGACGGATAGCTTTGGCGAAACGGGTCGCCGCCAGGCCAGTTGTAACGAGCGCGCGCCTACTCAAGACCCGACGCAGGAAAGTGTTCGTCCGGGCACAAATAGGACGGGGGGAGGGGGAAATGTTCCCTCTGCTTCACCTGTACTGGGCCACCAGCTTAGTGTGCAGAAGTCGCCACAGGATGTGATTGCCATGGCTAACGATCCGGAGCGTGGCGAGGTGATAAAGGTGGGTTTCAACAAAGGTCATTACACTCAAAATTCCACCAGTCCCCGGGCTGAAATCAAGAGTGAAACCCTATTGCAAGAAGGGCAGCCCTACCGCTTTACTTTTGGCATGAAGCGTGAGGCAGACAACGACGGCACTTTCTTTCAGGTGCTGGACCACAACAACGCCAAGCCCAGCCCGCGTGCTTGGATGGCCACCAAGGATGGCCAGTATCAGTTGCACCTTAAAACCAGCGACGCCAGCAATGCACCCTCTAAAGTGTTCAACATTGGTCAGCCTGGAGACGCCTCCAAAGACGTGGGCAAGTGGACGGATTTTCAAATTGATTTCAAGCGCGACATCGACGACGGTTCGATCAGTGTGACGAAGAATGGACAGGACATTTTTGATAAATCCGGAATCTCGACCATGTTTGATACCCGAAGTGACAACGCGTATGCCAAATTCGGACAATACCGCAATGAAGGCGATCGGACGCCTGCCGTCAGCTATTTCTCGGGGTTCAATATTGCCTCTCCATTACGCCAATGACCGAAGAGTTGTAATCAGTTCATTTGCCGGGTACGAATCCATTCTGGGCACTGTCCAGCAGCTGAGGGGTAAGTAGTAATACCGGCATTCATATGACTACTGGCCAGTTCCGCAATTTCTCCCAGAAGTTTTTATGGGTGGAGCAGTCGGTGTGCGCTTCGGCAACCTCCGAAGTCACGCGACACAAACTCGAAAACACTTCGGATGAGCCGATCAAGGCGGAGCTGCACCATTGCGTTGGCTCTTTCAAAGCTCTAGCACTCGGCCATGAACCAATCCTCGGCCCCCCCCCCCCTGGGCGTTATAGGCTTGGCATTTATATGTAATGGAAGGAACTTGCAACGGATGGAACTTAATATTTCCCATAATCAACAGCCTCTCGCCCCTATAGCGCCAAGCACAACACCAACCCCTATTTTACCCCCAGCGGCCGCAACAGACTTGATTCCAATAGTTCCTACTGGCACGAACAGGGCAACGATCAGTTCGGAGCTTCCCTCAGATAAGACGACGTTTGCCCACCCGGCGCTTGGTTCATTGAGCAGATCAACAAAAATCGGTATCGCCGACCTTCCTGTAGAGTTGGTTCAGCAAATTAACCGGCGGGTAAGCGCCGCGTTGCTTGGCCAGGGCAATGCCCTCGCGCTGCCGCTCGCGAATGAGGACTTGCTCGAACTCGGCGAAGGCCCCCATGACCGACAACATCAGGTTGGCTATAGGCGAGTCGTCACCGGTGAACACAAGGCCTTCCTTCATGAAGTCAATATCGGCTCCGCGAGCTGGGAGAAATACAAGGAGCGTGATGTAACTCGCCGCGAGCATGCCCAGGGTTGGCGGTCGGTAACGCAGCTAAAATTTTATTACACAAACTGTAGATGGAACTTACACTTTCCAAATACCACAAATAATTATTTCACTCGCACGAGTCAATCCAATGAAGATTAATACATCCTCGTCTGTAGCCCTGATGGCCGTTGTTCAAGAGTCCCAAGCAAAGAAATTACCGGATAGTGATCGCCCTGCAAGCCCTGTAAGTAATGTAGATAAATTTGAAAATGCAGTATTCAAGCCAGGGAAAAGCGTTCCCGAGAATTTTGAGGTGGTCAGTCACCTCTCAAAGTACGACCATGTCCAGAAAGTCGTGCGTCAGCGTAGCCCCGAGAATCATTCAGTATTCCAAGTCACGGATCCTGACACAGGTGTGTCTTGGCCTTTTGAAGAAGACTTTTTGGCGGAAAATGATTTCTCCACGGGCAAACCTCAATTTGTTGCAGGGCGTGAGGTATGGATGAGGGCAGCAGATACGGGGTTACAAGGAGGGGCTGAAATCTCAAACGCTCAAGATCTTCAATCTTATATCTGCGAAAATGATCAGATAACGACAATGATAGATTCGCCTCGCGGAAAATGTCATGACTGCGCTGTAATAGTCCAAAATTTGCTCGACGAGAAAAATATTAAGCACTTCACCAGAGCCATGTATATCTGGAAAAGCCAGAGTGATAATTGCCCTGCAACTCATTATGTGGTAGTTGCTAAGTTAGATAAGAACGTAGCCATTGATCCTACGGGATCTCAATTTGCAGGTGTAGACGCCGCTATCGAGAACTTGGATACATGGGCCGAGGATTTTAGGTCCGCATTCGGACAATCTACCATCATAAAGTTCAATGATTATGCTACATTGGCCGACAGCCGCGGAGCTGTTAACGTGTATTTCGAGGGGAAGCCAAATTCTTTTTCTGGTAAAACTATGCAAAATTAAATATTTCTTTCGTTCACCTAATTCAGAGTTCTGACTTCACCGCGTTGACAAAAATCATATCTTAGCTTTGAGCAGCAACGTTACAGGGCCAGCAGCCTCGAACCTCTGATCTCCACTCGGTTATGGAACAAGCAAAACCTCAGCGTACGATTTTTTCCGAATTCTGCTGGCTCCCCCAATTAAGACTGTAGATAATGGCAATCTCGAGGACATGCGGTGGATCTACCACCGCAAGTACCTCGCGGGGCAGGGCTGCGTAGAAATAGGCTGGCGGCGGCAAAATCTGAGTGCAACACCTGACCTTTCCGGTACGGTGCAGCCCCTATGTCTTATTCCGAACTCAGCGTTGAAGAGCGCGCCACCATTCAAATCGGTCATGCCCAAGGCTTCAGCCTGCGTAGGATTGCCTGCTTGATCACCCGATCCCCTTCGACCATCAGCCGGGAGCTGCGCCGCAATCGAGATGCCTGCGGCGGCTACTCGGCCCGTGTGGCCCAGCAGCAGATGCAGGCCCGCCGCCAGGTTTGTCGACCGATGCGAAAGCTGTTGCCGGGTAGCGAGCGCTTCAAGTTGGTGGCTCATATGCTGCGTGAGCGTTTGTCTCCCGAGCAGATTGCCGGCAAGCTGCGCAGCATGAACATTCCCAGCCTCAGAGATGCCTACGTCTGTCGCGAGACGATCTATAACGATCTATGCCTTGCCGGTCGGCGAGCTGCGTAAGGAGCTGATCATCTGTCTGCGCCAAAGCAAGACAACACGCAGGCCGCGCTCTGGTGGCGTGGATCGGCGCGGCCAGATTCCCGAGATGGTCAGCATCCATGTGCGTCCGCCGGAGATTGAAGACCGTCTGATGCCGGGGCATTGGGAAGGCGACCTGATCAAGGGTAAGGCCAACGCCTCGTCCGTAGGCACGTTGGTGGAGCGCACCAGTGGCTACCTGATGCTGGTGAAGATGAATGATGCGACGGCAACCTCGGCGATGGAGGGCTTCAGTGCAGCGCTCAATGGCATGCCCACTGGCAATGCGCAAGAGCATGACCTACGACCAGGGCCGGGAGATGGCGCGACACGCCGAGATCACCCAGAAAACCGGCATCGCGATTTACTTCTGCGACCCGCACAGCCCCTGGCAGCGCGGCAGTAACGAAAACATCAATGGCCTGATCCGCCAGTACCTGCCCAAGGGCACGGACTTGTCGGGACACAGCCAGGAAGAACTGGATGCCATTGCCTTGCAACTGAATATGCGCCCCCGTAAACGCTTCGATTTCAAATGTCCGATCGAAATGATGCCTGAATTCAACACATAAGTGCAACGCTCACCCCTGCATACACTTCGTACGGTGTCTTCCAGCCCAAGCGTTTGCGCGGGCGTAAATTGATCTGCGCGACCACCCGGTTTACGGCGGCAACGGTCAGCTTGCTGAAGTCGCTACCCTTGGGAAAATACTGGCGGAGCAAACCGTTGGTATTTTCATTCGTGCCGCGCTGGCAGGATGAATACGGATCGGCAAAATACACCTGGCAACGGCTCTTGCGCGCGATGTGCTCATGACCGGCAAACTCCTTGCCGTTGTCCAACGTCAGTGTGTGCACCACATGCCCTTTGAACTGTAAGTTGATCGCCCGGGAGACTTGACGGCGAGTTCGGCGCTTGACCGGGTAAGCGCTAAGATAACCGCTTTTACGCTCAACCAGGGTGACCAGATTACCGCCCACACCATGCACCGTGTCTCCTTCCCAATCCCCACAGCCGCTCTCGGGTTTCGACCTTCTCAGGGCGCTCGGTGATAGACACCCAATTTCGCAACAGCCCCCGCCGATCGTGGCTTCCATAGCGTTTACGGTAGCGCTTTCGACGGTGGCGAAGATGCGTATAAAGCTCGCCGCCACCTCGTTGGTCGCTGGCAATAAACCGATAAATCCACTCGTGACTGACCGTCTGATCCGGCCTCTCTTGCTTCAACCGATGAGCAATCTGTTCCGGGCTCATCCCATGCTTGAGCCATATCGCCAGGTGATGGCTCAGCCAGGTAAGCGGCTTGCAAAACTTACGCGCTCCGGCTCGCCGAGCATCACTTTCATGGGTCGCACAAACCGCCATGTAAATCTTTTTAGGGCTGTTACGGCGAACCTCACGGCTGATCGTCGAAGGATGCACGCCCACCTGTTTAGCGATGCTGGCTTGGCTCTCTTTGGCCCTCAGGCCAGCCTCAATCTGGTAACGTTGGCCCTGAGTTAGCTGCCGGTAAGGCGTGGTCATCTGCGCTTGAATCCTTTGGTGTGAGAGCCTGGATTCTACCGGTGGCTGGCTCTCTGCCTCTCGTTTCAAGCGTTGCAGTTATTCTATGAATTCAGGATGAGTAAGGTGATGCAAAAGGCCATGGCTATGCGGCACGATGCGCCCACTTCAATCCAATAACCGTGTTGCACTTAGCTCCTGCAACCGCCTTCACTTTAATAAGAGAATGGGCCAAAAAAAACTGACTATTGATCAAAGCCAATAAAATGAGTGAAGTCATGCGTGGACTCGCGTGGCATACGCATCTGGTTCAGCGGAGAGCTTTCATCTGCGTAACCCAATGACATGGCACAGACAATTTCCTGATCGTTTTCAAGTTTCAGGAAATCAGCAATAACCGTCTGGAATCGAGCGAATGAAACTTGAGGACAGGTGGCCAGTCCTCGAGACTGCGCAGCGAGCATCAGAGTCTGGAGGAACATACCGTAATCCATCCAACTGTATTTTTTAAGGTTCATCTCAACAGTAAAAATCAGACCTACGGGCGCCCCGAAGAACTCAAAATTTCGACTAGTCACCTTAGAGCGGGCGTTAACGTCACACTTATCCACATTCTGGACGCCATAAAACAGCGCCCCAAACTGCTCTTGACGTGTGCGATACTTCTGCGAAAGGTTGTCAGGGAGATGTACGAGAGGTTTTGTAAGAGGGTCAATATGGGCAACTCCCAACAATGCACTGAGATCCCGCTTGGCCCTCCCCGTAATTATGTGTACTGTCCACGGTTGTGTGTTTGAGTTGCTCGGAGCCAAACGCGCCACATCAATTATGTTGGTAATTAACTCCCGAGGTACTGGCTTCGTTAGAAAAGCCCGAATCGCTTTGCGCGACTCCACTAGCGAATCGAAATCATCTGTAAATAAACTCATGCCACCCCCATAACGTCGCGATCTTGTAATTTGTTTTCAGAGTGTTGCACGGCGTCCAGGTAAAACCCAGTGAACGCTCTTCAAGAACGTAATGCAGCAGGTGCATGACCGGTTCAATGGAAAGCGCAACTACAGTACGCGCAAGCCTAGTATTCTGAGCGGTTAGGTCGATTATCGAAGAACATGTCGATATACAGACCAGACTTCGACCTCACTGAGCAGTAGTGCGCATGGCCAAACCCACCGCCCCATTCGTTTTAACGCCATCTGAACAAGCGACACCACACGGCTGGTCGCGGATGGACTCGCTGCCACAACGTCTCGGGCAGCGGGCCGGAATTCTGCTGTTATTGGCGGATGGATTAACGCCTAAAGACGTCAGCCATCAGCTCCAGGTCTCAGCGCCGGTGGTGTTCAAATGGCGAGAGCGCTACCTGGAGGCGGTCTTGAGGTCTTGAGGTCTTGAGCGACCTGCCTCGAAGTGGCCAGCCTCGCAAACTCAGCACTCAAAAAATGAAGGAGATTCTTACCCTGACCACCCAGCGCGTGCCTCGTGAAGCGACGCATTGGAGTGTGCGCTTGATGGCCAAATATGCCACCGTTAAGGCTTGGCAAGTGCGACAAGTCTGGGCCTCTTCCGACCTTAAACCCCATCGTTTGAAAACGTTCAAGATCAGCAACGATCTGCATTTTGCCGATTAGGTCGTCGATATCGTCGGGCTTTATCTGAACCCGCCGGATAACGCCATCGTGCTGTCGGTTGATGAGAAAACGCAGATCCAGGCACTGGGTCGCACGCAACCGATGTTGCCCCTACGCCCTGGCCAGATCGAGCGACGCACGCATGATTACAAACACCATGGCGCCGCCAGTCTGTATGCCGCTTTTGACATCCTGACCGGCCAGGTTATCGGGCGGATAACCCAACGCCATCGGGCTAAAGAGTTTCTGGCCTTCCTGCGACAGATCGACCGCGCGACGCCCGCAGAGCTTGATCTGCATGTGATTCTGGACAACAGCTCGACGCAAAAAACACCGGCCATCAAGCAATGGCTGGAGAAGCACCCGCGTTTCAAACAGCACTTCACGCCGACCAGTGCTTCGTGGCTAAACGCCGTGGAAGGCTTCGATGTAGCTGTAGTTTTGTTTGAGCACGAGGTCGGCAGCCTCGCGCTTGAATTCAGAGTAAAGGAACGGCGTTGTTTGGTCATCTGACACCTCGATCTGGCGAGCATTCTCGCCTAAATGGGTGTCCGGTTTCATTAGACCACTACACCATTGCTCTTCCAGCGCAGTGGCCATGCCGCTGAGCCGCAGGTGGTGCAACTGATTAAGCGTGTGTTGCGTCATCATTGAACAGCTCCTTTTGGGTGTAATAGTCAGCACCGCGCACGTTCTCGTGGCGGGCGGGATGTACAGCGGTGGCCTTGGGCAGCAGGTGCTGGTCAAGGCCTTGCTTGAGCAGGTTGCGCACGGTGCGGCTGTTGAGCGCGCGCAGCTGGACGGCGCGATGCCGCCGCTTCAAGGCGCTCGTTGCCGTACTGACGGGTCAGCGAGAGCAGGCCCAGGCAGGAGCGGTAGCCCATCTCCGGATGGGGTTTGTGGGTCAGTTGATGTTCGACGATCTGCCGGACGTGCGGGCCGATCCGTTCGCCCCAGTCGAGCAGGCGCTGGGGTGTCCAGTCGCGATGGGCCTTGTGCGAGGCAGGCATGTGTTCGCTCTGGGTGCTGTAGGCGCCGCGCCGCGGGAGCAACAGGTGGCTGGCCACTCGCCGAGGGTGTAATTAGTTTTGTGTAAACGGTCATTTGGCAGGAGACTGCCTACCCCAAGGAAATCCAATGACCGAGCCAAAACCCAAGCGCGCCAAACGAGTCAAGCCTGATCCTGAACTGGTTAAATTGGCCGATAGCCTGCTGACCAATTACAAAAAGCCCGAGGACCTCATCGGTGAAAACGGCCTGCTCAAACAGCTCACCAAGATGCTGGTCGAGCGGGCCCTTGAAGCCGAAATGACCGAACACCTGGGGCACGACAAAAGCGCAGCGATCACCAACGCTGCCGCCAATGCGCGCAACGGTCACAGCGGTAAAACCCTAAAGGGCGACTTCGGCGAACTGCCGCTGGACATACCTCGCGACCGCCAGTCCTCCTTCGAGCCGCAGCTGGTGGCCAAGCATCAAACCCGCTGGACGGGCTTCGATGACAAAGTTATTTCTCTCTACGCTCGCGGTTTAAGTGTCAGAGAAATTCAGGCGCACTTGCAGGAGATGTACGGCACAGAGGTCTCTCCCAGCCTGATCCCGGCGATTACCGACGCGTGAGTGACGAGGTCAAGCTCTGGCCCCGACCGCTGGACGCGCTGTACCCGATCTCTACCTGGACTGCATTCACGTCAAAGTGCGCGATGCCCGGCGCCGTGCGCAACAAGGCGGTTTACCTGGCCTCGGCGTCAATATGGCGGGGCACAAGGAAGTGCTGGGCTTGTGGATCGCGCAAACCGAAGGCGCCAAATTCTGGCTGCAAGTGGTAACTGAACTCAAGAATCGGGGCGTGCAGGACATCTCATTGCCTGCGTGGACGGCCTCAAAGGCTTCCCAGAGGCGATTGAAACGGTTTACCCGAAAGCCGTCGTTCAGCTGTGCATCGTGCACATGGTGCGCAACAGTTTGAACTTCGTATCGTGGAAACGGCGGCAGAAAGAAGTGCGGCTGATCTCAAGCTGATTTACACCTCAGCCACCGCCGAGCTGGCTGAGCAACGGCTCTGCGAATTTGAGGCAAAATGGGACGCCGAGTACCAATCAATCAGCCTGTCATGGCGACGAAACTGGGCTCGGGTGATCCCGTTTTTTGACTATCCAGCCGAAATTCGCAAGGTGATCTACACCACCAATGCTATCGAATCGATCAACATGAGCCTGCGAAAAGTGATAAAAACGCGTGCGTCATTTCCGACCGATGAGGCGGTTATGAAGCTGTTTTATCTGGCGCTGAACAACATCAGCAAAAAGTGGACAATGCCGATCCGGGACTGGAAAGCGGCTTTGAATCGCTTCAGTATCCAGTTTGAAGACCGGCTGTTAACGGTTTAATAGAAATCCCGTTTACACAAAATCAGGGACACCCTCGCAAGGTACTGCTTTCGCTGGGGAAATCCGTTGCCGAGGCGTTTGCCGGTGCCGCTGCGCGCCCCCCCAAGGATACCGTAGCTGCAAGGCAAGCTCGCACCGCATTCCTTGCCAGCAGGTCAAGCTTGAGCCGCATCGCTACCGAGGGGTTTAAAAAGGCTCGTACACAGCAGGGTACCACTATGCCTACACCGCCGCCGGGCATGCCTCAGCAACCCGCCTACACCCCAAGTAACAGTGCACCGCCGCCGAATGGTCCGCCGCCCCGAGCCGATAACTTCCCGCGCACGGCGCGCGCGAACGCGTTCCCCAACCTTTCTTTTGCAAGCAATCCGCGGGCGACCGCCGAAGCCTATGGGCGGGCGAAACCGCGCCTGGCAAACCTTGCCCACAGGTTAGAACTCGACTTGCAAGCGCACTTGTCCCCCAGAACTGCTGCTCAAGGCGGTTTTCTAGAGCAGCTGACAGCACTGACCCAGGCCCGAACCGCGACGGCGCAACAATACGACGAAGCGTTCGGCGTGGACTTTCAAAGGCTTTCGAACGACGGCAAAACTACCCAGCAAAAGAACAACTGTTTTTTCATCTCCGCTCGGCAGATATCAGCAATGGCCAGCGGTAAGCGACCCCAAGGGATACCCGATGCGGATGTTATCGAAAGATTCCGTATAGCGAGGGAGGGCGGCGAGGAAGAGCCAGACCAAATGGTGCTGGCGAGCGGCACGCTGGCAAAGCGATTCGTGGACAACCTCAACTTTGGTAAGCCGCCCAATGAGCAAGTGCGTATCCATGTGATTCAGGTGCTGCCTGGGCACGTTCTCGATGAGATACAGGGCTCAAAGCACCCAGATGCCAAAGAAGGGTTCATTCTGGACATGGGCGGCCACTTCGAAGCATTGGCCGTAAAATCACCGTCTCCAAGTCCTTCAACCGTCGAAACTTAGATCGTTGATGTCGGTGTTTTGCAAGGTAGTTGTCGCGTCAGCTGTGTTTTATGCGGCTACTTTCAGTACTGGCAACTCCCTTTCCGGGTTAAGCGTGACAGCCCCGATGGGCTGCCAATTACGCGTCTCACCTGACCAGCGATGTGGGTGTTGATTACGAGCTTGCTGATACAGCACATGGCGCTTGGCCAAGACCTGTTTATCTTCACCGCGATGACGTTAAGCCGGGGTTACGAAGCGGATGCGGCTATGGCGGTGCTGGTGGTTGTACCAGAGGATAAAATCACGTACCCAGATCCGTGCTGCGTCCAAATTTTCAAAGCCGCCAGTCGGCCATTGCGGGCAATATTTCAGGGTTCTAAACAGCGACTCCGAGTAGGGATTATCGTTGCTGACCCGTGGTCGTCCCCGTGAGGGAGTGATGCCCAAGTCGTACAGTTTGCTCAGCAACGTCACCGATTTCATCGGCGCGCCGTTGTCCGAGTGCAGCACCAAGGGCCGCCCCGCAAAGCGTTCGGCAAGTACCGTGCGCTCCATTAGTTCAGCCGCCCGCTCGCCGCTTTCTTGCTCGTAAACCTCCCAGCCCACGGCCTTACGGCTGTAAATGTCCTCAATCAAATACAGGTAGTAATACTTTCCACGCACTGGCGAGGGAAGGTAGGTAATGTCCCAAGACCAAACCTGATTGGCGGTGGCGGCACGGTGAGTCGTCGGCGATGCATGTTTGTGCGGTGCATGGCTGCGGCCACGACGGTGCTGCTGATTAGCCGCTTTGAGGACGCGATAAAAGGTCGACTCTGAGGCAGGTAACGGTCTTGATCGGCCAGTATTGGCACGATCTGGCTGGGTGGCAGGCTGACAAATGGTGGGCTGTTGCAGACCTCTAAAATGGCGCAGCGCTCCTGCTCATTCAGGGCATTGAGTGGTCGTGGGTGTAGCATGGTGGTGCGTATATCGGCCTGCATTACAGGCCTCAGCGCCCAGCGTTGCAGGCTGCGCAGCGACAGCCCTATCTCTGCACTGGCAATCGCTTTACGCGCCCCAGAAGCCACAGCATGGTTAAAACGCTCAACGAGTTGTAGCCGTTCTGGCAACGAGGTCAGACGTCCTCGTTGTCGCTTCCCCAGAAGGCATTCATCTTTTTTCGCAGCACCAGGATCGCAGCGGTTTCTGCCAGCGCCTTATCCTTGCGGCGTAGGTCGCGCTCCAGCTCGGCAATGCGTTTTTTATCGGCACGCGCTTGCTCTCGCTCGAGCTGACGTTGCGCCTGAGCTGACAGCTGGCCAGTGATGCAGGCTTGACGCTAAGCGGCTATTTGCTCTGGGTACAGGCCCTTGCTGCGACAGTATTCGCTGAGCTCGATTTCGCTCAATGTGGCCGTATGCAATACCGCTGCGAACTTGGCTTCAGCCGACCAGCTATCGGCACTGTTTTTATCTCCGGGCACCACGGCGCCTCCTGCTTTGAGCTTGGAGCGCCAAGCATACAGGGTGGCTGGGGAGATGCCTTCTTGACGCGACAACTCGGCCACGGACATGTTTTGTCAGCCTGCCACCCAGCCAGATCGTGCCAATACTGGCCGATCAAGACCGTTACCTGCCTCAGAGTCGACCTTTTATCGCGTCCTCAAAGCGGCTAATCAGCAGCACCGTCGTGGCCGCAGCCATGCACCGCACAAACATGCATCGCCGACGACTCACCGTGCCGCCACCGCCAATCAGGTTTGGTCTTGGGACATTACCTACCTTCCCTCGCCAGTGCGTGGAAAGTATTACTACCTGTATTTGATTGAGGACATTTACAGCCGTAAGGCCGTGGGCTGGGAGGTTTACGAGCAAGAAAGCGGCGAGCGGGCGGCTGAACTAATGGAGCGCACGGTACTTGCCGAACGCTTTGCGGGGCGGCCCTTGGTGCTGCACTCGGACAACGGCGCGCCGATGAAATCGGTGACGTTGCTGAGCAAACTGTACGACTTGGGCATCACTCCCTCACGGGGACGACCACGGGTCAGCAACGATAATCCCTACTCGGAGTCGCTGTTTAGAACCCTGAAATATTGCCCGCAATGGCCGACTGGCGGCTTTGAAAATTTGGACGCAGCACGGATCTGGGTACGTGATTTTATCCTCTGGTACAACCACCAGCACCGCCATAGCCGCATCCGCTTCGTAACCCCGGCTTAACGTCATCGCGGTGAAGATAAACAGGTCTTGGCCAAGCGCCATGTGCTGTATCAGCAAGCTCGTAATCAACACCCACATCGCTGGTCAGGTGAGACGCGTAATTGGCAGCCATCGGGGCTGTCACGCTTAACCCGGAAAGGGAGTTGCCAGTACTGAAAGTAGCCGCATAAAACACAGCTGACGCGACAACTACCTTGCAAAACACCGGTCTGGGCCTGTTCTGAGTGATCGAATCGGCCGCACGAAACGACGTGAATCTCAGTGGGTGGTCAGAAGGGCTTATGAGGTTCCAGAGGCTGGCCAGGCACATGGGCCAGGCAACACGGCTCTAAAGCGGGCAAATGACCACTCGTCATTTGCAGATAGCGTGAGCCCGTCGCATTGCATCGCGATGGGCTCACGCGATCTGCCAATGGCGGGGTGGCGGTTTTGCCACGCAGTGGAATGCCATTTTTTCGGTTTTCAAGCTCCGGAATAAGAGCTCCATGAGAGCGAGTCAATGGAACCGCATTCAAGGTTATGCCACCCATGAAGCGGTACCGCAAGAAACAATGGCGGGCAGTCCATCAGCACATCGTGCCTTCGATGGCACCCGATGACTGGGGCGAACTAACGCATGGAAAGCAAAGCGCACGCCTGAACGAGAAACGCACTCATGTTAAATATTCCTTCTTTCAGCCGGTACATCGGACTACACAGCTCACCACCCGAGGACTCCGGCACTGCTCCTTCTGCGCAGGACCGCGTTGAAAACCAAAACGTTGAACGTCAGGAGCCTAGGCCCAGAAATCAACGCGACGAGGGAAACTTTCGACCTTCGATCGGATTGACAAAGTTCATGCGGAATCAGGTATTGGAAATGAAACTGAAAGAAAATTTATTGAAGATGCTCAACAATCGAAGATTAATCAAGCGATCCACACGAAACAAGTCGAGCCCGTAACAATAAAAGTAAAAGGTGGGAAGTTAGAAGGCTATTTTTATAAAGCCCGTCCTGATGAAAAAACCGGAAAAGTTGCGTTGGTACTTAGCGGGTCGGGTGCACCGTCAGAGATGCATACGCCAGCGATAGCAGATAAATACCAGAAAAACGGGGTTGATGTACTGGCTGTCAACTACCGAGGCTTCGGGAAAAGCGAAGGCACGCCCAGTGAGCAAGGCTTGTACCAAGACGCGGAGGCGATGTTCAAGCACCTGACCCAGACGCTGAAGATTCCGGCAGAAGACGTGATACTACATGGTTACTCGATGGGTGGTCCCATTGCCGCACATCTCGCGTCGAAAGCCCAATCAGACGGCCATAATGTGGCTGGTCTAATCCTGGATCGGCCAATGCCGAGTACGTCAAAAGCAACGCGTGCTCATTATCCGAAAATCGGTGGTATCGCTGGCCACATTGCAAAACAATCAGCAGGTACCTTGAGCGTCGAGAAGAATGTGAGTCCCGAACTGAAAGGCACGAAAATTTTGTTGATGACCGATAAAGAGCGGCTTGGTAAACAAGGTGAGCAACTGCGTGATCGCCTGCTATCGAACGGATTCAATGTAACTGGCACGTCTGTCAATGCTCTGCATGTTGAGAGCGATGTGGTCATGGAGAGTCAATTCGGTGCAATCAAGGATGCCTTCCTACCGATCTTGGCTACACACCCGACTCCTCCAGCGTTACCTCGGGTGCATCGAGACTCACCGGCGATACGCGAACAGGACGAGTTTATTAAAGAGTTCGGTTACCTCAAGGACCATATTTAGGTTGGCTAACCACTGAGTGGTCATGTATGACAACGCCCAAAGGGACTTACCATGAGATTAAACGGATTCATTGGGAAACTGCTCGACTTCCAGGACGCGCCCCCCCCAGCAGCGGTTTTGATTTCACGCCCTTACGGGGTGCCGCAATCAACTCAACCTAACGACTTGGCTGACCGCTATGTTTTTTTGGAGGTTCCGTTTTTTCATCAGCAACACATTAATTTGTGTGGGGACGCGAGTGTCAATATGGTACTTGCGTACCACGGTAGCTGCACAAATGACCTGAGCAAAAATCCCCGAGATGTATTTACCGGTTTAAGCATCACCGGAATCAGGGACCAGTTGAAAGAGAAGGGTCTAATCCCTATCTCTGTCATGCTACCAAAGAGGTTGAGCGTTGAAGGCAAACGAGGCTGGGGAAGCGAAGGTCTTTGTAAAACACTCAACAGGCATGGTCCGATTATATGTTCGGGACGGTTATCGAGTAACGTTGTCGATCACTGCATCGTATTGATCGGCGCATCGGACACCACGGTCGTTTACCACGATCCGTGGTGCGGGGCCCGACGTACAAAAACGCTTGAACAATTTAACGCGTTCCTGGAGTGGGACGACCCTAATGCGATGATCTTCGGAGTGAGGAGAAAGAATGCCTCCCCCGGTTACCGTTGCACGGACGGAACTGGGTCTAAGGAAACTCTGAAAAAGACTTCCAGATTTGGTGAAATACTCACCTCGCACAAACTGAACGGTTGAGCCCCGATGAAA
The DNA here is from genome assembly GCF_030687395.1 of Pseudomonas wuhanensis. GTDB lineage: Bacteria > Pseudomonadota > Gammaproteobacteria > Pseudomonadales > Pseudomonadaceae > Aquipseudomonas > Aquipseudomonas wuhanensis. Next base: position 4,215,377 of record NZ_CP117430.1, on the reverse strand, counting down.
CAGATGTACTTCGCCGATGCCGAGTATGCCGGCAAACGTAAGCAGACCCGCCGCGAGCGCTTCCTGATCGAGATGGATCAGGTGGTGCCCTGGAAGGGCTTGGTTGTCTTGATCGAGCCGCATTATCCAAAGGGCGACGGTGGTCGTCCGGCCTATCCATTGATGGCCATGTTGCGGGTTCATTTGATGCAGAACTGGTTCGGTTACAGCGATCCGGCAATGGAAGAAGCGCTTTACGAAACGACGATCCTGCGCCAGTTTTCAGGGTTGCATCTGGATCGAGTTCCTGACGAAACCACGATTCTCAACTTCCGACGGCTGCTGGAAAAGCATGAGTTGGCGGGCGGGATTTTGCAGGTCATCAATGGCTATCTGGGTGATCGTGGTTTGATGCTGCGTCACGGCACGGTTGTCGATGGGACGATCATTCATGCGCCGAGTTCGACCAAGAACAAGGACGGTAAACGCGATCCGGAAATGCATCAAACCAAGAAAGGAAACCAATAATATTTTGGAATGAAAGCGCACATCGGCGTCGATGCCGAGTCGGGCTTAGTCCATAGCCTGGTGGGCACGGCGGCCAATGTGGCGGACGTAATACAGGTCGATCAGTTGCTGCATGGCGAGGAAACTTACGTCTGCGGCGATGCGGGTTACACCGGCGTGGACAAGCGCCCGGAGCATCAGGGTCGCAAGATGATCTGGTCGATTGCCGCCCGCCCAAGCAGCTATAAAAAGCACGCGAAGAAAAGTTTGATCGGTCGCCTGCGACGCAAGATCGAATACGCGAAAGCACAGGTACGGGCCAAGGTTGAGCATCCATTTCGCGTGATCAAGCGCCAGTTCGGCTATACGAAAGTACGCTTTCGTGGCACTCAAACGTCGCAGCCAGCGTAATCGGCTTCAATGGTCACGCTACGGACGCCTTGCTGACCTCTACATACCTAGACCCAGAAATGCACATCCATCCTTACCCTGAGGATCGCTTCGCGTCACACACCCGAGGCAGGAGCCGTATGCGGTAGTTCCGCAGGTACGGATCTATTGGTATGGACGCCCCCACCCACAAACCAGTGACTTCAACGTGCCATAGTAGAAGGGCTTCAGAAACCACAAACCAAGAGGAGCATCCGGCATGAAAATTATGACCGTTGGTATCGACTTGGCGAAAAATGTATTTCAGGTGCACGGTGTTAATGAACATGGCAAGACCGTTCTGCGGAAGCAACTCAAGCGCGACCAGGTTGCCACCTTTTTTGCCATCATGCCGCAGTGCCTGATCGGTATGGAGGCCTGTGGAAGCGCCCACCATTGGGCTCGTAAGCTGCGCAGCTTTGGTCATGATGTGAGGCTGATGGCCCCGCAATTCGTAAAGCCATATGTGAAAACGAACAAAAACGATGTAGCTGATGCTGAGGCTATCTGCGAAGCGGTAGGTCGGTCAAACATGCGTTTTGTGCCGATTAAGGACATTGAGCAACAGGCTGTGCTGTCGCTGCATCGGGTTCGTCAGGGATTCGTGAAGGCTCGGACAGCGCAGGCTAATCAGATCGGTGGGCTGCTAGCCGAATTTGGTCTTGTAATCCCACAGGGCATCGCACATGTCGCCAAGCGTGTGCCGGAGCTTATTGAGGATGAGCACAACGAGTTGCCGAGCTCGTTTCGTCTGCTTTTGCAGCGTCTACTGGAACAGTTGAAGGGGTTCGATCATCAGGTTCATGAGATCGAGAGTCAAATTGTCGCCTGGCATCGCGTGAACGAAAACAGCCGCAAGCTGGCCAAGATTCCAGGCATTGGGCCAATCACGGCCAGTGCGATGGTAGCCTCTCTTGGCGATGCCAAGAGTTTCAAGAATGGCCGACAGGTGAGTGCTTGGCTTGGGCTGGTGCCGAAGCAGAACTCCACTGGTGGTAAGACGGTGCTGTTGGGGATGAGTAAGCGGGGGGACTCCTATCTACGGACGCTACTGATCCAGGGGGCACGGTCGATGATCTACGCTGCACAGCGAAAAGAGATTTCTGACAGCTGGCTTGGCCGGCTACTTAAGCGGCGTAAAGCCAATGTGGCAGCCGTTGCACTGGCTAATAAAAACGCCCGTATTATATGGGCCTTGTTGGCCGGTGACCGCGAGTTCCGCTTCGATTACACGACCGTCGTCGCGTAATCGGAGCGGCTTGAAGACGTCAACTCAACCTGTAGTAGACCAACGCTATTGATTGCTCAGGTGATCATGAATTGATGGCAAAACTGGTAAGACCGTGGCCAAGAAAATCTGACCCGCACAGCGTGCCATGAGCACACAGATCTATTGAGAACTCGGCCAGCGGATTCCATCAGGGACAGCGGTAACGCCGCACCGAAAGTCCGGATGTATGAGTGCAATCTCAACCATCGAGCCGTCACAGATTGAAAGCTTGGCAACCCGGGGGCGTCCATGTATGTGCGGGGGGTGGCAGGTAACTGCCATCCCTACCGCGACCGAAAATCAGACCTTTCTTACCCTTAATTCATGGTTCTTTCCGCTGATCGCGCTGCTTCAGGGCGATCAGCCCGCATTACAGGCGCACCTCGCCCATACCCATCAACCGTTTTCGCACCATCCACAGATTCGACAAGGCGAACAACGTGGTCTGCTGAGCGATGTTTTTTGACAAGCCACGAAAGCGCACTTTCGTATAGCCGAACTGGCGCTTGATCACGCGAAATGGATGCTCAACCTTGGCCCGTACATGTGCTTTCGCGTATTCGATCTTGCGTCGCAGGCGACCGATCAAACTTTTCTTCGCGTGCTTTTTATAGTTGCTTGGGCGGGCGGCAATCGACCAGATCATCTTGCGACCCTGATGCTCCGGGCGCTTGTCCACGCCGGTGTAACCCGCATCGCCGCAGACGTAAGTTTCCTCGCCATGCAGCAACTGATCGACCTGCGTCACGTCCTCCACATTGGCCGCCGTGCCCACCAGGCTAGCTGAGCGCTGGCCCGAGTTGCCGATCATCGTGACTTCGAGTTACCGCTTGTCCAGGGGCGTGGTCGAGCACGCCAAGTCAACCCTTGCTGTGCTTGACCTCCAGCTTGTTGACCGTCACCTGCGCGCCTTCGGTCTTGTAGCCGGTGTTGTCCAGGGTGTAGGCCCCGGCCTTGAAATACAGCTGTTTGCTCTGCCAGCTTTTGCTGAGCTGCTTGCCCCACCGGTAACCTTGCGAAATCACATGCAGGTAGCCCGCCGAGCTCAAGCGAACCTCGTAGGTGAACCGCTTGTTCAACTCGATATCCTCGGCAATCACCACCTTGGTGTCCGCGCTGCCCGGCTTGAGTCGATAGTTGGCAATCACGCTGCCGGTCTGCTTGGCCTTGTCATAGACATACTCGACCTTCAGCAGCGGGCCCTTGCCCTGGTAGATATGAATCTGCCCGATCACCACCCTTCCTTCCGACGGCACTTGGTTGACTGACAGGCTGGCCGTCATCCGGTGATCGGCCTCGGGGTACGTCCAATTGCGCAGTTCACCGTCCTTGTACGTCTCGCGAAGTTCGCTGCGTGGAAACTCGGATTTGGACGTAGTCCCGCCCGTCACCGGCGCCCAGAAAAACAGCGTATTGCCGGAGCGGAAATACGAATCCGAGTAACCGTCCACCAGGCGCGGCGTCTCGATGACTCGGGCAGGCGTGCCAACCGGGATGGTTAGGTTCCAAGTGCTTAGATCGATCATCGCATGGGCTCCCTGATAGGTCGTGGGTTAATTCGCAGGTAAAGCAACAGGGCTGATCGACAGGGCTTTTGCTGGGCAGCAACAGGGCTGACGGGCTTCCTTAGAATGGTTATGAACACCAGAATGCTCACATCACCCCATGTTTAACATGAAATGATCAACCAGACCGCAGCTAAATCCAGGCGAGCGGTGTACTGGTAAGGCGCGAGCTATCGGTATCCGGCGGCGTGATAAAGAAAAATCGTCGTCATAAGGCAGGAAATACAGGCCGTCGGCGAGAATGCTTCGATTCGGTGCGGTGTTGGACTGACGGGGCAGGCTCACCGGCAGCAGCAGGTTTACGCAATGGGCAGGCGTGTGAGTGTGCTGAGCCACGCCACTGCTCATGGCTTCCCGTAACAATCGCACGCCGTTCAGTTGCACACCCTGCAGATAGCCATGGAAAACACCGGGCGTCAGCTTGTCGTAGTGCTGAGACCATGTCGCAAGGAGGCGGCGTGCTCGATGATTTCGTCGAAGTGTTGAGTTTGACTGTGCATGATGCGTCGCCCCTGAAGCTTGACCCTCTGCAAGCGGCAAGAATTACGCCGTTTTATTGCCCAGCAGCAATCCAGAAGCCAATGCCAGAAATCCCTCGGCCACCTGTTCAGAGGCCGCTTGCGTATCCTCGGCATTGGCAATCCACAAGGAAGCGCCGAGCAGGGCGCCCATGATCAAGCGTGCCGTTGCTTCGGTGTTGACCGCGCGGATCGTGCCTTCATCGATCAACTTCTGGATGCTGTGCTGAGCGCTGCGGATACAGGCATTCTGGCTTGGCCATTGCGAGGGATCGCCCAGCACCGACGGGCCGTCGAGGAACACAATGCGCTGGATTTCAGGCTCCAGGGACATCTTGATGTAAGCGATGGATTCATCGATAAAGCCATCCTAGTGGCCTGAGCGACTAATTCATTAATTTATTTTTTATCACGCTCAGTTTCGCCTTGTGTACCGAACTGATAATGGCTTCAGCTGTTTTATTCCACTTGAACGGCTTGGCTGAGAACTCATGTGAGCCTCGATGAACTGGCGGATAGCTGTCTTCAAGTCGGCAACGCTGGTGAAGGCACCTCGGTACAGCGCTCGCCTTTCCAGTTGTGCAAACCAGCCTTCTACAGCGTTCAACCAGGACGCACTGGTCGGTGTGAAGTGCAATTTGAAACGCGGACGTTTTTCCAGCCACTGCTTGATTGCGGCCGTTTTGTGGGTCGAACTGTTATCCAGGATGACATACAGATCCAGTGCCGGTGGTGTGCTGCGATCAATCTGGTGCAGAAAGGCCAGGAATTCCTTGGCGCGATGGCGTTGCGTGATCCGCCCGATGACTTGGCCGGTCATGATGTCGAATGCCGCGTACAGACTGGCTGTTCCGTGGCGCTTGTAATCATGCGTCCGACGTTCGATCTGTCCGGGGCGCAGAGGCAACATTAGCTGGGTGCGATCCAAGGCCTGAATCTGAGGTTTCTCGTCCACAGACAGCAACAGGGCGTTGTCTGGTGGATTCAGATAAAGCCCGACCACGTCGACCACCTTATCGGCGAAATGGGGATCGTTGCTGATTTTAAAGGTCTTCAGACGATGGGGTTTGAGGTCGGAAGCAGCCCAGACCTGACGCACCTGCCAGGTGGTGACCCGCGCATACTTGGCCATCAGGCGAACACTCCAGTGAGTCGCCTCCTTGGGTACTCGTCGGGTAGTCAGTGTGAGGATCTCGCTGACTTTTTCAGCCCCGATTTTGAGCGGCTGACCACTACGTGGCAGGTCGCTCAAGCCCTCGACGCCCGCCTCCAGATAGCGTTTTCGCCACTTGAACACTGTCGGCGGCGTGATCTGCAACTGTTCGCTGATGACCTTGGGCGTCAATCCATCCGCCAGTAGAAGCAGGATACGTGCACGCAGGGCGAGGCTCTGTTCCAGCGTACTCATACGCAGCCAGCCTTGCAGGATAGCGCGATCAGAAGGCGTTAAAGCGAAGGGGGAAGTCGGTCGGGCCATGCGCATAACCAAGCCATGATATTGGGCGCTTAGGCGGTTGCAGGAGCTGAGTGCAACACGGTTATTGGATTGAAGTGGGCGCATCGTGCCGCATAGCCATGGCCTTTTGCATCACCTCACTCATCATTTCGATCGGACATTTGAAATCGAAGCGTTTACGGGGGCGCATATTCAGTTGCAAGGCAATGGCATCCAGTTCTTCCTGGCTGTGTCCCGACAAGTCCGTGCCCTTGGGCAGGTACTGGCGGATCAGGCCATTGATGTTTTCGTTACTGTCGCGCTGCCAGGGGCTGTGCGGGTCGCAGAAGTAAATCGCGATGCCGGTTTTCTGGGTGATCTCGGCGTGTCGCGCCATCTCCCGGCCCTGGTCGTAGGTCATGCTCTTGCGCATTGCCAGTGGCATGCCATTGAGCGCTGCACTGAAGCCCTCCATCGCCGAGGTTGCCGTCGCATCATTCATCTTCACCAGCATCAGGTAGCCACTGGTGCGCTCCACCAACGTGCCTACGGACGAGGCGTTGGCCTTACCCTTGATCAGGTCGCCTTCCCAATGCCCCGGCATCAGACGGTCGTCAATCTCCGGCGGACGCACATGGATGCTGACCATCTCGGGAATCTGGCCGCGCCGATCCACGCCACCAGAGCGCGGCTTGCGTGTTGTCTTGCTTTGGCGCAGACAGGATCAGCTCCTTACGCAGCTCGCCGACCGGCAAGGCATAGATCGCGTTATAGATCGTCTCGCGACAGACGTAGGCATCTCTGAGGCTGGGAATGTTCATGCTGCGCAGCTTGCCGGCAATCTGCTCGGGAGACAAACGCTCACGCAGCATATGAGCCACCAACTTGAAGCGCTCGCTACCCGGCAACAGCTTTCGCATCGGTCGACAAACCTGGCGGCGGGCCTGCATCTGCCGCTGGGCCACACGGGCCGAGTAGCCGCCGCAGGCATCTCGATTGCGGCGCAGCTCCCGGCTGATGGTCGAAGGGGATCGGGTGATCAAGCAGGCAATCCTACGCAGGCTGAAGCCTTGGGCATGACCGATTTTAATGGTGGCGCGCTCTTCAACGCTGAGTTCGGAATAAGACATAGGGGCTGCACCGTACCGGAAAGGTCAGGTGTTGCACTCAGATTTTTCCGCCGCCGTCTCAATGACATCATCGGCGGTTTGGAAAGAAAGCAAGAGAAACGGAAAAGGGAAGTGTCAGCGAAACTTTCCGAAAATATGGTAGCGCTGCTTAAGAAAGATCTTCATTTGCAGCCTGGGTTTATAAATGCTAGTGCGGTTGATTTTAGCTTTATTGATAACACCGTTCTTGTTAATGGCTCGAGAAACTTTTCGGAAAGCTCTGCGGTCGTACTGCGCCATGTGTTTCATTTGGCCCTGCTCAAAACAAGCACAGAACTGCCTTATATGCGAGTTCCGCGCTTTATGATGTTGGATGGAATTGATGATGGAGGAATGGAAAAAGAGCGAAGCCATAACCTCCAAGCCTTAATAGTGTCCGAGTGTGAGAAAATTGGCGTCCCATTTCAGGTGATCTACGCCACCTCTGAAATTAATCCAGAGTTTCAGGATGGCGAGTTAGTTGTTGGGCGCTATTTTAATCCGGAGATCTCGATCTCTTAATGTACTAACCCAAATCATTGAGTGACGTCTTTATAGATATCAGATCAATCATTTGGCGTGCTCAAAAATGGCAGCTTTTGGCCGAGGCTGTGTAAAAACGTTTTTGAGCGCGACAGGTACTCAAAACCGGACTGAAAATCGCGCTTCTACGCGAAATCCACATCTGCTGACGTGCCGATAAACTTCAGATTTAACGTAGACGCGCACACTTCAATTTTGGCGCAGCGTTTTTACACACTCTGGGCCGATGGCTGCCTGTTGCGAATGGGAAGGGCATGCTTACCCGTTTTAAAAACTAATGACTTCATTTTATTTTCTAATGACCACTGAAGGGAAGGTAGGTAGTAAATGCAATAGGCCGTCTAAACCACAAGTTTATAGTGGCGCCTATGGAAACCTTCAGGAGTATCGAATGCGTTGTTCGCAGCGCCGGAGTCGGCAGCCTCGCCGAGGTCGCTCGAGGTTTGAGCGATACTAGCTGGGGAGCCAAGAGTATCGCCAAGCAGGAGGTGTGCTTCGGAGTGCGGCTGTTAAGCGCTTCACCGCGAAAATACCTCTAGCAATGGCCCGACATCACGACATGAAATATCCGCCCATGCTGGCGTTTAACGTTTCCGCGACACGGTTGGCTATGGTTGGCTGATTCCATTCTTAATGAAAAAAATTCCAATCGTAGTGAAAACTCATGCCGGTTCGCGACTAGGGTAGGGCCCATGCCCGGGCTTGCCAAGGGGCGCTGCACATTTGGATCAATAAGTTGTCAGTTACGGTCATTGAGTGACAGCAGTGCGACTCTTAGTCTGTCGAACATGACTGACGGGGCCGAAGAGCTCCTGCATTTTTTCCGTGATCGCTTGTTGTGGAGTTACCGATGGCCGCCGCTCATTACCCGCACCTGTTGGCCCCGCTGGACCTGGGTTTTACCACGTTGCGCAACCGCACCCTGATGGGCTCGATGCACACGGGCCTCGAGGAAAAGCCCGGCGGTTTCGAGCGCATGGCTGCGTATTTCGCCGAGCGTGCCCGTGGCGGTGTAGGCCTGATGGTCACCGGCGGTATCGGCCCGAACGATGAGGGCGGGGTTTACTCCGGCGCGGCCAAGCTGACCACCGAGGAAGAGGCGCTCAAGCACCTGATCGTCACCCGAGCGGTGCACGAGGCGGGCGGCAAGATCTGCATGCAGATTCTCCATGCCGGGCGTTATGCCTACAGCCCGAAACAGGTGGCCCCGAGCGCGATCCAGGCGCCGATCAACCCGTTCAAGCCTAAAGAGCTGGACGAGGAAGGCATCGAGAAACAAATCAGCGATTTCGTCACCTGCTCGACACTGGCGCAAAAAGCCGAGTACGACGGCGTCGAGATCATGGGCTCCGAAGGTTATTTCATTAACCAATTCCTCGCGGCCCACACCAACCATCGCACTGACCGCTGGGGCGGCGCTTACGAAAACCGCATGCGCCTGCCGGTAGAAATTGTCCGCCGGGTGCGCGAAGCGGTCGGCCCGAACTTCATCATTATCTTCCGCCTGTCGATGCTCGACCTGGTGGAAGGCGGCAGCAGCTGGGAAGAGATCGTGCAATTGGCCAAGGCCATCGAGCAGGCCGGTGCGACGATCATCAACACCGGCATCGGCTGGCACGAAGCGCGGATTCCGACCATCGCCACCAAAGTGCCGCGTGCGGCGTTCAGCAAGGTCACGGCCAAGCTGCGTGGCTCGGTGAATATTCCGCTGATCACCACTAACCGCATCAACACCCCGGAAGTCGCCGAGCAGATTCTGGCCGAAGGCGATGCCGACATGGTGTCCATGGCACGGCCGTTCCTCGCCGATCCGGATTTCGTCAACAAGGCGGCGGCCGGTCGTGGCGATGAAATCAACACCTGCATCGGTTGCAACCAGGCCTGCCTGGATCACACCTTTGGCGGCAAGTTGACCAGTTGCCTGGTGAACCCGCGGGCCTGCCATGAAACCGAACTCAATTACCTGCCGGTGCAGCAGATCAAGAAAATCGCCGTGGTCGGTGCCGGTCCTGCCGGTCTGTCCGCCGCTACTGTGGCCGCTGAACGTGGCCATCAGGTGACCCTGTTCGATTCGGCCAGCGAAATCGGCGGTCAGTTCAACATCGCCAAGCGCGTGCCGGGCAAGGAAGAGTTCTTCGAAACCCTGCGCTACTTCAACCGCAAGTTGCAGACGACCCACGTCGAGCTGTGCCTGAACACCCGTGTGGATGTGGCGCAGCTGGTTGAGGGCGGTTACGACGAAATCATCCTGGCCACCGGCATCGCGCCACGGGTGCCGGCGATTCCGGGCGTTGAGCATGCCAAGGTGCTGAGCTACCTGGACGTGATCCTCGAGCGTAAACCGGTGGGCAAGCGCGTCGCGGTGATCGGCGCCGGCGGTATCGGTTTCGACGTGTCGGAATTCCTCGTTCACGAGGGCGTGGCCACCAGTCAGGACCGCGAAGCGTTCTGGAAGGAGTGGGGCATCGATACGCACCTCGAAGCGCGCGGCGGTGTTGCGGGGATCAAGGCTGAGCCGCATGCGCCGGCCCGTGAAGTGTTCTTGCTGCAGCGCAAGAAATCCAAGGTCGGCGATGGCTTGGGCAAAACCACTGGCTGGATTCACCGCACCGGTCTGAAGAACAAGCAAGTGCAGATGCTCAACAGCATCGAGTACCTGAAGATCGACGACGAGGGCCTGCACATCCGCATTGGCGAAAGCGGCGAACCGCAGGTATTGCCGGTGGACAACATTGTGATTTGCGCCGGGCAGGATCCGTTGCGCGAGTTGCAGGACGGGCTGGTCGCGGCCGGGCAGAACGTGCATTTGATCGGCGGCGCGGACGTGGCGGCAGAGCTGGATGCCAAGCGCGCAATCAACCAGGGTTCGCGGTTGGCGGCTGAGTTGTAATACGCATAACTCTGTGGCGAGGGAGCTTGCTCCCGCTGGAGGCCGAAGGACTCCCCCTTTCAGCGATGGTGTTGTGTCAGGTTAATCACCGTCGCTGATTTTACGGCTGCTGCGCAGCCGAGCGGGAGCAAGCTCCCTCGCCACAAGTAGGCTGCTAAGATACCGGCTCTTTACCCCGAGCCTGGCATCAATGCTTTCCCCACCAACAGACTGGCTACCCCAAGCCCCTCTCGACCCCCTTCATCTCGACTGGCTCACCACTGCCGGCATCGAAGTCGCCATCCTGCGCCTGGACCAGATCGACCCGCTGATCAGCGGCAACAAGTGGTTCAAGCTCATCGAATACCTGAAAGCCGCAGACCAGAGCGGCGCCAAAGGCATCATCAGCCTGGGCGGTGCTCATTCCAACCATCTTCACGCGCTGGCCGCTGCGGGCAAACGCTTCGGTTTCACCACGGTCGGCCTGTTGCGCGGGCATCCGCAAGACACCCCCACGGTGAAGGACTTGCAGGCGTTCGGCATGCAGTTGCATTGGTTGGGTTATGGCGGTTATCGAGCGCGGCACGAACCGGGTTTCTGGCAGCCATGGTGGGAGCAATACCCCGAGCTACATCCAGTGCCGGAAGGTGGTGGCGGCTTGCTTGGGGCGAAGGGCTGCGGGCAATTGGTGGCTCTGGTCTGCGAGCAATTGAGCGGTCTGGGCTGGGGCAACTACGACGGCTGGTGGCTGGCCTGCGGAACGGGCACCACCCTGGCCGGTCTGGTTCTGGCCGAGGCCGGTGAGCATCCGGTATATGGCGCGCTGGCGGTGCCCGATGATCATGGCGTGGCGCAGCAGGTCGAATCGATTCTTCGCGAGACAGGTCTGCAGGACCCGGTTTATGAACTGTTCGACGCCAGCCGTGGCGGCTTTGCCAAAGTCGATCCGCTTTTACTCGAGTTCATTGAGCAGACTGAGCAGGCCAGCGGCATTCCCCTCGAACCGTTGTACACCGGCAAAGCGCTGCTGGCGCTCAAACAGCAAATCGAGGCGGGTAAATTTGCCCGGGGAACGCGCTTGATCTTCATCCACACCGGCGGCTTGCAGGGCCGCCGGGGTTTCAGTCCACAGACCTGAAGGGTGCATTGCGGAAAGTTGAGCGGCGAAAATCCTGTGGGAGCGTGGCTTGCCCGCGAAGAACGATGACGCGTAATAACTGAAAAACCGCGGTGCATTCTTCGCGGGCAAGCCACGCTCCCACAGGTACTGTGTCTTAACCTACCCCCCACACCACAGGTGATCAGTGGTTCGCTAGCCGAGTTCAAACGCGCTTGGGCACCATCCGCAGCAAGGTGTTATCACGCACCACATAGTGATGGTAAAGCCCGGCCACGGCGTGCAGTCCGATCAGCCAATAGCCGATCGTCCCGCCGAGTACATGCCAGCCTTCAAGCTGCTTGGCCAGTGGTTTGTTTTCTTCGATCAGCAACGGCAGGTCGATGCCATAGAACATCACCTGATGCCCCTCGGCGCTGGTAATCAACCAGCCCAGAATCGGCAGGGTGATCATGAAAATATACAGCGCCCAATGCATCAGTTTGGCGAGCAGGGTTTGCCAGCGAGGCGAGGCGGGGAAGATCTGCGGCGCCGGCCCCAGGCTGCGGGCGAACAGCCGCAGCCAGACCAGCACGAACACCGTGAGGCCGAGCATGAAGTGGGCTTCCTTGATCAGCGTCCGGCCGCCGCTGCCTTTGGGGAATATCCCGCGTAATTCGATGCAGGCGTAAACCAGTATTAACAGCACCAGCATCAACCAGTGCAGCGCGATCGATACGGTGCTGTAGCGTGATTCGGAATTCTTCCAGGGCATACGGTGTTCCTCTCAGGTCAGGTCTGAAGTCACCGTTCTTGTTCGACGGCGTGGGTTAACTGTAATCCTGTTTGGTGGGTTTGCCTGAGGCGAAGGGGCTGTTCAATGCTCTGGATCAAGTGATCGGCCACAAAAAAGCGCCAGTTCCGTTAAAGGACGTGGCGCTTTTTTGCGAAACGGGAGGTGCAATCAGTCGTTTTGCGGCATCTCGCCGTTGGCCAGGCGCTTGTTGATGTCGGCGATCACCTCGGGCAAGTCGGTGATGGTATCGATCATGTAGTGCGGCCGGGAGCCTTCGAACATCGCGTGAATGCGCTTGCGTTCGCTGGCCAGTTTATCGCTGCCCAGGGCGCGATAGCCTTCGTAGTCCAGACCCAACGCGTTGCCAGAACAGATCAACGCCACGGTCCACATGCCGGCGCGGCGACCTTCAAGAATGCCCGGCACCGTGTCGTCGATCTTCACGCAAGCCGCGACATCGTCGATGCCCAGGGCAATCACGTTGGCCAGTGCCTGAGCCGGCCATGGGCGACCGTTGGGCACTTCGTCGGTGGCGACCACGTGGTCGGCGACGTAGCCATTGGTGGCGGCCAGTTCTACCACTTTGTCCATGACCTGTTTCGGGTAGCCGGAGCATGAGCCAATCTTGATCCCTTGCTGGCGCAGGTTGGCGATGGTGTCCAGGGCGCCCGGAATCAGGGCCGAATGTTCAGCGATTTTTTCGATCTGCAGCGGCATGAAACGTTTGTAGATGGCGGTGACGTCATCGTCGGTCGGGGTGCGACCGAACACGTTGCGATAGCGCTCGGCGACTTGCGGCTGATCGCACAGGGTACGAATGTGGTCCCACTTGCCCATGCCCATCGGCCCGCGGGCTTCTTCGATGGAAACCTGGACGTCGAACTCGGCGAAGGCTTCGACGAAAATCTGCGTCGGGGCGAAAGAGCCGAAGTCGACCACGGTGCCGGCCCAGTCGAGGATGGCGGCTTGCAGTTTGGTTGGGTTGCTGTAGTTCATGGCAAATAAATTCCTATGAGAAGGAGATATACGGGAGTTCGATGTACCTGTGGGAGCGGGCTTGCCCGCGATGAGGCCCTGTCAGTCGACTTCAATGGTGAATGTCAGACCGCTATCGCGGGCAAGCCCGCTCCCACAGGGATCTGGGGGAATCAGATTTCCAGGACTTCCATCTCGCGCAGCACCTCGGCGACCGCCGCCACGGCTGCGTGCATTTCGCCCTGGTTGACGTGGCCGATGCAGCCGACGCGGAAGGTTTCGACCTGGGTCAGTTTGCCGGGGTAGAGAATGAAACCCTTGGCCTTGACCCGCTCGTAGAATTCCTTGAACTGATAGCGCGGGTCTTTTGGTGCATGGAAGGTGACGATGATCGGCGCCTGGATCGCGGCAGGCAGGAAGCTGCGCAGGCCCAGTTTGGCCATGTCATCGAGCAGCACCTGGCAGTTATTGGCGTAGCGCTGATACCGTGCGGGCAAGCCACCTTCTTCGTTGTATTGCAGCAGCGCTTCGTGCAGCGCCGCGACCACGTGGGTCGGCGGGGTGAAGCGCCATTGGCCGGTCTTGGCCATATAGGTGTGCTGGTCAAACAAGTCCATTGCCAGTGAATGCGAGTTACCGGCAGCGTTTGCCAGCGCTTCTTTGCGCGCAAAGACGAAACCCATTCCCGGCACACCTTCCAGGCATTTGCCCGAGGCGGCGATCAGCGCATCGAACGACACATCCTGGGCGTCGATCGGCACGGCGCCAAACGAACTCATGGCATCGATGATCAGGCGTTTGCCGTGTTGCTCGATGACGTGGGCGATTTCCGCCAGCGGGTTGAGGATGCCGGTGCTGGTTTCGCAGTGAATCAGCGCGACGTGGGTGATGCTGGCATCGGCCCGCAGCAGGCGGTCGACGTCGGCGGCGGTGGTTGGTTCGTCTTCGGCGGTTTCGAAGGTGCTGAACGAGCGGCCGAGCACTTCGCAAATTTTCGCCAGGCGCTTGCCGTAGGCGCCGTTGATCAATACCAGCACTTTACCGTCGCGAGGCACCAGTGTTCCGATGGCTGCTTCGACCGCGAACGTGCCGCTGCCTTGCAACGGCACGCAGTGATGGCTATCGCCGCCGTTGATGATTGTCAGCAGCTGTTCGCAAAGGTTGGCGGTCAGTTGGTTGAAGCGGTCATCCCATGAGCCCCAGTCGACCATCATTGCCTGACGGGTGCGGCTCGATGTGGTCAATGGGCCGGGGGTGAGCAGGATGGGCTCGGCAGTACTCATTCTTGTGTCCTCGCAAAAGCTCAGTGGGATGAAGCTACGGGGCATAAATTGCAATTCGGTGAGCTATCAATCAAATTGTTTGTTGTTATGCCAGCCATCAGTGAGGGTTATTCATGAATCTGTTCCAGCTACGCGCCTTCGATGCCGTGGCCCGCGAGGGCAGCTTCACCCGCGCCGCCGAGCGCCTGTTTATCAGCCAACCGGCGGTCACCGGGCACATCAAGGCGCTGGAGGAGCATTACCAGATCACCTTGTTGCGACGCACCGCGCGGCGCGTCGAGCTGACGGAAGAGGGCACCAAACTGGCGGCGATCACCCGGGCGATGTTTGGCTTGGCCGAAGAAGCGCAGGTGATGCTGGAGGCAAACCGGCAGCTACTCACCGGGCGCCTGGAAGTGGCGGCGGATGGGCCGCACATGGTCATGCCGATGCTCGCCAGCCTGCGCGCGCGTTATCCGGGGATCACCGTGAACCTGCGGTTGGGCAATGCTCAGGAAACCCTCGCGGCGTTGCTGTCGGAACATGCCGACGTGGCTGTGCTCACCGAGGTCGAGCCGCGCAAGGGGCTGCACCTGCAAGCGTTGAGCGAGTCGAGGATTTGCGCGTTGGTGCCCTCGGCTCATCCGTGGGCGCAGAAGTCCAAAGGGGTGCAGCTCAAGGAGCTGGACCAGGTGATCATGGTCTTGCGTGAGCCGAGTTCGATTACCCGACGCACGTTCGACGAGGCGTGCGCTCAGGCCAGGGTCAGCCCACGGGTGTTGCTGGAACTGGACAGCCGCGAGGCCGTGACCGAGGCGGTGGCCGCAGAGTTGGGCGTGGGCGTGGTGTCGTCAGTGGAAGTCAGCCACGACCCGCGGGTGGCGGCGGTGCCGATTATTGGCGAGGGGTTGGTCAATCGGCACATGATCGGGTGCATGGAGCGGCGGCGGGATTTGCGCTTGATACAGGCGTTTTTTGGGTTGGCGCCTGTCTGATAGACCGAGGCGCGGCCATCGCGGGCAAGCCACGCTCCCACAGGGATTTATGCTGGCCACATATCTAGTGTACGACGCAAAACCTGTGGGAGCGGCGAACGGATTTGCGGTTGATACAGGCGTTTGCGCCTGGCAGATAGACCGAGGCGCGGCCTTCGCGGGCAAGCCACGCTCCCACAGGGATTTATGCTGGCCACATATCTAGTGTACGACGCAAGACCTGTGGGAGCGTGGCTTGCTCGCGAAGAGGCCGGACCTGCCTACACCAGACTCTCGCGAACCATCTCCAGAAACGTCGCCACCACCCGCCGCGAACTTTGCTCACGCAAGCACACCAGCGTCTCCGTCAGCCGCCGTGTGCAATCGGTAATCGGCAACGCGCACACCCGCGAATCCGCGCCAAATTCAGCGGCCGACACCACCCCCAAGCCAATCCCGACCACCACCGCCTCGCGTGCCGCTTCCCGGCCTTCGACTTCAATCGCTGGGCGGATGCGAAACCCGGCCCGGGCCATTTCCTCTTCCAGGGTTTGCCGCGTCACCGAGCCGATTTCCCGCAGCACCAACGGTGTGTCGTCCAGGTCCGCCAAGCAGATGGACTCGCGATCGGCCCACGGATGATGGCGTGAAACGAACGCCACCATCGGGTCATTACGCAGCGGTAGCGACAGCAAACGTTCGTCGCTGACATCGCGCCCCAGCAGGGCCAGATCGGCCTGGTAGTTGAACAGCCGAAACAGCGATTCATCGGTGTTGCCGGTTTCAATCTTCACGCTGATGCCGGGGTAGCGCTCGCAGAACCGCGCAATCTGCGGCAGTACATGCACCGGCGCATCCACCGCCAGAATCAGGCTGCCGGTTTGCAACGCCTGAGACGCGTGAAGCAACTCCTGCGCCTCGGCTTCGATGACGAACAGCCGCTGGGTGATGCTCAGCAGGCGCTCGCCCAAATCGGTCAGGCGCACTGAGCGCTTGTTGCGGTGGAACAGCAACACGCCGAAACGCTCTTCGAGTTTGCGCACTTGGTCGGAAATCGCCGGTTGCGTCAGAAACAGCCGCTCGGCAGCTTTGGTAAAGCTTCCATGGACGGCTACCGCGTGGAAGGCTTTGAGTTGGGTGTGGGATACCGACATCGAACTCTCCCGTAACAATCTGAACTTATATTTGAAATACGATAAATCGATTTCACTTATTAATCAGTAATTGTTTTTATCCGCTTCAACCCCGGTGACTGGTCAGTCGAACAGCATCGGTGGCCATGAGCCCATGCGTGCAATCAGCAGGACTCATCTGACCGGTATCGCCTCAGGGAACAGGCGATACCGCAGTGCTCAACAATAAAAACACAGGCGTTTTTTTCCAATTCTGCCGGCACACTCACACCCTGAGGTCAGAACCACAATGAACAGTCCCATCGGTACCATCAAGCGTTGGCGCGTGCAGATATTTGCCATCACCTGGCTCGCGTATGCCGCGTTCTACTTCACCCGCAAAGCTTTTTCCGTGGCCAAACTGGGGATTGCCGAAGACCCCGATTTCACCCTCGACAAAATGGCCATGGCCAACCTCGACGCCATCTACCTGGCCGCGTACGCCATCGGGCAATTCACCTGGGGCATCCTGGCCGACCGCTTCGGCCCACGGGTTGTGGTGCTCGGCGGCTTGCTGATTTCCGCGATGGCCGCGCTGGTGATGGGCAGCTTTGCCACGTTGCCGATTTTCGCCACGTGCATGCTGATTCAAGGGCTGGCGCAGTCCACCGGATGGTCGGGGCTGTGCAAGAACATTGGCAGTTTCTTTCCCGCCGAGCAGCGTGGGCGGGTGTTGGGTTTATGGAGTTCCTGCTACGCCTTTGGCGGGCTGGTGGCCTCACCGTTTGCGGGTTGGTGGGCGTATACGCTGATCGGCACCTGGCATGCAGCGTTCATTTCCAGTGCAGCGGTGGTTGGGCTGGTCGCCGTGCTGTTTTTTATTTTTCAACGTAACAAACCCGAAGACGTTGGCTTGCCAGCGGTGGAGCCGGAACCCGAGCTGACCGCTGAAGAGGCGCATGCTCAAAGCAAGATCAGTGTGCTGGAGCCCTTAAAGGAAATCCTGCGCAACCGAACCGTGCTGGTGCTGGGCCTGGCGTACTTTCTGTTGAAACCGGCGCGCTACGCGATTCTGTTGTGGGGACCGGTGATCGTCTTCGAGCAAATGCCCACGGTGGGCAAGGTCGGCGCGGCGATCATTCCCACCGCTTTCGAGCTGGCCGGGCTGCTCGGGCCGATCCTGCTGGGGCTCGCTTCGGACAAGCTGTTCGGTGCCCGACGCATGCCGGCCTGTGTGCTCAGTCTGTTGGCGCTCACGGTTTCCCTGGCGCTGTTCATGGGCGCCCTGCATACCGGCAGCGTCTTGCTGGTGGTGGCGCTGCTGTTCGTCATGGGCCTGACCCTGTACGGGCCGGACTCGATGATCAGCGGCGCGGCGGCCATCGATTTCGGCACCGCCAAGGCCGGTGCCACGGCGGCGGGCTTCGTCAATGGTTGCGGCTCGGTCGGGGCGATTCTCGGCGGGTTGCTGCCGGGTTACTTCGACTCGGTCACGGTGTTCATCGTCTTTGCCGGTTGCGCGTTGTTTTCAGCGCTGGTGCTGATCCCCCACTGGAACAGTCGCCCGGCTGGTCTGCGTCCCGAACGTGCATTTGTGCCTAACCAACCGATGACCGTAAAACCCCTGCGTACATAAGGATTACCCCATGAGACCTTACTGGCTGGAACAGGCGCTGGCGGCCGAGTCCTGCGCGCCGTGCGAACCTTTGGCCGGTGATGCCCGTGCCGACGTGTGCATTGTCGGTGGCGGCTACACCGGGTTGTGGACCGCGATCATGCTCAAGCAGCAGAACCCCGAACTGGAGGTGTTGCTGATCGAAGCGGACATCTGCGGTGCCGGTGCCAGTGGGCGCAACGGTGGTTGTGCGCTGTCGTGGTCGGCCAAGTATTTCACCCTGGAACGGTTGTTCGGCGTCGAGGAGGCGGTGCGACTGGTCAAGGAGTCCGAGCGTAGCATCCACGCTATCGGTGCCTTTTGCGAAGAGTACGCGGTGGACGCCGATTACCGCCTCGATGGCACGCTCTACACCGCTACCAACCGTGCCCAATGCGGTTCGACCGACGCGGTGATTGCGGCGCTGGAGCGCAACGGCATCAACTCTTTCACCCAGCGGCCACTGGCGGATGTACAGCGCATGGCCGGTTCCAGCAAACACCTGGAGGGCTGGTTTTCCCCGGCTGCCGCGAGTGTTCAGCCGGGCAAACTGGTGCGCGGCTTGCGTCGGGTCGCCTTGCAGTTGGGGGTGAGGATTCATGAAAACACTGCGATGACCGGGCTGGAGGAGGGCAAGCCTGCGAGGATTAAAACCCCCAATGGCACGGTCTGCGCCGACCGGGTGGTGCTGGCGATGAATGCCTGGATGGCCCGGGCGTTTCCACAGTTCGAGCGCAGCGTGGCGATTGTTTCCAGCGACATGCTGATCACCGAACCGCGGCCGGATTTGCTCAACGAGATCGGGTTGACCAGCGGCGTGACGGTGCTCGATTCGCGGATTTTCGTGCACTACTACCACAACACTCCGGACGGTCGAATCATGCTCGGCAAGGGTGGCAATACTTTCGCCTACGGTGGGCGAATGCTGCCGGTGTTCGATCAGCCGTCGCCCTATGCCGGCCTGTTGCAGCACAGCCTGAGCGAATTCTTCCCGGCGTTCGCCAAGGTCAAGGTCGAGGCCACCTGGAACGGGCCGTCGGATCGCTCCGTCACCGGTTTACCGTTCTTCGGCCAGATGAGCGCCAGCAGCAATGTGTTCTACGGTTTCGGTTACTCCGGCAGCGGGGTCGGGCCTTGCCATATGGGCGGGCAGATTCTCGCCTCGATGGTGCTGGGGCTGGACAACGCCTGGACCCGTTCGCCGTTGGTGAACGGCCCGTTGGGCTTTTTTCCGCCAGAACCGATTCGTTACCTCGGCTCATTGATGGTGCGCAACGCCATCCGCCGCAAGGAGCGCGCCGAGGATCACGGGCATCGGCCACGGCACCTCGACGTGCGTCTGGCCAGGTTTGCCGCGGCGGCGGGCAAGGCCGACAAGGGATGAGGCTCAGGGTGCTAGATCCGAGCGGTTGACCAGCCAATCGAGCAGCAGACGGCCATCGCGACGTGGCTCCGGAGCGGGCCGGAAAGGCTGGGGATGGCCCATGCCGGCACACAGCACCGGCCGGTCCGGGTCGCTGTCGAGGAAACTGACCAGCACGTCGGTGCCGGCCATGGGCAATCTGGACGGATTGATCCGACCGTCCGGCATAGCGAGGGCAACCGGTAGCCAGAGACCGTCGGATTTATCCGCCTCGAACCCCGGTGTCGGCCATAGCCTGACGTGTATCCGGCCCTGGTCATCGAGCGCCGCCGGTTGCCCGACGGCGCCGAGTACACGGGCGGTCTGATAGCCCGGGATGCTCGGCCGGGCCTGCTTGAGCGCCGGCCTGAAGACTGTTGACCAAGGGATGGCGGTGAACTGATTGCTGTAGCGCCGAGTAATATCGGACGTGTCCTCGGCGAGAATCGACGCCTGCTGTCCTTGATGCCGGATATCGGTGAGCAGCCACTGATCGTTAAAACTCGAGAGCGGGTGCTGCGCCACTTGAAGGATCCATCCACTGCGCAGCTCGCTGTGGTTGCTTTGGCCGTGGATCTGCCGTTGCTGACACCGCAGGCGTTCCAGCTGTCGATGGCTGAGCTGGTCGTGATGAAGCTGTTCGGGGGCGGGGCGTGCTGTCATCGGGCCCGTTCTGGTGAGCGGATGGTTGGCCGCTCCATCACCGATCACCTGCGCGCCGCGGTTTCTGGCCTCCCATCGTGCCGGGACGAGGTGCGGGTCGTGGCGCTGGAACAGTTCGCTGATCACCGGCAAGGCGGAGTCGTTGAATGCCTCGTCCTGGAACGGCATCAGCAGCGGTTCCTGAGGGAAACTCAGGCTGTCATCGGCCAGCACCAGCACATGCCCGTCGTGCTGATGTTCGAAGTGGTAGTGGATACCTTCTTCTTCACACAGCCGCTGCATGAAGGCCAGATCGCTTTCATCGTACTGAATGCAAAAAGGTCGGGGCGGGTAGCACCCGTTTGCCAGTTCGAAGCGGTAGCTGTGCTCGGGCAATTGGTGCTCCTCCAGCAACTGGCGCACGATCGCGGGCACGCTGAGACGATGAAACACTCGACGCGAGCTGTGCAGGTGAAGTTGTTGAAGATGGGGCGCCAGCACCAGGGAGTAGCCGACCCGGTGCGCGCCGCGATGTTCGCGACTGACGCTGTGGATCACGCCGTGAATGCCCTGGTCATCCGCCAGCCTCAGGAACGCCGGTTGTTGCAGCCATTGGTCGAGGTTCATCGCCGGCGCGAGGCCGATCACGTCGATGTCGAATCGATAGGGCTGGTTGAGACCTTCACGGCCACTGAACTGCAACACCTGAAAACTCAAACCGCCGTCGAGGAGTGTCAGGGTGAAGGGGCTTTCGTTGTCGTTGTGCATCGAACGCGCTTCTGCCAGGGAGGATGGGCGCAGAGGGTACGAAACCACAGCCCTGAAGCGTCACCGCAAATCGACTTTTCAGAATCGCCCTACAAACACTGGTGAAAATGTCGATTCGTCACGGGGTGAAGATCTTGAATTTTTGGTCGATTGGCATCTTTAGGCCGTATAAACTTGCGCAATGCGTCGGCCAATAGATGTCTCGGCGCCACAGATCAAGAGAGTGAGTAATGGGCGCACAGTGGAAGGTTAAACACAAAGAAGCGGCAGCCAACGCCAAGGGCAAGATCTTCGGCAAACTGGTGAAAGAAATCACCATCGCTGCCCGCAACGGTGCCGATACCGCCACCAACGCACACCTGCGTCTGGTGGTCGAACAGGCTAAAAAAGCCTCGATGCCCCGCGAAACCCTGGAACGCGCGATCAAGAAAGGCTCCGGCCAGCTCGGCGAAACCGTGCAATACCATCGCGTGACGTATGAAGGGTTCGCACCGCATCAGGTGCCGCTGATCGTTGAATGCGTGACTGACAACATCAACCGCACCGTCGCTGAAATCCGCGTCGCGTTCCGTAAGGGCCAGTTGGGCGCTTCCGGTTCGGTGGCCTGGGACTTCAACCACGTCGGCATGATCGAGGCGTCTCCGGACAGCCCTGACGCCGATCCGGAAATGGCCGCGATCGAAGCCGGTGCCCAGGATTTCGAGCCGGGTGAAGACGGCGCGACACTGTTCCTGACCGAACCTGCGGACCTGGATGCGGTACAGAAAGCGCTGCCGGAGCAGGGTTTCACCGTGTTGTCGGCCAAGTTGGGTTACCAGCCGAAGAACCCGGTCAGCGGTTTGAGCGATGAGCAGATGGCGGAAGTCGAAGCGTTCCTCGAAGGCCTCGATAACCACGATGACGTGCAGGACATGTTTGTCGGGTTGGCGGGTTAAGCGGTTCCGACAGTTTGTGATCTGACATGTGGTGAGGGAGCAAGCCCCCTCGCCACAGTTTTTGTATTGGCCGCTAGTTGAACGCAGCCAACTCCTGCACAACCTCGCTGAACCCCGGTCGTGCCAACACATCCGGCTGACAGCAGCGCTGCTGCAATGCCGCTAACGACTCACGCTCTTCATCGCTCAGCCCAGAGTCGATCCGCTCCAGCAATTCCCCCAGCAGCACCCCGAACGCCCGCACCTCGATCCGTTGCAGCGCACGGCTTTCAAGGCTGTCCGAAGTGGCATGGAAAGACGCCGCGCCAAAGTCGCCCAACAGGCAATCACCGTGTTCGTTCCACATGATGTTGTGACCATAGAGGTCGCCGTGAGTGATGCCTTGGTGGTGCAAATGTTCAGCCACCGAAGCAATGCCACTGGCGATGCGCAGTGCCACGCCGGCGCTGAATCGAATGTCGTCGGAGTAGACGTCGCGGCTGCAGGACGTCAGGCTCGGCAGGCCGGCCAGGTTGCGGTAACTCGGGTCGATCAGTTGCATCACCAACCCGGCCTGCGCCTGCGGATGGCCGACGATCCGCCCTTCAACCCGGATCAGGTTGGGGTGGATGCCGGCGGTGATGCAGGCGTTCATTTCGTGCAACGGCGAGCCGTCGCTGGTCATTTCACCTTTGTAGAGTTTCACCGCGACCTGTTTCGTCTGCTCCCACAACCCCTGATGAATAATCCCCGACGCGCCTTCGCCGAGTTTTTTCTCAAGGCTCAGTTGGGACCAGGGAATGCTCGCCGTGGCTTCGAGGGCGGCGGCATCGGCTTCGGTTTCCAGCGGGTTACCGGCGTACGCCAGCCAGGTCAGGCTCGGCAGGGTCAGCAGCCACTCGGGAAGTTCGGTGAGCTGATTGGCGGCGATGCGAATCAGTTCGAGTCGATGGCAGTGCCTCACGCTTTCGGGTAAACGCTGTAACTGGTTGCCTGCGAGCATGAGCTTTTGCAGATGTGGGCGTTCACCCAGTTCGGTCGGCAGTTCCGTGAGGCGGTTGTCGGTCAGGATCAGCCAGCGCAACAGCGGTGGCAGGGCGGCGCCCGGCACGTTTTCGATGGCGTTGGCCTTGAAGCCGATCATCGTCAGCGCCGCGCACTGGCCGAGGCAAGCGGGCAGTTCGGTGAACTGATTGTCCGAGCAGAACAGCACGCGTAAACGGGTCAGGCGGTGCAGGTCGTCCGGCAGGCTGCGCAAGGCGTTGCCGCTGAGGTTGAGCACTTCCAGCGAGTCCGCCAGGTGGAAGATTTCCCGGGGGAACTCGGTCAGGCCACAGGCCAGGTCCAGGCGGGTGATGCCCGACAGTTGGCCGGCGCGCAGTTTTGCGAGGGTATCCATGGGCAGGTTCGCTATTGATCAGGATGAGGGCGTGGGGGGCTGGAAACGGGCGACATGATAGCGGGAAAGTTGTGGTGCTTGTCAGGCCGCCTTCACGAGCAAGCCCAAACCCGATCTCTGCGGTCAAGCCAGATCCCTGACCTCCACCAACTGCCCCAACCGACTGCGCGTACGCGCCAGGTCGATAGCATCACCACCCAGGCTTTCGCGCAATGACTGGTGTCCGAGCAGAATCAGGTGCTTGTCCTGGTCGTACAAGACGTCGATCAGGTTGATGAAGCGTTGTTGGGCGGCGATAGAACAGTCGGCGAGGCTGGGCAGTTTGTCGATGATCCAGCGATCGAACCGTCGGCACAGTTCGAGGTAGTCCATCACTGCAGTGGGGTGTTCGCACAGGTCGGCGAAGGTGAAACCGACGCTTCGCCCTTCACAATATCGGGCTTGCAGGTGCCGTGTCCCGACGGGCAGTTGGATAACCGGTGCCTCGTGTTCGAGCAGCTGCAACGCCCGACGTTGCGCCACTGTGGCAGGCCAGACGTACTGGCCCTGGGTGAACAGCTGCTGTGCGTGGGCGCGCGCCTGACTGCGGTAATCATGCGGGCCGCCGACTTCCATCACCTGCATGCGCGCGTTAACCAGGTCGATCACCGGTTTGAAACGGGCGTGGTACAGCGGGTTGGGCAGCAAACCTTCCGGCGGGTAGTTGGAGGTCGCCAGCAACAGAATCCCCCGGCGAAACAGCGCCTTGAACAGCCGCGTGATGAGCATCGCATCGCCGATGTCATGCACGTGGAATTCATCGAAACACAGCACCCGGCAGTCGTGCAGCAGTTCGTCGAGGGTGACCGCCAGCGCATCGGGCTGCTCGCGATGGCTGAACATGCCTTGGTGCAGTTGCGCAAAAAACTCATGGAAGTGCAGGCGCTGTTTTTCCGCGATGGGGATGGCCTGGAAAAACCCGTCGAGCAGCCAGCTCTTGCCGCGCCCGACTGCACCATAGAGATAAAGACCGGGCAGTGTCGGCGCCGATGTGCCCAGCAGCGCCGATGCGTGCTGCGCCATGCAGTCGATCACTCGTTGCTGGCTATGGCTCAGGGTGTAGCCCTGGGTATGGGCCTTGTGGTGGAAGTAGTCGTGGATCACCCGGCCCTGCGCGCTGTTACTGGCCGACGCCGCAAATGCCTTGCCGAAGAAACGGCGTAGCGCGGGCCAGCGTGGTGTAAGTCGCGGACGGTTGGGCGGTCGAACGGCCACTGTGATGTCACCCCGTAATCTTAAGGCCGGCTCCCCGAGCTGCGGCGGCGTAGTGTAACCAAAGGGGGAATTTGCCTTCCACTGGTGTCGATGAAGCGGTTGTGGTGAGGGGGCTTAGCCAAGGCGCAGAACCTGTGGGAGCGCGGCTTGCCCGCGAAGAACGATAACGCGTAATACCTGAAAAGCCGCGGTGCATTCTTCGCGGGCAAGCCACGCTCCCACAGGGTTTTCGTCGCTCGCCACATGGATCTTTTGATCTTCGAGGCTACCGCTCGATACTGCGATTCCACCGGGCATTCCACGCCGGGCGCTGTTCGTTGACCTGATCCCAATCGATGGCGATTGCGGTCGTCAGATACTGCTTCATCGCCTCGACCTGGCCGCGGGTCTTGTCGGTGGTCGGCGTATTCGGGTTGGATGGAATCTGATCGCCGTCTTCCAGCGCGGCCGCCTGTGCTTCAGGCGTCAGCAGGAAGGCGGCGAGTTTCTGCGCCAGTTCCGGTTGGGTGTTGTTGGCGATGGCGCATTCGGCCACGTTGAGCACCACCGAGCCTTCCTTGGGCTGTGCATACTCCACCGGCATACCCTTGAGTTTCAACGCGGTAACCTGGGTCGGGGTCAGCGGAAACAGCGCCGCTTCGTCGGTCTGGAGCATTTCGGAGATTTTCGCGGAACTTGGAATGTACTCCAGCACATTGCGCCCGACGGTGTTCGGCCAGGCCTTGAACCCCGGTTCGACGTCGGTTTCGCTGCCGCCCTGGATCCGGTTGAACATCAGGAAACCGTGCAGGCCAAAGGTTGAAGACGCCATCGACTGGAATACCAGTTTGTCCTTGAAGCGCGGGTCGGCCATGTCCATCCATGAGGTCGGCGCGTTCCAGCCTTTTTCCTTGAACAGCCGCGTGTTGTACGCCAGCCCCGTGACCCCGAGGCTGACCGCTACGGCTTGATCCTTGATGCGGCCCTTGGCCGGAATCTGCGCCAGGGTCGGGCTGTCTTCGAGTTTGTCGCACAAGCCCATGGCGATGGCGCGGTACATGATGCCGTCGTCGAGGAACATTACGTGCATCTGCGGGTTGCCTTTGCTGGCCTGGACCTTGGCCAGAATATCGGCGGAGGTTCCCGGCACGATCACCACTTTGACGTTGTTGGCCTTCTCGAAAGCCGGCAGCACCTTGTCGGCGTAGAGCCGCTCCATGGTTCCGCCGTTCATGCCCAGATACAGCGTCGTTTCGGCCTGGGCCTGAGTGACTGTGAGCAGAGCGCTCAGGCATGAAAATCCGAGCAGTGCAGTGCGTTTGAAGTTATTCATTGGCGCGACCTTCCTCTATCAAGCAACGGAGATGGAGTGAAACCGGGTGATGGAAAACGCATCCAGCGACGTCTTTGACGCGCCGCTACAGATGATCTCGGTGAGCGCCTGGCCCACCGCAGGCCCGATCTGGAAGCCCGCGCCGGCAAAGCCGAACGCGTGCAACAGGCCGGGTTGGGTGCTGCTGTGGCCGATCACCGGTTGGCGATCGGGCAGGTAACCTTCGGTGCCGCTCCAGGTGCGGATCGCCTGGGCGCCTTCAAGAAACGGATAGAGCTCAACGGCCTGGCGCAGGATCTCGATGACTGCGTTCTGACCAGGCCGGGCGCGGGCGTTATCGAGGGCAAAGCCTTGGCCGCCGCCCAACACACAATTGCCGCGAGCGACCTGGCGGGCATAGATGCCACCGCCCTCGACGCCGGTGCTGGCATTCATCACCAGCGGCAACGGTTCGGTGACCAGCATTGCCGGGTGACCGGCGTGCATTGGCACCGCTTCACCGAATTGCGCGGCGAGCTTTCCGGCCCAGGCGCCGGCGCAATTCAGCAGCCAGGGGGCTTGCAGTTCGAGGCCGGATTGAGCGCTGACGTGAAAGCGCTGACCGTCATGCTCCACCGCCGTCACTGCGCATTGTTCATGGATTTGCGCACCGTGCCGACGCGCCGCTTGCGCGAAGGCGGGGGATACCAGTCGCGGGTTGGCGTGGCCGTCGTCCGGGCACAACGAGGCACCGACCGCGACCTCTCCGACCCACGGAAAACGTGCGCGCAATTCACTGCGGTCTAACAGCTGCAAATCGAGGCCGAACCCCTGGCTGCTCGCGGCGTAGTCCTGCAAGGCGTGCAGATCATTGAGACTGCGGGCGAGTTTCAGGTGACCGCTGCGCTGATATTCGCCGTCGATGCCGATCAACTGCGGCAGTTGCCCCCAGATCTCGTGGGCCCGTTGCGACAGCGGCAATTGCGACAGCGGCCGGCCCTGACGACGCACGCCGCCGTAGTTCACACCGCTGGAGTGCGAGCCGCAAAAATCCCGCTCCAGCAGCGCAACGCGACGGCCGGCCTTGCTCAGAAACAGGGCGGCGGAGGCACCGACGATGCCGCCGCCAATAATGATTGCATCGACCTCGATCATGGCTCGACCTCCAGACCGAACGGCAGGGGTTTGATCGGCGCCTGTGCCCGCAACCGGCCGATGTCGGACAGGTTGCGCTGGCTTTCGCAGGCAATGATTTCCGCTGCGGCGGCGCCACACATTCGCCCTTGGCAGCGACCCATACCGACCCGGCAATGGGCCTTGACCCGATTGATCTCCCAATGGCCTTCGCGCACCACCTGGCGGATGTCGCCGGCGTGTACTTCTTCGCAGCGGCAGATCATCAGGTCATCCGCAGCGTCGGTGGCCCAGCTTTCGGGAAACAGGAAGGCACGCTCCAGGCCTTGGCGGAATCTGCCGATAGTTTGAAGCGACTGTTCCAGCTGCGTGGCGCGCTGTGGCGGGATCAGGTAACCGATGTCTTCGAGCAGCGCCAAGGCTGCCCGTTCACCGGCCATTTCTGCGGCGTCGGCACCCATGATGCCGGCACCGTCACCGGCCAGGTACACCTCGGCGATGCTGCTGCGACCGGCGCTGTCTCGCTGCGGCAGCCAGGCGCGGTTGAGCGGGTTCCAGGTGAATTCACAGCCCAGCAGATCGGCGAGTTGGGTTTCGCTGCGCAGGCCGTGGGCGAAGGCTACGGCGTCGCATTCGATTCGATGTTCGCTTGCTGCGTTATGCCAGCTCAGCGATTGCACGCGGTGTTCGCCATCGATGCGTTTCAAGGTGGCGCCCTGATGCACCGGGATGCCGTGGGCGGTTAGCCAGGTGCGGTAATAAATGCCTTTGGCCAGCGTGGAGGGTTGTGACAGCAGGCCGGGCAGGGCGCGGGCCTGAGCGCTGAAGGGCGAGCTGTCGAGCACGGCGATCACGTTGGCGCCGGCCTTGGCGTATTGGTACGCCACCAGGTACAGCAACGGTCCGCTGCCGGCGAACACCACGCGTTCACCAATGGCACAGCCTTGAAACTTCAAGGCGATTTGCGCCGCGCCGAGGCTGTAAGCCCCCGGCAGCGTCCAGCCTGGCACGGGCAGAATCCGGTCGGTGGCACCGGTGGCGACAATCACCCGGGAGAATTCCAGCCGTGCGGCGCGGCCCTCACGCAAGGTGTCGAGTGCGCCAGCCTCGGCGTTCCACACCAGCGTGTCGGGGCGGTAATCGAGTTGCTCGCGCAGTGCGTCGATTGTCTGATGCAGTGCCTTGGCCTTGCGTGCTTCGAAGCCATACAACTTGACCGCCGAACGCTTGAAGTTCGCCGGCTGGCGCCGATAAATCTGCCCGCCGCCGCGTGCGGCTTCGTCCAGCAGAATGGGGCGAACACCATGGGCAACGAGGGTTTGCGCCGCCCGGATTCCAGCGGGGCCTGCGCCGATGATGACTACGGACTTCATACCCACCCCATCTGTGATCGACGCCCCAATCCTGTGGGAGCGGGCTTGCCCGCGATGGCGGCGGCACATCCAACATCGATGGTGGCTGACAGTCCGCTATCGCGGGCAAGCCCGCTCCCACAGTTAGTGAAGGTATGGCGCATTATTTGTGATCGGCACGGAACCCCTGTGGGAGCGGGCTTGCCCGCGATGACGGCGGAACATTCAACATCGGTGGTGGCTGACAGTTCGCTATCGCGGGCAAGCCCGCTCCCACAGGGGATCTCAGTTCTGAAGGTAGAAAAATTGTTCATACCGATCGCCCCGGTTCACGGCTGATGTGCTGTCCGGCCTCAAGCAGCGTCGAACAGGCCCGCACTCGGCGGCCATCGCCCAGGCGTACCCAGCAGTCCTGGCAGGCGCCCATCAGGCAGAAGCCGGCGCGGGGTTCGGCGCTGAAATCGCTGCCGCGCAGGTGTTCGCTGCAAGTCAGTACCGCGGTCAGCAGGGTATCGCCGAGCAAGCCACGGGCAGGCACGCCGTCAAGGGTAAAGTTCAGGGCCGGGCGGTCGCCTTCGGCCAGTCGTTTCAGCAGAGCCATGGCGCCCTCATTGTTTACCCACCAGAACCCGATCCAGGCCGTAGACCCGATCAAGCAGAATCATCGTCAGCGCGGTCAGCGCAATCACCAGGGCCGACACCGCCGCCATCATTGGATCGATGGATTCAGTGGCGTACACGTACATGCGCACCGGCAGCGTTTGCGTGGCCGGCGAGGTGACGAAGATCGACAACGTGACCTCATCGAAACTGTTGATGAACGCCAGCAGCCAGCCACCGGCGACCCCCGGCAAAATCATCGGCAAGGTGATTTGCCGGAACAGCGTGAAGCGTCCGGCGCCCAGGGATTGCGCGGCATGTTCGGCGCTGCGGTCCAGGCCGATGGCCGAGGCCAACACCAGGCGCAGCACATACGGCGTGATCACCAGCACATGGGCGAAGATCAGCCAGGCGAAGCTGCCGTTGACGCCCATCAGCGCAAACAAGCGCAGCAACGCTACCCCCAACACCAGATGCGGAATGATGATCGGCGACAGGAATAGACCGTTGAAAAAGTCCCGTCCGGGGAATTCGAAGCGCGTGATCGCCAGGGCGGCTGGCACGGCGATCAGCGTCGCCAGCGTGGCGGCACAGAACGCCAGGATCAGGCTGTTGTAGAACGCATCGACAAAGTCGGCGCGCTCGAACACCGCGCGGAACCAGCGCAGGGAAAACTCCGTGGTCGGCAGGCTCAGGGTGTTTTCCGGGGTGAAGGCGACGAGGCACACCACCACCAGCGGCGCGAGCATGAACAGCACCACCAGGGTATGGAACAGCAGGGCGAAAGGACCGTTTCTGGACATGACGAATTATCCCAATGACTTCTTGTAGCGGCCTTCGATCATCCGGTTCCACGACAGCATGATCAGCAGGTTGAGCAACAGCAGGGCCACGGCAATCGCGGCGCCCATCGGCCAGTTGAGCTCCGACAGGTACTGGTCGTAGATCAGCGTGGCGACCATCTTTATCCGGCGTCCGCCGAGCAGTCCGGGGATGGCAAATGAACTCGCCGCGAGGCCGAACACGATCAAGGTGCCGGAGAGCACGCCGGGCATGATTTGCGGCAGCACCACTTTGCGCATCACCGTGAGGTGGCTGGCGCCCAGTGACAGCGCGGCCTGCTCGGCGGCCGGGTCGAGTTTTTGCAGCGAGGTCCAGACCGGAATGATCATGAACGGCAGCATCACGTGAACCAGTGCGATCACCACCGCGAACGGCGTGTAGAGCAACTTCATTGGCGAACCACCGAAGGCTTGCAGCGTCTGGTTGACCAGGCCGTCAGCGCCGAGCAACAGGCTCCAGCCGAAGGCGCGCACCACCACCGAAATCAGCAACGGCGTGAGGATCAGAATCAGGAAGATCGAGCGCCACGGCGCGCCCATGCGGCTGAGGATGTAGGCCTCGGGCACGCCGATCACCACGCAGAGCAGGGTGGTCACGGCGCTGATCCAAAACGTCCTCAGAAAGATCTCGTAGAAGTACGGATCGCCCAGCAGGCTGCTGTAATGATCGAGGGTGTAGGCGTCGCTGTTGATCCCCGAGCTGTAGTCGAAGACGTTGAACGACAAGATCAGCGTCAGTAGCAGCGGGATCACCAGCAGGCCGAAGTACAACGCCAGGGCCGGTGCGGATAACCAATAGCCCTGACGTCCCTGGCGGATGACGGCAAGCGTACTCATGCCGACACCTCGTCGACACTCAGCACCCGCAGCAATGTTGCATCCCAATCGAGGCCGACCGCCGTGTCTTCGATCAAGGGGGCCGAACCGTCATTGCGGCGCACCACGCTGAGTTCGCCCAACGATGTCGATACGCCGTACAGCCATTGGCTGCCAAGGAAAAAGCGGCTGACGATCTTGCCTTGCAGACGGCCCAGGCCTTTATCCAGCAAGTCGATCTTTTCCGGACGCAGGCTCAGGGTCAGTTCGCCGTCGCCACGGTTGCAGACCTGCACGACGCCAGCGCTGTCCCGTTCGCCGGGCAGCAAGTTGGCCTTGCCGACGAAGCCGGAAATGAACTCGGTGCGCGGGTGCTCGTAAAGGGTGTAGGGCGCGTCGATCTGCGTGATGCGCCCGGCCTGCATCACCACCACCCGGTCGCTGATCGACAGCGCTTCGGACTGATCATGGGTGACCATCAGCGTGGTGATGCCGACCTCACGCTGGATGCGGCGGATTTCGAACTGCATCTCCTCGCGCAAATTGGCGTCGAGGTTGGACAGCGGCTCGTCGAGCAGCAGCACCGGCGGTTCGATCACCAACGCCCGGGCCAGCGCGACTCGTTGGCGTTGACCGCCGGAGAGTTCCCGTGGGTAACGCTCGGCGTGCAGGTTGAGACGTACCAGTTTCAGCACCCGATCCACCCGTTGCTGCAACTCGCCGTTGGGCACTTTGCGCATGCGCAGGCCGAAGGCGACGTTGTCTTGCACGGTCATGTGCGGGAACAACGCGTAACTCTGGAACACCACGCCCAGGCCGCGACTGGCGGGCTTGGCGTGGGTGATGTCGCGACCATCCAGCACGATACGCCCGCTGCTGACTTCGACGAAGCCGGCGATCATTTGCAGGGTGGTGGTTTTGCCGCAGCCGGAGGGGCCGAGCAAGGAGACGAACTCGCCTTTTTCCACCGACAGGTTGGTGGCGACGACGGCGTCGATTTCGCCGTAACGTTTGCCGAGGTTTTCAAGTTGCACGAAGGCCATGACTGCGCTCCACCTGAGATTGTTATGCGTCGCCAAAGGCGCGCTTTTTTGTATGGGCAGATACGAAAAGGATGTTGCCGGGTGCGTTGGCGCTCGACTTCTGTCGGCTGCCGCTGTTGTTCGAATCGCCCCTGATGGACGCAGAGTAGGACGAAGAATAGGATGGGCTCAATGGCCTATTTCACTGAAGCGATGACTATTTTCAGTTTCATTCAGTGAGTAAATTAATTGTCGAGAAATCACATGCCTGATTCCATTGAGCGGAATGTAAACAAAAATGAAGTCGGCGTCGGTGCCGTCTCAAGGCTGTTTGCGGTACTGCGCAGCCTGGGTGACACCGTTGAAGGCGGGGAGCGCGTGACGCAACTGGCGCAGCGCATCGGTTTGTCGCAACCGACCACCCACCGCTTGCTGCGCAGCCTGATGGACGAGGGCATGGTCGAACAGGACGCGCGCAGCAAACGCTATCGCCTGAGCCTGGAGTTTTTTGCCTTGGCGGCCCGCGCCGGCAACACCGGCAACTTGCGTGAACTGGCGCGGCCGGCATTGCTGCGGCTGTCGGCATCGTTGGGAGATTCGTTGTTTTTACTGGCGCGCAGCGGCTTCGATGCGATCTGTCTGGACCGCAGTGAAGGGCCGTTTCCGATCCGTACGTTTACCGGTGACATCGGCGGGCGGGTGGCGCTTGGTGTGGGACAGGGCAGTCTGGCGATTCTGGCGTTTCTGCCGCAAGAGGAACGCGACACGGTGATTCATTACAACTTGCCGCGGCTCAAGGATTTTCACCTGTATGACGAGGTGTTCCTGCGCTCGGAAGTCGAGAGTGTGCGCACCCTCGGTTACGCCGGGCGCAACACCGGCGTATTGCAAGGCATGGCCGGGGTGGCCGTGCCGATCCTCGACCGCGAAGGTCGGGCGGTGGCGGCGCTGAGTGTGGCCACGGTCAGCGATCGCCTGGGGCCGGATCGTTTGCCGACGGTGGTGGAGATGCTCAAGCGCGAAGCCGCGCTGATCGGGCCGCGGATCAATCCGTTCGATCCGCTGTTGCGAAGGCCTTCGCAGGTGTTCGGGCAGGGTTGACCACAATCTCCAAATAATCGCTGACCCCTGTGGGAGCGGGCTTGCCCGCGATAGCGGTGGATCAGTCACCATCAGTGTTGGATATGCGGCCGCCATCGCGGGCAAGTCCGCTCCCACAGGGATTGGCGGTGATGATCAGAACTGCCCGGTTTGTTTGAGCATCCGCGCCGCCGGCGTGTCACTCGGGCTGACCATCGCGTAGTTGTACCCGGCCCCCGACCAGTACTCTGCCTGCAGTGCACCGTCGCTGCGACTACCGCGAGGCAGCAGGGTGTTTTTCGGCCCGGGTGGCCGGACGTAGAAGCTGATCTTGTGCCCGCTCTGATCCTCGTACACCACCATCGCCGCCGGACCTTGTTCAGTGCTGAGCAGCCGCCCGCTGATGGGTTTGTATCCGGCAACGGTCAGGTTCGGCAGACGATGGGCCTGGCTGAAATACCGATCGAGCCAGCCTTGCATATCGCCGTCATCGCTGACTTTGTAATCCGCCGGCAGGATGCCTTGCTGGGCAATCAGCCGGTAGGCCTGCATTGCATCGGTCATCGGCAGCGGGGCGCTGACCAGGGTCATTTGCCGGGCCTGCCAACCGCCCAATCCGCCGATGCTGACCGCGATCAGCAACACCGCGGCGCTGGCCAGATGGCGGCGGGACTGGCGTTTGAGGCGCTGGCGAATCATTGCCGGGTCGAGTTGCGGGTTGGCCGGTTGCTGCAAGGCGCCGCTCAGGGCCGCGCGCAATTGTTGGGCATCGTGCTGCCAGGCGCGTACTTGCGCGGCCACTTCGGCGTTGTTGGCCAGATAAGTCTCCACCCGATGTCGGTCGGCATCGCTGAGTTGGTGATCGACGTAGGCATGCAGGTCACGCTCGCTGGGAGGCATGCTGATCATTTGAGTCTCCGCAGGGAAGGGTGGGTGATTTCGCCGTCGCTGAGCTGGCGCAAGGCCTGGCGTGCGCGGGACAAGCGCGACATCACGGTACCGATGGGGACGTCGAGAATTTCGGCGACCTCCTTATAGCTCAAGCCTTCTACCGACACCCATAGCAGCAGCGCACGCTGTTCGGTGCCGAGCTGATCGAAGGCTTGCAGGGTCGATTGGGCGATCACCGTGCGTTCTGCCGAAGGCTGCGCATCATCACGGCCGGTAAAGAGTTCGAGCATCCGCGCATAACGCCGGGAGCGGCGATGAGCGTCGAGAAACTGCCGATAAAGAATCGAAAACAGCCAGGCACGCAAGTCGCCCTCGGGACGTTTGTCGCCCCAACTCGACAGCGCGCGCTCAAGGCATGCCTGCACCAGATCGTCGGCGCTGCTGGGGTTGCGCGTCAGCGATACGGCGAAACGCCGCAGCCTGGGAATGACTTCCCTGAGTTGTTCGTCGAAATCGTTCATGAAGTTCTGACCAGTCACTACGCTGTGGTGAGTGTTCAGGAAGACGCCCGGCATTCGAGGTTATTCCACGCCTGGAAAAATAAATACCGGGCGATGGAATAAACCCTGGTGGGGTTCGTCTGCCTGATTCTTCTCACTTGTGGCCGATGGCCCTGGAGTCATTCATGGTAGATCGCTCATCACCACCCACGGGGCCTGGCCGGCCACCGCTGAGTGCCGCGAGCCTGACGTTGCGCCTGACCGGCATTGCCGTGGTGGTCGCCGCGCTGGCCGGGGCTTTTGCCTACGTCAACGGCACACTCGACCCACAGCGCCTGACGCCAAAAGCCTTGGTTAATGTGCTGGAGAAAAACAACGGCGTGCACCCGGGATTCCGTCGTAACCACGCCAAAGGCGTGTGCGTGATCGGGCATTTCGAGAGCAGTAGCCAGGCGCGCGAGTATTCCAGTGCCCAAGTGTTCAGCGAAGCGCGGACCCCGGTGGTCGGGCGTTTCGCGCTGCCTGCCGGCAATCCTTATGCGCCGGATAACAGCGTGCCGATCCGCAGTCTGGCATTGCGTTTCACCCAGGCCAATGGTCAGCAGTGGCGTACCGGGATGAACAGTATGCCGGTATTCCCGGTGGGCACGCCCGAGGCGTTCTATCAGTTGCAACAAGCACAGTCACCGGATCCGGCTACCGGCAAACCGAACCCGGCCGCTGTGCCAGCGTTCTTCGGTTCTCATCCGGAAGCCGCGCCATTTCTAGCCTGGATCAAAACCGCCAAACCGTCGGCCAGTTACGCGACGGAAACCTATAACAGCGTCAACGCGTTTTACCTGGTGAACGCGGCCGGGCAACGGCAAGCGGTGCGTTGGAGCATGACGCCAGTGGCTCAGGACGCGGCAGGTGGAACGGCCCCCGAGGGCGGTGATTTCCTCGAGAAAGATCTGGTACAGCGCTTGTCCGCCGGCCCGCTGCGTTGGCAGTTGAACATTACCCTGGCGAACCCCGGGGACCCGGTCAACGATGCGAGCAAAGCGTGGCCCGACGGCCGAAAAGTGTTGAACGCCGGCACGCTGGTGCTCGAAAGCACCCAGCCGCAACTCAATGGCGAGTGTCGTGACATCAACTACGACCCACTGGTATTGCCCAGCGGTATCGAAGGCTCCGACGACCCATTGCTCGCCGCTCGCTCAGCCGGTTACGCCCGTTCCTACCTGCGCCGCACCAGCGAAGTGAAGCAGTTGCCCAACGCCAAACAGGAGTCTCAACAATGAGTGCTCAACCGAACCATTTCGCGCCATTGGCGCGGCTGCTGCACTGGCTGATGGCGCTGATGATCATCTCGATGCTGTTTATCGGCGCGGGCATGGCGGCCTCGGTGTCCGAGCGCCATCAGTGGCTGATCCATCTGCACAAACCTTTGGGCGTTGCGATTCTGTTGCTGGTGATCGTGCGCCTGGCCGTGCGTTTTTCGACCCGGCAACCACCACTGCCGGCGGACCTGCCGGGTTGGCAAGCGCTCGCGGCCAAGGCTTCACATATCTTGTTGTACGCCTTGATGCTGATTTTGCCGCTGCTGGGCTGGGCGATGATTTCGGCGGCCGGCGATCCGGTGATGCTCAGTAGTTCGTTGCAGTTGCCGTCGATTCTGCCGGCGAATGCGCAGGTGTTTGCGTTCCTGCGCAAGGCGCATGGGTATTTGGCGTATCTGCTGTTTCTGACCGTGCTGCTACACCTGGCGGCGGCATTGTTTCACGGGTGGGTGCGTCGTGATGATGTGCTGAACAGCATGCTGCGGGGCAGGGATCGCGACTGATCCCAACAGCCGCAGGCAGCTCCTGCGCGTCGAAACGTCAAAAGATCGCAGGTTTCGGTAGGCGCCTGCGATCTTTTGATCTTAAAGGACAATCAGCGCAGGGTATCGACCATGTCGGCGATGGTCGTCAGCACATCCTTGCCCAACTGCTTCGAGCGTTTGCCGGACCAGCCGGTCAGCGGGTTCGGTGCGTCGTTGTGGTCTTTGAAGGGCATTTCCAGGGTCAACGACAGGCAGTCGAACTTCTGACCGACGCTGTTGCAGGCCAGGGTCATGTTGGCTTTGCCAGGCTCGTCGCGGGTGTAGCCGTGTTTGGTCTGGAAATCTTTGGTCTGATGTTTCAGATGACTGCGGAAATGCTCTTCGAGTTTTTCGATCCGCGACGTATAGCCCGGGTTACCTTCGCAACCGGCGGTGAACACGTGGGGGATTTCTTCATCGCCATGGATGTCGAGGAACAGGTCGACGCCATACTTTTCCATCTGCTGCTGAACGAATAACACTTCCGGGCTGGTTTCCTGGCTGGCGCTCTGCCACGCGCGGTTCAGGTCCTGGCCCATGGCGTTGGTGCGCAAATGACCGTGGAAGGCGCCATCCGGGTTCATGTTCGGCACCAGGTACAGGTCGGCGCTGGCCAGGAGTTTTTTCAGCACCGGGTCGTCGTGTTTTTCCAGGCGCTCGATCACCCCTTCCATGAACCATTCGGCCATGTGTTCGCCGGGGTGTTGCTGGGCGATGATCCAGACCTTGCGCTGACCTTCGGCACCCGTACCTTTGCGCAACAACTGGATGTCGCGACCTTCAACGCTTTTGCCGGTGGCCAGCAGTTCGGTGCCGGCTTTGGTCAGGGCCTGTTCGATCAGCCAGTCATGGCGGCCACGGCTGTAAGGTTCGAAATAAGCGAACCAGGCGTGGGTGGCAGTGGCTTCGAGGCTGAAACGCAGGCAGTCACCTTCGAAGATGGTCGGCACCCGGAACCAGTTGACGTGGTCATAGGACGCCACCGCCTGATAGCCATCCCAGGCTTTGTTGTACGAGGATTTACTGGCGTTGTTCAGGCGAAACCAATGCTCCTGTCCGACGTGCAGACCGCTGGCCTTGAAGTGGAACCACTGGAAATGCTGGCTGCGGGTGTCTGGCTTGATCGCCAGCAGCGCTTGCAAAGGATTGCTGATGTCCAGCACTTCGATGTTGCCACTGTCGAAGTTCGCGTTGATGTCGAAAGAAGATCTAGCCACGGCCATAATCAATTCCTGAATATGATTTTTATGGCTGCTACTTTACACGCAAGGGAGGGAGAAACCGGGGGAAATTGCGGGGTTGAAAAGGGGGGGCGTCCTCCTTGACGCCGATGCAGCTTAGAGACTGTGCAAGTGATTCTCAAGTGCTATTTTACGTTAGTTTGGCCCAATGCTACCGGGCCTCTCTTGCCAACAGATATTCATTTGATATCATCCGCGCCAATCGAATTTGCAGCACCCACAGACTTCATTAGCCTGAAGCCAAAGCCAGAATAACTGGCAAAAAAAAGACCCGGCAAAAAGCCGGGTCAAAAACCGTGATTAGCCTGATGAGGAGATAGTCCAGGAGACCGACCTAAGGTCCCTTGGGCCATCGACTGATCTCGCGATCAGTCGATGCAATAATAATCATTATCATTTGCAAGTCAAATGTTTTTATCTGCGCGATTGGAAAATTTTTCCTGTCTTCCTCCAAAGCGCTTCCTCGTCAATCGTTCTGATTACCCTCCAGGGACCGGTCGACCATCGCCTTGGCCATGTCGATCATGTGCACCGTCGAAAACGCCAGATCCCGGCTTGCTCCCTGCAACTGGTTGGCTGATTCATGCGCGGTGGCGGCGGCACAGCGCAACAGATCCGAAGCATGGACCAGTGCCTCTTCGCTGCTGATGTTACGGTTCACATCGAAGAAACGTGCTTCGTTGACCTCTTCTGACACAGCTGGTTTCAAGTAATAGTCCAGCGCCCGCTGCGCGGCGGCAGAGCCTTTTGGCGAGTTGAGCGTAGTGTCGAATTGCGTGTCGGGCAGGGTAATGCTGGGGATGGTCATGACGATGGCAAGCTCCGTGATAGATTCAAATCCGTGAGCCCAGCTTAGTACTTACTGTATTTGTGTCTTGAATTTAAATACTACAATTTGTGTTTTGTTGGTCGGAGTACCCCACGTATCGTGCCGCACATGGATAAATGGATTGAATTGGTCAAGGCCAAAATGAGTGAACTCAAAGTCACTCAAGAGATACTCGCCGAGCGCATCGGAATGTCCCAGGGCGGCGTCGGCCATTGGCTGAATAAACGTCGTCAGCCCCGCATCCAAGAGATGAACCGTGTCTTGCAGGCGCTGGGGATGGACTATCTGGAAGTCGCGATGGTGATCAGGGAACCGCAGATCTCACAGGATGAAGAGATCTCTCTGACGCAGAAGTACAACCCGTACTTTCGCTACCCCGTCAGTGACTGGCGGGAAACCGGGGAGGTGCGCGACGGAGAGTTATTGAGCTACGGCGTTTCATCTGCTGTCAGCAAACCGCGCTTCGAATTGTCCGATTACCACGCACAGGGCGCGGCGTTCTGGCTGGTGGTGGTCGGTGATGCGATGACCGCGCCCACGGGTGTGAGCATTGCCGCGGACATGTTGATTCTGGTGGACCCGGCCATCGTGCCGGAGCCCGGCAAACTGGTGATCGCCCAATGGCCCGGCAGCGCCGAGGCGGTTTTTCGCAAACTGATTGAAGAGGGCGGGCAGCGTTATCTGGTCCCGCTCAATCCGACCTATCCGAAAGCCCTTTACACCGAAGAATGCCGAATCATCGGCGTAGTGGTTCAGGCAACTGCCAAATTCTAATCAGATCGGTCCTCGCAACGCGTGGGACCGATCTTCATTTCACGCGTGTTCCAGCTCCACCAACGCACTGCCTTCGCTGACCATCTCACCTTCCTGGCAATACAGTGCCTTGATAATTCCGGCGTGGGGCGCGCGAATGCTGTGCTCCATTTTCATCGCTTCCAGCACCACCAGTTGCGCCCCGGCGTCGACCGTTTGCCCGGCCTCCACCAGCACTCGCACGATGCTGCCGTTCATGGGCGCAGTGAGCCCGCCCTGATGGCTATGACTGGCTTCGACGGCACTGATCGGGTCGTAGGCCTCGATGCGTCGCAGCTCACCGTCCCATTGCAGATACAGCGTATCGCCACGGCGGATTGCCCGATGCTGGCGGCGCAAGCCGTTGTGTTCGGTCAGCAGGTATTCACCCTTGAGCTGTGCGGTATGAGCGTCGGCATCGCCCAGGGTCAGCGCCCGGTCTTGTCCCTCGCAACTCAAATGCAGGGTGATTTCTGTCGGCAGTCCGGCACGGAATCCGTTGCCGATACCCCAAGGCGAACTCAGGTCATCAGCGCGGGTCGTGCTCGTCTGGCTCTGGGCAAATGCCTGCGCGGCCGCTTGCCAGAATTCATCGCTGAGGTCTGAGGGTTCTGGCAGCAGTTGTTCCTGATAACGCGGAATAAAACCGGTATCCAGCTCCGCCGCGGCAAATGCCGGGTGGCCGATGATTCGGCGCAGGAAGTTGATGTTGGTCTTCAATCCACCGATGGCAAACTCATCAAGCATGCTCAGCAGCCGCAGCCGCGCCTGCTCACGGTCTTCGCCCCAGGCAATCAGTTTGCCGAGCATCGGGTCGTAGAACGGCGAAATCTCGTCGCCTTCTTCGACGCCACTGTCCACGCGACGCCCCGGCCCTTCGGCGGATTCGCGATACAACGCCAGACGCCCGGTGGCCGGCAGGAAATCATGGCCCGGGTCTTCGGCATACAGCCGCACTTCGATCGCATGGCCGTTCAGTGGCACCTGGTCTTGAGTCATTGGCAGCGCTTCACCGCGAGCCACGCGAATCTGCCAGGCCACCAGGTCGAGGCCGGTGATGGCTTCGGTGACCGGGTGTTCGACTTGCAGGCGTGTGTTCATCTCCATGAAGAAGAACTCACCGCGCGCATCCAGCAAAAACTCCACGGTGCCGGCGCCGACGTAACCGATGGCCTGTGCCGAGCGCACAGCGGCTTCGCCCATGGCGCGACGCAACTCCGGGGTCAGGCCTGGAGCGGGGGCTTCTTCGACGACTTTTTGGTGTCGACGTTGAATCGAGCAATCACGTTCATTGAGGTACAGACAGTGGCCATGCTGGTCGGCGAACACCTGGATTTCCACGTGGCGTGGCTTGAGCAGGTACTTCTCCACCAACATCCGCGAGTCGCCGAACGACGACAGCGCTTCACGTTGCGCCGAGGCCAGGGCTTCGGCCAGTTGGCTGACATCCTCGACCACTTTCATGCCTTTACCACCGCCACCCGCCGTGGCCTTGAGCAGCACCGGATATCCGATGTGTTCGCAGGCGTCGCGGAAGGTGTCGAGGTCCTGGGCTTCGCCGTGATAGCCAGGCACCAGCGGCACGCCTGCGGTTTCCATCAAGGCTTTGGCCGCGGACTTGCTGCCCATGGCGTCGATGGCCGAGGCGGGCGGACCGAGGAAGATCAGACCGGCCGCTTCGATTGCGCGGGCGAACCCGGCGTTTTCCGAGAGAAAACCGTAACCGGGATGAATCGCCTGAGCGCCGCTGGCTTTCGCGGCGGCGATCAGTTTGTCGATTTGCAGGTAACTGTCGGCGGCTTTGCTGCCGCCCAGGTCGACGCGGATATCGGCTTCGCGGCTGTGCCGGGCGTCACGGTCGGTGGCACTGTGCACGGCCACGGTGGTCAAGCCCAGAGCTTTGGCGGTGCGCATTACCCGGCAAGCGATTTCGCCGCGGTTAGCCACCAACAGGGTGGTGAGAACAGGTGCGCTCATCAACGCGGCTCCTTGAGGGTGGTTTCGGCTTGCCAGTTCGGCGGACGTTTTTGCAGAAAGGCGCGCAGGCCTTCCTGGCCTTCGGGGCTGACGCGGATTCGGGCGATGGCGTTCTCGGTGTAGCGCCGCAGCGCCGGGGTTAGCGCGCCGTGGCCGACTTCACGCAGCAAGTCCTTGCTGGCGCGCATGGCCGCCGGGCTGTTGAGCAGCAGGTTGTCGATCCATTGATCGACTTTCTGCTCCAGTTCGGCCATCGGGTAGCTCTCCGACAACAAGCCGATTTCCCGAGCCCGTTGCCCGCCGAAACGTTCGGCGGTCAAGGCATAGCGCCGTGCCGCGCGCTCGCCGATGGCTTGCACCACGAACGGGCTGATGACTGCCGGCGCCAGGCCGATGCGCACTTCCGACAGGCAGAACTGTGCGTCGTCGGCGCCGATGGCCATGTCACAGCAACTGATCAGGCCCAGCGCGCCGCCATAGGCCGCGCCTTGCACCACTGCCACGGTCGGAATTTTCAGCTTGGCGAGGTTGTACATCAATTCCGCCAGTTCCCGGGCATCGTCGAGGTTGGTGTGGTAATCGAGTTCGGCCGATTGCTGCATCCAGGCCAGATCGGCGCCGGCGCTGAAATGCTTGCCGCGCCCACGGATCAGCAGAAAACGCAGGCTGGCATCGCTCGACACTTTGTCCAGCGCGAGGATCAGTTCGCGGATCATTTCGGCGTTGAAGGCGTTGTTCTTTTCTTCACGGCTGAGCCACAAGGTCGCAAAACCACGCGGATCGGTTTGCAGCTCGAGGGTGTTGAAGTCGCTCATGGTTTTCTCCAGATCACATCCGGAACA
Source organism: Pseudomonas wuhanensis (assembly GCF_030687395.1). Classification (GTDB taxonomy): domain Bacteria; phylum Pseudomonadota; class Gammaproteobacteria; order Pseudomonadales; family Pseudomonadaceae; genus Aquipseudomonas; species Aquipseudomonas wuhanensis. The sequence goes on along the minus strand of NZ_CP117430.1, from coordinate 4,173,814 downwards.
CGCCGAAGCGGCTCGGTTCGATTGGCGCGTTCAGCGACGCCGACAAGGCCAGGGCCAACACGTCGCGGGTCTGCGCCGGGTCGATGACACCGTCGTCCCACAGTCGAGCGCTGGAATAATAGGGATGCCCCTGTTCTTCATATTGATCGAGGATCGGTTGCTTGATCTCGGCTTCCTGCTCGGCGCTGAAACCATGACCACTGCGCTCGGCTTGCTCACGCTTGACCTGCACCAGCACGCCCGCCGCCTGTTCGGCCCCCATCACGCCAATCCGTGCGTTCGGCCACATCCACAGGAAGCGTGGATCGTAAGCCCGCCCACACATGCCGTAGTTACCGGCGCCGAAGCTGCCGCCGATGATCACGGTGAATTTCGGCACCTTGGCGCAGGCCACGGCCGTCACCAGTTTCGCGCCGTGCTTGGCGATGCCGCCGGCTTCGTATTTCTGGCCGACCATGAAACCGGTGATGTTTTGCAGGAACAGCAATGGAATGCCGCGCTGGCAGGCCAGTTCGATGAAGTGCGCGCCTTTCTGCGCGGCTTCGGCGAACAGGATGCCGTTGTTGGCGAGGATCGCGATCGGGTAACCGTGCAGGTGAGCGAAGCCGCACACCAATGTCGTGCCGAACAATGCCTTGAACTCATCGAACACCGAGCCGTCCACCAGGCGCGAGATCACTTCGCGCACATCGAACGGTTGCTTGGCGTCCGCCGACACCACGCCGTACAACTCGTCGCTGCTGTACAGCGGCGCGAGCGGCGTGCGTTGTTGCAGTTCACCGAGCTTGCGCCAGTTGAGGTTGGCGACGCTGCGCCGGGCCAATGCGAGGGCGTGTTCATCGCTTTCGGCGTAATGGTCGGCGACGCCGGAAATCTTGCAGTGCACATCGGCCCCGCCGAGGTCTTCGGCGCTGACCACTTCACCGGTCGCGGCTTTCACCAGCGGTGGGCCGGCGAGGAAAATCGTCGCCTGTTGACGGACCATGATTGCTTCATCGGCCATCGCTGGCACGTAAGCACCACCGGCGGTGCACGAGCCCATGACCACCGCAATCTGCGGAATGCCCATGGCGCTCATGTTGGCTTGGTTGAAGAAGATCCGTCCGAAGTGTTCGCGGTCCGGGAACACTTCATCCTGACGCGGCAAGTTGGCGCCGCCGGAGTCCACCAGATAGATGCAGGGGAGGCGATTCTGCTGGGCGATGGTTTGAGCGCGCAGGTGTTTTTTCACCGTCAGCGGGTAGTACGAGCCACCTTTCACGGTGGCATCGTTGGCGACGATCATGCATTCGACGCCTTCCACCCGACCGATACCGGCAATCACGCCAGCGGCGGGAACGTCTTCGCCGTACACCGCATAGGCCGCCAGTTGGCTGATCTCGAGAAACGGCGAACCCGGATCGAGCAGGCGATTGATCCGTTCACGGGGCAGCAATTTGCCCCGCGAGGTGTGGCGTTCTTGAGCCTTCGGGCCGCCACCTTGTTGCACTTGCGCGAGCAGGGTGTGCAGGGCGTCGACCTGTTTGAGCATCGCCGCGCTGTTGGCTGCGAACTCCGCCGAACGGGGATTGAGCTGGGTATGCAGGATAGCCATGTGCAGCTCCGTTAGCGGGTTTCGTTGAACAGTTCGCGACCGATCAGCATGCGACGAATCTCACTGGTGCCGGCGCCGATTTCATACAGCTTGGCGTCACGCAGCAGACGACCGGCGGGGAATTCGTTGATGTAGCCGTTGCCGCCGAGAATCTGGATCGCGTCGAGGGCCATTCGGGTCGCGCATTCGGCGCTGTAGAGGATCACGCCGGCGGCGTCCTTGCGGGCGGTTTCGCCGCGCTCGCAGGCCTGGGCCACCGCATACAGGTAGGCGCGGCTGGCATTGAGCTGGGTGTACATGTCGGCGACTTTGCCCTGGATCAGCTGGAATTCGCCGATGCTCTGGCCGAACTGTTTACGGTCGTGAATGTATGGAACGATCAGGTCCATGCAGGCCTGCATGATCCCGGTCGGGCCGCCCGAGAGCACAACGCGCTCGTAGTCGAGGCCACTCATCAGCACTTTCACACCGCCGTTGAGCACACCGAGGATGTTTTCTTCCGGCACTTCAACGTCATCGAAAAACAGCTCGCAGGTGTTCGAACCGCGCATGCCGAGCTTGTCGAATTTGTTGCTGCGGCTGAAACCTTTCCAGTCACGCTCGACGATGAACGCGGTGATGCCGTGCGGGCCTTTTTCCAGGTCGGTCTTGGCGTAGATCACGTAGGTGTTGGCGTCGGGGCCGTTGGTGATCCAGGTCTTGCTGCCGTTGAGCACATAGTGATCGCCGCGTTTGTCGGCGCGCAGTTTCATCGAGACCACGTCGGAACCGGCATTCGGTTCGCTCATGGCCAGGGCACCAATGTGCTCGCCGCTGATCAGTTTCGGCAGGTATTTGCTTTTCTGTTCGTGTGTACCGTTGCGGTTGATCTGGTTGACGCAGAGGTTGGAGTGAGCGCCGTAAGACAGGGCGACCGAAGCCGAACCGCGGCTGATTTCTTCCATCGCCACCACGTGCGCCAGATAACCCAGCCCCGCGCCGCCGTACTCTTCCGGCACGGTGATGCCGAGCAGACCCATGTCACCGAATTTGCGCCACAGGTCGGCCGGGAACAGGTTGTCGATGTCGATTTGAGCGGCGCGCGGGGCGATCTCTTTAGCGACAAAGGACTGAACCTGATCGCGCAGCATGTCGATGGTTTCACCGAGGGCAAAGTTCAGGGATGGGTAGTTCATGGGACACCTTTTGGCTTTTTTGTAGGGTGGGGAGGGCTGTGATTTGGCTCTCACCTTTACGTTAACGTAAGCCTGTGATGAATGGCTGTCAATCACCCTTTACGTTAACGTCAACTTGAGCGAGAGTAGAGCCAGTTCTGAAAGACCTCCCACAGGTCGCCGGTACAACCCACTAATAAAGACAATAGGGGTCGTCATGGATCAACCCAGTGCAAACCCGCAGCGCAGTTATACCCGTGGTTCCCAGGACAAAGCCTTACTGGCGATGACCATCGGTCAGGCGTTTGATAACACGGTCGCGCAATACCCGAACGGAGAGGCGCTCGTCGTGCGCCATCAACAGCTGCGCTACACCTGGCAGCAGTTGTCAGAGGCCGTCGACTTACACGCCAGAGCATTTTTGGCGTTGGGCTTGCAGGCCGGTGACCGACTCGGTATCTGGGCGCCGAACTGTGCCCAGTGGTGCATCAGCCAGTTCTCCAGCGCGAAAATCGGCGTGATTCTGGTCAACATCAACCCGGCTTACCGCAGTTCCGAACTCGAATACGTGTTGAAGCAGTCCGGTTGCCAGTGGCTGGTCTGTGCCGGGGCCTTCAAGACCTCCGACTATCACGGCATGCTGCAAGGGCTGGTGCCGGAATTGGCGGAGCAATCCATCGGCCAGTTGCAGAGTGAACGCCTGCCGGAATTGCGCGGGGTCATCAGCCTGGATGCGCAACCGCCATCGGGTTTCCTGCCGTGGTCGCAGCTGACTGATTTGGCGGCCAGCGTGTCGGCCGAGCAATTGCGCGAACGCCAGGACAGCCTGCATTTCGACCAAGCGGTAAACATCCAGTACACCTCCGGTACCACCGGTTTCCCCAAGGGAGCGACCCTCAGTCACTACAACATTCTCAACAACGGTTACATGGTCGGCGAAAGTCTAGGGCTGACGGCCAATGATCGGCTGGTGATTCCGGTGCCGCTGTATCACTGCTTCGGCATGGTCATGGGCAACCTCGGCTGCGTCACCCACGCCAGCACCATGATTTACCCCAACGACGCCTTCGATCCATTGCTGACGCTGAGCACCGTCGCCGAAGAAAAAGCCACCGCGCTTTACGGCGTGCCGACCATGTTCATCGCCATGCTCGATCAGCCCAAGCGCGCCGAGTTTGATTTGTCGAGCCTGCGCACCGGGATCATGGCCGGGGCGACCTGCCCGATCGAGGTGATGCGCCGGGTTATCAATGAAATGCACATGAGTGAAGTGCAGATTGCCTACGGCATGACGGAAACCAGCCCCGTGTCTTTGCAGACCAGTCCGTCAGATGAGCTTGAATTGCGTGTCACCACCGTCGGCCGCACCCAGCCGCAACTGGAAAGCAAAATCATCGACGAGGCGGACAACCTGGTACCGCGCGGCACCATCGGTGAGTTGTGTACTCGGGGCTACAGCGTGATGCTCGGCTACTGGAACAACCCGCACGGCACCGCCGAGGCTATCGATGAGGCGGGCTGGATGCACACCGGCGATCTGGCGAGCATGAATGATGAAGGTTACGTGTGCATCGCCGGGCGTAACAAGGACATGATCATTCGCGGCGGTGAAAATGTTTACCCAAGGGAGCTGGAAGAGTTTTTCTTCACTCATCCGGCGATAGCCGACGTGCAGGTGATCGGCATTCCTTGCTCCCGTTATGGTGAAGAGATCGTTGCCTGGATCAAATTTCACCCCGGCCACAGCGCCACCGAACAGGAACTGCAAGCCTGGTGCAAGGAGCGCATTGCGCACTTCAAGACGCCGCGTTACTTCAAGTTCGTCGAAGAGTTTCCGATGACAGTGACTGGCAAGATCCAGAAATTCCGGATGCGCGAGATCAGCATCGAGGAGCTGCGCATCAACAAAGACTGACACATAACCAATGTGGGAGCGGGAAAAAACGGAAGGCAAGAAAGCACAAAGGGGAGCCGAAGCTCCCCTTTAATTTTGTCGTACGTGCTCTTTTTTTATTATTGAGGGGCGGTCTGTTGTTGTTTTTGGCAACCGTGGCCCTTTACCGCTGTTTTTGTCGATCCCCATCCGGGATCAAGAGCAAACGTATTTTTTTGAGCGCTGATCTACTTTTTCGCTAAGCGATCCAACCAGTTCGGGAGCTACCTGAAGGTAGTTTTATTGTTCTCTGCCCGGTTGCGGGTTACTTCGAAAAGCACCCTGAAAAGCACATCCTCTCCAAAAAAATCTGTTAGCTGCGTCTCTGCCGTGTTGTTCTTGTTATGTCAGAGTCGTTACGTCTTATTTTTATTGGTTTGCAGTTTTTATTCTTGTTATGCCATAGAGATAGCAGAAGCCGTGCCAACTTTTAAAAAACCTTTAAAATCAATGACTTGAGTTTTTCAAAGGATTTTTTATCCGACCCAAACCCGACAATTTGTTTCCGTGTTACTCGCTTCCGCCCACGTTTCTGCACACGCGGTAACACCCGGACACATCCACACTGTCACTGTGCGCTGCGAGCCTTGGCCACGCGCGAACCGGTAGGGCGCCCCAGCACCGTGCAAATCTGTTGGCCAGCCCGAATCAAGGCATCCAGGTCGATTCCGGTCTCGATACCCAGGCCGTTGAGCAGGTAAACCACGTCTTCGGTCGCGACATTACCGCTGGCGCCCTTGGCGTAGGGGCAGCCGCCGAGGCCGGCGATGGAGCTGTCGAACACCGCGATGCCTTCCAGCAGGCTGGCGTAGATGTTGGCCATGGCCTGGCCATAGGTATCGTGAAAGTGCCCGGCCAGTTTTTCACGTGGTACATCGGCCGAGACCACTTCGAACATCCTGCGGGTCGCGCCAGCGGTGCCGGTGCCGATGGTGTCTCCCAGCGAAACCTCGTAGCAGCCCATGGCATAGAGCTCACGAGCAACCCGGGCGACTTGTTCTGGTGCGATGTCACCTTCGTAAGGGCAGCCCAGCACGCAGGACACATAACCGCGCACGCTGACCCCGTGTTGCTTGGCGGCGTCCATGATCGGCACGAAGCGCTCCAGGCTCTCGCTGATCGAGCAATTGATGTTGCGCTGGGAAAACGATTCGGACGCTGCGGCGAACACGGCGACTTCCTTGACCCCGGCGGCGATGGCGTCTTCAAAGCCCCGCAAGTTTGGGGCGAGGGCGCCATAGGTCACGCCCGGCTTGCGCTGGATTTGCGCGAAGACCTCGGCGGAGCCGGCCATTTGCGGTACCCATTTGGGCGAGACGAAACTGCCGACTTCTATATAGCCCAGGCCTGCGGCGGTCAGCGCGTCAACCAGTTGCACCTTGTCCGCAACGCTGATGGGCTGGGCTTCGTTTTGCAAACCGTCACGAGGGCCGACTTCGACCAGGCGTACGTGGGTGGGTAGGGACATGGGAATTGACCTGTTGTGATTGTCTGAATGCTCGGAGACCCTGTGGGAGCGGGCTTGCCCGCGATGGCGGTGGGTCAGTCAGCATCAATGTTGAATGTCATGCCCTCATCGCGGGCAAGCCCGCTCCCACAGGGTGAGGTTATATGGACTATTGCACTGCTTCCTGGCTCTTGATCGTCTGCTCCAGCGCCTGGGTACAGCGCTCTTCGGCCGTGTCGAGTTCCAGTTTCATCTGTTCGATGTCCAGCAGTTGCTGTTCGAGTTGTTCCCGACGTTCGGCGATTTTCGCCAGCATGCTGTGCAGTTGCTTGGTGTTACCGCTGGAGGGGTCATAGAGCTCGATCAGCTCGCGGCATTCGGCCAGGGAAAAACCAATGCGCTTGCCCCGCAGGATCAGCTTCAGGCTGACCTTGTCACGGGGCGAATAAATGCGTTCCTGACCGCGGCGCTCGGGGCTGAGCAGGCCTTGCTCTTCATAGAAGCGAATGGCCCGGGTGGTGATGTCGAGCTCGCGGGCGAGGTCGGAAATGCTATAGGTCTGGCTGCTCATGGAAGCGCTCGAAAAAGGTCATGGCGCTAAGCTAATGGCAGGTTGACGTTTACGTCAAGGGGCGTAAATCTTCATTGGCATCACCGGCCTCTTCGCGAGCAAGCCCGCTCCCACTGGTGACCGCGTTCTCTCAGGGAAATGCGATCAAATGTGGGAGCGGGCTTGCTCGCGAAGAACGATGACGCGGTCCAAAGCCCTACACCTTATCCAGCTTCTTCTCATGCGCCGTAACCTGCTGGCACAACTCGATCATCTGCTCGCGCATCCAGCGGTTGGCCGGGTCCTGGTCGGTGCTTTCGTGCCAGTAAAGATGAGTTTCCACCGGCGGAACCTCTTTAACCGGCAGGTTCACCGAGTACAAGTCATGGCGACGGGCGAAGCGTTCCGGCACGGTCATGACCATGTCGGTCTGCTGCAACACCTGGGACGCCATCAGGTAATGCTGGGAGCGCAAGGCGATTTTGCGCTGGATGCCCATTTTGCCCAGGGCCAGGTCGACATAGCCCAGACCGCTGCGGCGGCTGGAAATATGGATGTGGGTCAGGGACAGATAATCGTCGAGGGTGAACGTCTCTTTGCCCGCCAACGGATGGCCCTTGCGCATGGCGCACACGTAACGGTCCTCCATCAACTTGACGTGACGCACCTGCGGGTCGGTGTTGAGTGGCGCATCCACCGCGAAATCGAGACGACCGGCGGCCAATTCCTTGGTGGTCTCGCGACGTTTGGACAGAAAACTTTCGATGATCACCGTCGGCGCCAGGCGTCGCAGGCGCTGGAACAGCGGCGGCAGGATCACCGCCTCAGTGAGGTCGGTCATGCTGATGCGGTAGGTCTTGACCGCCTGCAACGGGTTGAAGATGCGGCTTTCCTGCACCGATACCCGCAGCAGGGAGAGGGCGTTGCGCACCGGCCCGATGATGTTCTGCGCCATCGGCGTGGGCACCATGCCTTGGGCGGTGCGCACGAAAAGCGGATCGTTGAAGGTCTCGCGCAGGCGAGCCAGAGCGTTCGAGACCGCGGGTTGAGTAATGCCGACAATCTGCCCGGCGCGAGTCAGGTTGGCTTCGGTGTAGATCGCGTCGAAGACGATGAAAAGGTTGAGGTCGACCTTGCTCAGATTCATTGCGCTGCGCTCTCTGCTCTTGTTATAGGAAGGTGGCTCGATCAGTCGATCATATATCGGTGATGAATGTTAATACACGCCGAGAATAGGCTAGGTAAATTATCAACGCTGTTCTAGCATCGATTGCATGCCCTGAACAACCTCCCTTTAGAAGGTAGCTGCCCATGGATTTCGCTTATTCGCCCAAAGTGCAAGAACTGCGTGAGCGCGTGACCGCGTTCATGGACACCTACGTTTATCCCGCTGAAGCGGTGTTTGAACGCCAGGTCGCCGAGGGCGATCGCTGGCAGCCGACAGCGATCATGGAAGAACTCAAACTCAAGGCCAAAGCTGAAGGCCTGTGGAATTTGTTTCTGCCTGAATCCGAACTCGGCGCCGGCCTGACCAACCTCGAATATGCGCCACTGGCGGAAATCATGGGTCGCTCGCTGCTGGGCCCTGAGCCGTTCAACTGCTCCGCGCCAGACACCGGCAACATGGAAGTGCTGGTGCGTTACGCCAATGAAGAACAGAAGCAACGCTGGCTCGAACCGTTGTTGCGCGGCGAGATCCGCTCGGCATTCGCCATGACCGAGCCGGACGTGGCTTCGTCCGACGCCACCAACATGGCCGCCCGCGCTGTGCGTGATGGCGACGAATGGGTGATCAACGGCAAGAAATGGTGGACCTCTGGGGCCTGCGATCCACGCTGCAAGATCCTGATCTTCATGGGGCTGAGCAACCCGGATGCACCGCGTCATGCGCAGCACTCGATGATTCTGGTGCCGGTGGATACCCCAGGCGTGAAGATTGTGCGTCCGCTGCCGGTGTTCGGTTATGACGACGCGCCTCACGGTCACGCCGAAGTGCTGTTCGAAAACGTCCGGGTGCCGTACGAAAACGTCCTGTTGGGCGAAGGGCGCGGCTTCGAAATTGCTCAGGGTCGCCTCGGCCCAGGCCGGATTCACCACTGCATGCGTTCGATCGGCATGGCCGAGCGTGCACTGGAGCTGATGTGCAAACGTGCGGTCAACCGCACCGCGTTCGGCAAACCCTTGGCGCGCCTGGGCGGTAACATCGACAAAATCGCCGACTCGCGGATGGAGATCGACATGGCGCGGCTGCTGACATTGAAAGCGGCGTACATGATGGACACCGTCGGCAACAAGGTGGCGAAGAGCGAAATCGCACAGATCAAAGTCGTCGCGCCGAACGTGGCATTGCGAGTGATCGACCGGGCGATCCAGATCCATGGCGGGGCAGGGGTTTCCAACGATTTTCCGCTGGCCTATATGTATGCCATGCAACGCACCCTGCGCCTGGCCGATGGCCCGGACGAAGTACACCGCGCGGCGATTGGCAAGTTCGAGATCGGCAAGTATGTGCCTAAAGAGATGATGCGTAGCGGGCAGTAAGACGGGTGGGCTTTTGTGGCGAGGGAGCTTGCTCCCGCTGGGTCGCGAAGCGGCCCCAAATCAGACGGCACGGTTGTTTCAGATGTACCGGGTTGTCTGGTTTCGCGACTGCTTCGCAGCCGAGCGGGAGCAAGCTCCCTTGCCACAATGTTCGGTGCTCACTTCAATACACCCAAACCTCAACCCGCCGATTCTTGATCCGCCCTTCATCCCCGCTGTTGGTCGCCACCGGCATCTCGGCGCCGAAACCGCGAATTTCGCGAAACACCACGCCGCTTTTCACCAGTTCTCGCCGCACCGCCATGGCCCGCAGTTTCGACAGCAGGTCAGCCCGCGCCGGGTCGCTCTTGGCGTCGCCAAACCCTACCAGCGTCACCTGCCGATTGGTTTTGTCGTGCTGCTTTATATAGTCGAGCACCCGCGACAGGTCCTGTCGGGCCTTGTTGTCCAGCGTCGCGCTGCCTTCTTCGAAGCGAAAATTCACCGTCAACCGCTGGGCATGACGGCTGAGCGCCTGATAACCCTCGGGCATCAACGCATTAGGCGCGACGACCATGGCCTGAACGGTCTGCGCGATAAAACCATTGGCCGCGACAATCGCCTGGCCTTTGCTGCTTTGGGCAAACTTCACCAAGGCCTTGGCCCAGGGATTTTTCCCGGTCGGCGGTAGGTAAAAGAACAGTCGACGGGACAGCGGGTAATCTTCCGTCGCGATCAGGCTATTGAGCGGAAGCATGGCCTGGGAATCGCCATCGACAATGGCCACGGCTTTGGCCTGGCGCACATACGGCAAACCGATGAAGCCGATGCCTTGCGGATCCAGACTGACCGCATCGGACAATTGCTCGCTGGATTCGAACCGTTTCGCGTTGCCGCTCAGGTTTTTTCCACGCGGGCTGAGGACCAGTTCCTTGAATGTGTCGTAGGTGCCCGATTGATCATCCCGCGCATAGAGATGAATTGTCCCACCGGTGCCGCCGAGTTCTTCCCAGGTTTTCGTTTCGCCACTGAAGATTCGCGCCAGTTGTACGGTGTTGAGTTGCTTCAGCGAATTGTGCGGATGAAGGATGATTGCCAGCCCATCAATGGCGATGACTTGCTCGGCAATCGGGCTTTTCAGATTGCCCAGCGGCTCAAGATCCAGCCGTTCGCTGTCATTGATCGGACGCGAGGAGGCCGCGAGATCGGCAGAGGCAATTTTCAGGGCTTTGAACCCGGTGCTGGAACCGTGGGCCGCGACCTCCACCTCGACTCGGCGTCCCTGAACAGTTTCGCCGACGATGCGTTGTTCGTTGGCTTTGTCCGGGGTTTCGCGGTGAACCTTGAGCAGGCCCTGTTCACGCATCAACCCCTCGACCAGCGCCGGGCCCAATGCCGCGCCAATGGTGTTGGAGCCCTGGATGCGCAACACCGGGCCACGTTCGGGCGTCGGCAAGTCGCTGGCCGACACCGTCAGCGGCAACAGGGCGCCGAGCATCGACAGAAACAACACGCGCAGCGTCATGCCGGCACCTTATAAGCCTGGGAAAGTGCCGGGAGAATAAGTCAGTAAGGTTTCTGAACGATGACAGTTACCAAGTGTGGGAGCAAGCCCGCTCCCGCATTAGCTTTGTGTAGATTTTGTAGGATCAGCTCAACTCAAGCCAGATCGGTGCGTGATCGGACGGCTTTTCCATCGCGCGAAGATCGTAATCCACGCCGGCATCTTTCACTCGCGGCAACAATCCATGGGACGCCATGATCAGATCAATCCGCAGCCCGCGCTTGGGTTCATCTTCAAACCCGCGGCTGCGGTAGTCGAACCAGCTGAAACGGTCGCAGATGTCCGGGTTCAGGTGACGGAAGCTGTCCACCAGGCCCCAGTTCTTCAGGCGGGCCATCCATTCGCGTTCTTCGGGCAGGAAGCTGCATTTGCCGGTTTTCAGCCAGCGTTTCATGTTGTCCGGGCCGATGCCGATGTCGCAGTCTTCCGGGGAAATGTTCACATCGCCCATCACCACAATCGGCTGGTCGTTGCTGAACTGGCTTTCCAGCAACTGCTGCAAATCGCTGTAGAAACGTTCCTTGGCCGGGAATTTGGTGGGGTGATCGCGACTTTCGCCCTGTGGGAAATAGCCGTTCATGATGGTCACCGGCACGCCATTGGCGTCGGCGAAAGTGCCCCAGATGAAGCGTCGCTGAGCGTCTTCTTCGTCAGTGGTGAAACCTTTGTACAACGCAATCGGTTCCTGGCGCGAGAGCAGGGCGACGCCGTAATGACTCTTTTGCCCGTGGTAATACACGTGATAACCCAGCGCCTGAACCTCGGCCAGGGGGAACTGGTCGTCATGGACCTTGGTTTCCTGCAGCCCGATCACGTCCGGTTGATGTTTCTCAATCAGCGCCGCCAGCTGATGCGGGCGAGCGCGCAGCCCGTTGATGTTGAAGGAGACGATCTTCATGGTCGGCAGTCCTGGCAAAAATGCGATGCTAGCTGACATGTAGGACGGGGGCCAGCCTTGGGGTGAGGGGATTCGTTTTGTTCTGCCAGAGATGTGTTGGCAGATCGGACCTCTTCGCGGGCAAGCCACGCTCCCACAGTATCCGTGTCGTACACAAAGTCTGTGAACGCCACTAAAACGGTGAGCGAGCCTGCTCGCGATGAGGGCTTCCCGTTCAACATTAAAACCGGCATTTGCTGCGGTCGGGCAGGGCACGAAGATCATGCAGCTGTGGCATCCCGGTCCCGCGGCCTTATAATGCCTGCCTTTGCGTAAATCAGCAGGCTGTCACTCCTTGGCAAATATAGATAATCCGGCCGCTGAAATGGCGGCCGACGGCTTTTTCCGGATCGCGTTGGGCGTTGAGTACAAAGGTTCGCGTTATCGCGGCTGGCAGCGTCAGGCCTCCGGCGTTGCCACGGTGCAGGAAACCCTCGAAAAGGCCTTGTCCAAAGTCGCCGACTCACCCGTGTCGCTGCATTGCGCCGGGCGCACCGACGCCGGTGTGCATGCTTGCGGGCAAGTGGTGCATTTCGACACCCAGGTCGAGCGTTCGATGAAGGCGTGGGTCATGGGCGCCAACATCAACTTGCCGCACGACGTCAGCGTCAGCTGGGCCAAGGTCATGCCGGCGGACTTTCATGCGCGGTTCAAGGCTATTGCCCGGCGCTATCGGTACGTGATCTACAACGATCAGATCCGCCCGGCGCACCTGAACGAAGAAATCACCTGGAACCACCGCCCGCTGGATGTCGAGCGCATGTCCGAGGCTGCTCAGTATCTGGTGGGTATCCACGACTTCAGCGCATTCCGCGCCGGCCAGTGCCAGGCCAAGTCGCCGATCAAGGAGCTGCACCACCTGCGCGTCACGCGCCATGGCAAAATGATCGTGCTGGATATCCGCGCCAACGCGTTCCTGCACCACATGGTGCGCAACATCGCAGGCGTGCTGATGACCATCGGTACCGGCGAGCGTCCCGTGGAGTGGATGAAGGAAGTCCTGGAAAGTCGTGTGCGTCGTTCTGGTGGGGTGACGGCCCATCCGTTCGGTCTGTACCTGGTGCAGGTCGAGTACCGCGATGAGTTCGAATTGCCCGAGCGTTACATCGGCCCGCATTTCCTCACCGGCTTCTCGGAACTTGACGGCTGACGCCCTCGAACGCTTTTGTTACCATCCGGGACTTTCCCGGATTTGTCCTGAGGTTCTATCGACATGTCAGCCGTTCGCAGCAAAATTTGTGGGATTACCCGCATAGAAGATGCGTTGGCGGCGGTCGAGGCCGGGGCCGATGCCATCGGATTTGTGTTCTACGCAAAAAGCCCGCGGGCCGTGACGTTCCAGCAGGCGAGGGCAATCATCAAAGCCTTGCCGCCGTTCGTGACCACCGTGGGTTTATTCGTCAATGCCAGCCGCTGCGAGTTGGGGGAAATCCTCGACGCCGTGCCGCTGGACCTGTTGCAGTTCCATGGGGACGAGACCGCAGCCGACTGTGAAGGCTGGCACCGGCCATACATCAAGGCGTTGCGGGTCAAGGCCGGTGATGACATCGCGGCAGCTTGCGATGCCTACGCCAGTGCCAGCGGGATCCTGCTCGACACGTACGTCGAAGGCGTTCCCGGCGGAACCGGCGAGGCCTTCGACTGGTCATTGATACCGCAAGGCCTGAGCAAGCCGATCATCCTGGCGGGCGGCTTGACGCCGGACAACGTCGCCGAGGCGATTGCCCGGGTTCGGCCTTACGCAGTGGACGTCAGCGGTGGAGTAGAGGCGAGCAAGGGCATCAAGGATCACGCAAAGATTCAGGCATTCATCAAAGCGGTTGTAGGGGCTTGATGTGACGGCTGGCAGACTGCCGCCGTCCCAAAATGCACTGCGCTGCATAAGCAGGCACGGCTGAGGATTGATGGGTTGTACGCAGGTCACGTCTCGCTGACCCGGCCACCCGATCAATCATCGCCACTCACATGAATTTAGGTCAAGGGCATACGCGGGGCTGCGAACCAGAGCGTTCGGGCCACCGGTACTGGAGAAAGAAAGCATGAGCAACTGGTTAGTAGACAAACTGATCCCTTCGATCATGCGTTCCGAGGTCAAGAAGAGCTCGGTGCCTGAAGGTCTATGGCACAAATGCCCGTCTTGCGAGGCGGTGCTGTATCGTCCGGAGCTGGAAAAGACCCTGGACGTTTGCCCCAAGTGCAACCACCACATGCGTATCGGTGCGCGCGCGCGCATCGACATCTTCCTCGACGCTGACGGCCGTGCCGAACTGGGCGCGGACCTGGAGCCGGTTGACCGTCTGAAGTTCCGCGACGGCAAGAAGTACAAGGATCGCCTGACCGCTGCGCAAAAGCAGACCGGTGAAAAAGATGCACTGATCTCCATGAGCGGCACCTTGCTGGGCATGCCGGTCGTGGTATCGGCCTTCGAATTCTCCTTCATGGGTGGCTCGATGGGCGCCATCGTCGGTGAGCGCTTCGTGCGCGCCGCCAATTACGCCCTGGAAAACCGCTGCCCGATGATCTGCTTCGCCGCCTCCGGTGGTGCGCGGATGCAGGAAGCGCTGATCTCCCTGATGCAAATGGCCAAGACCTCCGCGGTGCTGGCGCGTCTGCGTGAAGAAGGCATTCCGTTCATCTCGGTACTGACCGACCCGGTCTACGGCGGTGTTTCCGCCAGCCTGGCGATGCTCGGCGACGTGATCGTCGGTGAGCCGAAAGCCCTGATCGGTTTCGCCGGTCCGCGGGTTATCGAACAAACTGTTCGCGAGAAGCTGCCAGAAGGCTTCCAGCGCAGTGAGTTCCTGCTGGAGCACGGCGCGATCGACATGATCATCCACCGTCAGGAACTGCGTCCGCGTCTGGGCAACCTGCTGGCACAAATGATGGGCCTGCCGACGCCAAAATTCGTCGCCGCGCCGATCGAGCCGATCGTGGTTCCACCGGTGCCTGCCAACATATGACCCAACGCACCCTTGGCGAGTGGCTCGCCTACCTTGAACAGTTGCATCCCTCGGCCATCGACATGGGGCTGGAGCGTTCGCAGCAGGTAGCGTCCCGCATGGGACTGGGCAAACCGGCGCCTCGGGTGATCACGGTTACGGGCACCAACGGCAAGGGTTCAACCTGCGCGTTCGTGGCTTCATTGCTGCGGGCGCAGCGCCTGAACGTCGGTGTCTACAGTTCTCCGCACCTGCTGCGTTACAACGAGCGGGTGCAGGTCAATGGTGTCGAAGCCACTGACGCCCAGCTGTGCGAAGCCTTCGCTGCGGTCGAGGCCGGTCGTGGCGATACTTCCCTGACGTACTTCGAAATGGGCACCCTGGCGGCGTTCTGGCTGTTTCAACAGGCAGGGCTTGATGCAGTGGTGCTGGAAGTGGGTCTGGGCGGGCGTCTGGACACCGTCAACGTGGTCGACGCAGACATGGCGCTGGTCACCAGCATCGGCGTCGATCATGCGGATTACCTGGGTGATACCCGTGAGTCTGTGGCTTACGAAAAAGCCGGCATTTTCCGCCAAGGCGCGCCTGCGCTCTGTGGCGATCTGAATCCCCCTCAACCTCTGCTGGATAAAGCGCGCGAGCTCAATTGCCCGTTTTTCCTGCGTGGGCGCGATTTCGACCTGGGTATCACCGATCACAACTGGCAATGGCGCGGTCTTGATGCTCAAGGGCGTGCAGTCGAGTTGCATGATCTGCCATTGCTTGATCTGCCGATGGAAAACGCCGCACTGGCATTGCAGGCTTATCTGCTGCTTGGTTTGCCTTGGGTGGATGCACAGATTATTGAAGCCCTGAAAGCGACACGCGTGGTCGGTCGTCTTGATCGCCGTCAGCTCAACTGGCAAGGCAAGCGTCTGAATGTGTTGCTGGACGTGGGGCACAACCCTCATGCGGCAGAATACCTGGCCCGTCGTCTGGCCAGTCGGCCGCTGGCAGGCAAGCGCCTGGCAGTGTTCGGGTTGTTGGCAGACAAGGATCTGGATGGTGTCGTCGGTGAATTGAATGCTAGTGTCCAGCATTGGGCTGTCGCCCCGCTGGATTCGCCGAGGGCGCGGCCCGTTGAACAGTTGCACGCGGCGTTGCAGAATCTTGGTGCCTCTGTAACGTCTTATGACAGCGTGGCCGCCGCCCTGGAAGGGCAGTGCGCGCAGGCGACGAGCGACGACGAAATTCTGTTGTTCGGATCATTTTATTGTGTCGCCGAGGCCCTTGAATGGCTGGCCCGGCACTCCACGGAGGAAGCGGCAAATGGCTTTGCTGGATAAGGCGTACAAGCAGCGCATGGTCGGTGCCCTGGTGCTGGTGGCGCTGGCGGTGATTTTCCTGCCAATGCTGTTTTCCCGTCAGGACGAACAGCGCCAGGTGAGGGTCGACGTGCCGTCTGCACCGCAAGCGCCGGCTGTGCCGCAAGTGCAGGTCGAGCCGGTGGTGGTGCCTGATCCGCAGGCATTGCCGCAGGAACCTGTGCCAAGCGATGACGAAATTGCCGCGCAGCAAGCGCCGTCGACGCCGATCGCGCCAAGTGCTCCTGTGGCAGCGCCACCAGCGCCACCGGCTGCCAAACCGGTCACGCCACCTCCGGCGCCGGTCGCCAAGCCTGTGCCGGCACCTGCTCAGCCAATCGCTGCTGCGCCGACCAAGCCGAGCACCACCCCAAGCCGCGTCGATGCCAATGGCCTGTCGGTCAGTTGGTCGGTGCAACTGGCCAGCCTGGCGAGCCGTGAGAGCGCTGAAAGCCTGCAGAAAACCCTGCGCAGCCAAGGCTATAACGCCTATATCCGCACCGCAGATGGCAAGAATCGGGTATTCGTCGGGCCGCTGATCGAGCGCGCGGAAGCCGATCGTCTACGTGACTTGTTGAGTCGCCAGCAGAATCTCAAGGGCTTTGTCGTGCGTTTCCAGCCTGAGCGCGGTTAAAACTATCGCTCCGATTTGAAAAGCACTGACAATCTCAGCTTACCGACAGCCATGGGCTCTGCTAAAATGCGCCGCCTTATCTGTCTGTAGGCTGCACTGTGCCATTTACCTGGGTTGATTGGGCGATCGTTGCAATCGTCGCCATCTCCGCTTTGATCAGTCTTAGCCGCGGCTTCGTCAAAGAAGCACTCTCGCTGCTGACCTGGATCATCGCAGGAGCCGTTGCCTGGATGTTCGGTGGCTCATTGTCCGAGTACCTCGGCGGATACATCGAAACGCCGTCGGCTCGCGTGATCGCGGGCTGTGCCATCATGTTTGTCGCCACTTTAATCGTGGGCGCAATGATCAATTATCTTATCGGCGAATTGGTTCGCGTTACCGGGCTGTCCGGGACCGATCGATTCCTCGGCATGGCCTTCGGCGCTGCGCGTGGCGTGTTGCTGGTGGTCGTGGCGGTCGGGCTGTTGAGCCTGGGGCCGGTACAGCAGGACGGCTGGTGGAAAGAATCACAGCTCGTGCCAAAATTTCTATTGGTCGCAGACTGGTCCAAAAACCTGATCCTTGGGTGGAGCAGTCAGTGGCTTGCCAGCGGAATCAGCGTACCCGCTGATATACCGTTCAAGGAGCACCTCTTGCCGACGGCCAAAACGCCTCAGTGAGTTGTGTTCAGTTCAGATCCATTAAGTAGGGGTTGCGTCGCATGTGTGGCATCGTCGGTATCGTCGGTAAGTCGAACGTCAATCAGGCGCTGTATGACGCGCTAACCGTCCTCCAGCACCGCGGCCAGGACGCTGCCGGTATCGTGACCAGCCATGATGGCCGGTTATTCCTGCGCAAGGACAATGGCCTGGTGCGTGACGTGTTCCATCAGCGTCACATGCAGCGCCTGGTCGGCCACATGGGCATTGGCCATGTGCGTTACCCGACCGCGGGCAGCTCGACCTCGGCCGAAGCTCAACCGTTTTACGTCAACTCGCCATATGGCATCACTCTGGCGCATAACGGTAACCTGACCAACGTTGAACAGCTGGCGAAGGAGATTTACGAATCTGACCTGCGCCACGTCAACACCAACTCCGATTCGGAAGTGCTGCTCAACGTGTTCGCACACGAGCTGGCCCAGCGTGGCAAGTTGCAGCCGACTGAAGAAGACGTGTTCGCGGCCGTCACCGACGTGCACAACCGTTGTGTCGGTGGTTACGCGGTCGTGGCGATGGTGACCGGTTACGGTATCGTCGGTTTCCGTGATCCGCACGGCATCCGTCCGATCGTTTTCGGTCAGCGTCACACCGACGAAGGCGTCGAGTACATGATTGCCTCCGAAAGCGTTTCGCTGGACGTACTCGGTTTCACCCTGATTCGCGACCTGGCACCGGGCGAAGCGGTCTACATCACTGAAGACGGCAAGCTGCACACCCGTCAGTGCGCGACCAATCCGTCCCTGACTCCGTGCATTTTCGAACACGTCTACCTGGCGCGTCCGGACTCGATCATCGACGGCGTCTCGGTCTACAAGGCCCGCCTGCGCATGGGTGAGAAGCTTGCCGAGAAGATCCTGCGCGAGCGTCCGGATCACGACATCGACGTGGTCATCCCTATTCCGGACACCAGTCGCACCGCGGCCCTGGAGCTGGCGAACCACTTGGGCGTCAAGTTCCGCGAAGGCTTCGTGAAGAACCGCTACATCGGCCGGACCTTCATCATGCCGGGTCAGGCTGCACGGAAAAAATCCGTACGCCAGAAGCTCAACGCCATCGAACTGGAATTCCGCGGCAAGAACGTGATGCTGGTGGACGACTCTATCGTTCGCGGCACCACCTGCAAGCAAATCATCCAGATGGCTCGCGAAGCCGGCGCCAAAAACGTCTATTTCTGCTCCGCGGCCCCGGCCGTGCGTTACCCGAACGTCTATGGCATCGACATGCCGAGCGCTCACGAGCTGATCGCCCACAACCGTTCGACCCAGGACGTTGCCGACCTGATTGGCGCCGACTGGTTGATCTATCAGGACCTGCCTGACTTGATCGAAGCGGTCGGTGGCGGCAAGATCAAGATCGACAAGTTCGATTGCGCGGTGTTCGATGGCCAGTACGTCACCGGCGACGTCGACGAGGCTTACCTGAACAAGATCGAGCAGGCGCGCAACGATGCCTCCAAGGTCAAGACCCAGGCAGTCAGTGCGATCATTGATCTGTACAACAACTGAGTAACTACCGGCCCTGAGGGGCCGGTTTTGTATCTGGCTTTTAATTTACGAGAATAAGGAAAGGAGTGACAGCATGAGTCAGGATTGGGATGCCGGTCGGCTGGACAGCGACCTCGAAGGCGTAGCGTTCGATACCCTGGCCGTACGCGCCGGTCAGCACCGCACGCCGGAAGGCGAACACGGTGATCCGATGTTCTTCACTTCCAGCTACGTATTCCGTACCGCCGCCGACGCGGCCGCGCGCTTTGCCGGCGAAGTGCCGGGCAACGTTTACTCGCGCTACACCAACCCGACCGTGCGCGCGTTCGAAGAGCGTATTGCCGCGCTGGAAAGCGCCGAGCAAGCCGTCGCCACCGCCACCGGCATGGCCGCGATCATGGCGGTGGTGATGAGCTTGTGCAGCGCCGGCGACCATGTTCTGGTCTCGCGCAGCGTGTTTGGCTCGACCATCAGCCTGTTCGAAAAGTACTTCAAGCGCTTTGGCATCGAAGTCGATTACGTGCCCCTGGCGGACTTGTCCGGCTGGGATGCGGCGATCAAGGCTAACACCAAGTTGCTGTTCGTCGAGTCGCCGTCCAACCCGCTGGCCGAACTGGTAGACATCAAGGCGCTGTCGGAAATTGCTCACGCCAAGGGCACGATGCTGGTGGTCGACAACTGCTTCTGCACCCCTGCGTTGCAGCAGCCACTTAAGCTGGGCGCGGACATCGTTGTGCACTCGGCGACCAAGTTCATCGACGGCCAAGGCCGCTGCATGGGCGGCGTTGTGGCCGGTCGTAGCGAACAAATGAAAGAAGTCGTCGGTTTTCTGCGTACCGCCGGGCCGACCCTGAGCCCGTTCAACGCCTGGATCTTCCTCAAGGGGCTGGAAACGCTGAGCCTGCGCATGAAGGCGCACTGCGCCAATGCCCAGCAACTGGCCGAGTGGCTGGAGCAGCAGGACGGTATCGAGAAAGTCCATTACGCCGGTCTCAAGAGTCATCCGCAGCACGAGTTGGCCCAGCGTCAGCAAAAGGGTTTCGGTGCGGTCGTGAGTTTCGAGGTCAAGGGCGGCAAAGAGGGGGCCTGGCGCTTTATCGATGCGACTCGCCTGATCTCCATTACCGCCAACCTGGGCGACAGCAAAACCACCATCACGCACCCGAGCACCACCTCTCATGGCCGTCTCGCGCCGCAAGAGCGTGAAGCGGCGGGGATTCGTGACAGTCTGATCCGTGTTGCGGTCGGTCTGGAAGACGTGGCAGACCTGCAGGCCGATCTGGCGCGCGGGTTGGCTGCCTTGTGATCGAGTTGTCGACGCCGAGCACGGGCACCCATGGCCGCGTCGCGCTGGTCACCGGTGCTGCGCGCGGCATCGGTCTGGGGATTGCGGCCTGGCTGATCAGCGAAGGCTGGCAGGTGGTGCTGACCGACCTGGATCGGGAGCGCGGTTCGAAAGTGGCGAAGGTGCTTGGCGAAAACGCCTGGTTCATCGCCATGGACGTCGCGAACGAAGCGCAGGTGGCACTGGGCGTGGCCGAGGTGCTGGGACAGTTCGGGCGCCTGGACGCGCTGGTGTGTAATGCGGCGGTGGCCGACCCGCACAACATCACCCTGGAAAGCCTTGATCTGGCCTACTGGAACCGAGTCTTGGCGGTGAACCTCAGCGGGCCGATGCTATTGGCCAAGCATTGTGCGCCGTACCTGCGTGCTCACAGCGGCGCCATCGTCAATCTGGCCTCGACCCGTGCCGGCCAGTCAGAACCCGACACAGAGGCTTATGCGGCGAGCAAGGGCGGTCTGTTGGCTCTGACTCACGCTCTGGCCATCAGTTTGGGGCCGGAGATTCGCGTCAACGCGGTCAGCCCCGGCTGGATCGATGCGCGAGATCCGGCGGCACGGCGTGCCGAACCGCTGACCGACGCCGATCATGCGCAGCATCCGGCGGGCAGGGTAGGGACGGTCGAGGACGTGGCGGCGATGGTGGCGTGGTTGCTGTCGAAGAACGCCGGGTTCGTCACGGGCCAGGAATTCGTGGTCGATGGTGGCATGACCAAGAAGATGATTTACAGCGAGTAAATCCAGGTGTGGCTGCGATGGATGTAGCCAGCATTGATGTTGAATGTACCGCCGTCTTCGCGAGCAAGCCCGCTCCCACACTGAGTTTATGTCGATCACAAACCTGTGGTGCGCCGCAGATCCAGTGCGGGAGCGGGCTTGCTCGCGAAAGCGGTCTGACTGTGTAAGACACAATTTTGTCTTTTTCAGAAAAACTTCAAGCGGGGTATTGACTTAGCTTCGGTACCTGCGTAAATTTCGCGGCCTCGGAGATGCAAACGGGTGATTAGCTCAGCTGGGAGAGCGTCTGCCTTACAAGCAGAATGTCGGCGGTTCGATCCCGTCATCACCCACCACTTCCGAGAGTCTTGCGAAAGCAAGAAGGAAGCTTTTAAAAGCCTCCACCGACGCGCAGCGGTAGTTCAGTCGGTTAGAATACCGGCCTGTCACGCCGGGGGTCGCGGGTTCGAGTCCCGTCCGCTGCGCCATATTTTCCGAGTCAGGTTTACCTGCCTCGAGATTGAAAAGCCTCGAAGCTTTCCAGTCAGACGAGTTACTTGGGCGAAAGTCCAAAGCGATACGCAGCGGTAGTTCAGTCGGTTAGAATACCGGCCTGTCACGCCGGGGGTCGCGGGTTCGAGTCCCGTCCGCTGCGCCATATCTGCCTCAAGGCCTACTGAACGCCTTGGAGCTACGAAGAAAGCCGTTGGCAATCTTCGAGTCGATAGCAAAGACCCTGGTCGAAAGACCGGGGTTTTTTGTGTCTGCGATTTGGCTTTTCCTCTCTCATGTCCTTCCCGCAAGTTTTTTCTGCGCACCAATTGCATAAAGGACTTGGTTCACAGCTTCAGCATTAATTAGAATCACTCTCATTTACGATAACTCCTTGGCACAGGGCTTCTTGAGATGAGTGATGCAGCGATGCCGAAGGAGCAAACCTTCCACGACCTGTACCGCGATCACCGTGGCTGGCTTGAAGGCTGGTTGAGAAGACGCATGGGCAATGGCTGTGATGCGGCGGATTTGAGCCACGATACGTTCCTGCGCTTGCTCGCCAGCTCTCAACGAATTGCCGATCTGCAAGAGCCTCGTGCCTATCTGCTGACCGTGGGCAAACGCCTGCTGAGTAATTTCTATAAACGTCGAAGCCTCGAGCAGGCTTATCTGACGGCACTGGCGGCGTTGCCGGAAGACTGTGTGCCGTCGCCCGAGCAGCGCTGGTTGTTGCTCGAAACCCTGCAAGCCCTGGATGAATTGCTCGATGGATTGCCGGCGGCAGTGCGTAGGGCGTTTCTCTGGAGTCAGCTGGAAGGCTTGAACTATCAGCAAATCGCCGAGCGCTTGCGGGTGTCGGAGCGCACGATCAAGCGCTACATGGCGCAAGCCTACGAACATTGTCTGTTGGTGGAGCTGTGAACAGTCCGGTGCCCGATGCCCGTCAGGCGGTGCGAGCTGCCGCGCAGTGGCTCGCCTTACTGGAATCTGGAAGTGCCAACGAGCAGGATCATGCGAGTCTGCAGCGTTGGCGCGACAGTTGCGTCAGTCACGAGCAGGCTTGGCAGAAGGCTCAAGCCTTGCGTCAGCGGTTTGCCGATCTGCCTTCAGCGTTGGCGCTTAAAAGTCTGGATCGCCCCGAGCCGGGGCGGCGAGTGGTTCTCAAGCGTGCATTGGGTGCGGTGGCGTTGGTGCCGGCCGCTTGGCTGATCAGCCGACAATTGCCGCTGGATGTCTGGCGAGCCGATCTGCATACGGCCACCGGGGAGCGCAAACAGGTGCGGCTTGCTGATGGCAGTTCCTTGCAGCTCAACACGGCCAGTGCCATCGATGTGGATTTGCAGAGCCGTCGCTTGAAGCTGATTGAGGGCGAGCTGTCGCTGAAGGTTCCGAGCGCGTCGCCGCTGACGATCCAGACGAAGTTTGGGCAGATCAGCGTCAGCCAAAGCGAAGTCTGTGTTCGTCAGGAGGCGCGCGGTTGCAGCGTGTCGGTGTACAACGGCGCCGTGCAATTGCAGCCTTTGCAGGGGTCGGCGTTGGCTTTGCGCAGTGGTCAACAAGTCAGTCTTCAGGCAGCCGGTGTCGGGCCGATCAGCCCATTTGATGTGCTTGCGCCCGGTTGGCGAGAAGGCGTGCTGATGGCAAAAAACCAGCCGTTGGGGGATTTCCTGCGCGAACTCAGCACTTATCGACCGGGTGTGCTGCGTTGGGAGCTGGAGCTTGAAGCGTTGCGTGTCACCGGCAGTTTCCGCCTGGACGACACCGATCGCGTCCTCGCGTTGCTCACGGCCAGCCTGCCGCTGGAGGTGCATTCGCGTACGCGTTACTGGGTGACGTTGCTGCCGCGTAAAAATAGTGTGTGAAGCCCGACGAAAATCCTGTGGGAGCGTGGCTTGCCCGCGAAGCATGCACCGCGGTTTTTCAGGTATTGCGCGTCATCGTTCATCGCGGGCAAGCCACGCTCCCACAGATTCTGAGCTTGCCATTAGGAAAGCCTGTCCCCTTTTTTCGACTCGCTTGTCATTCAAGGCATGTGAACGAATCAAGAGAGCTCTATCAATGCCCGCAGTCATACTTTGCTGTCCGCGTCCGGCTTCCTCCCGCCTGCGTCCGTTGTTGCACCTGAGCCTGTTGTTGGGTCTGAGTGCCAGTCCGTTGTTCATCACGGCCAGTTGGGCCGAAGACAGTGCCCGGCGAAATTATCAGGTGCCTGCCGGCAGCCTGAGCGATGCACTGACACGCTTCGCCGGCCTGTCTGGCGTCAATCTCTCGGTGAGCCCGGCGCTGGTGGGCGGTCGCACCAGCCCTGGTCTTTCCGGCGAGTTCGCGGTCGAGGAGGGCTTTGCCCGGCTGTTGCAGGGTTCCGGTCTGCAGCTGAAGCCGGTGGGCGAACAGGCCTACATCCTGACCCCGGCGCCAGAGGGCAGCAGCCTGCAACTGGCCCCCACCTCGATTCTCGGTGCCACGGGCGGGGCGGATGGCGAGGTGTATGCCGGCGGCCAGGTCGCGCGCCGCGGTTCGCAAGGCTTGCTAGGCTCCAAAGACTTCATGGAAACGCCGTTCAGCATGACCACCTACACCGGCGAGGCGGTCAAAAACCTGCAGGCTCGTACCTTGGGTGATCTGATCGCCAGCGATCCTTCGGTTCGCGCCACCAACCCGGCGGGTGGGCGTTATGAGCAGTTCACCATTCGCGGGTTCAGCCTGTTCAACAGTGATGTCGCCTACAACGGTCTCTACGGCATCTTGCCGACCTATACGATCGACATGGAGATGGCCGACCGCGTCGACATCATCAAGGGCCCGAGCCAGCTCATCAACGGCATATCGCCGCGGGGCAGTGTGGGTGGCGGGATCAACGTGGTGCCCAAACGCGCGACCGACAAGCCCATCACTTCGTTTACCGGTAGCTACGCTTCCGACAATCAGGTTGGCGGTGCCGTGGATGTCGGCCGGCGCTTTGGTGAAGACAATAAGTTCGGTATTCGCTTCAACGGCGTGAAGCAGTCCGGCGACACCGAATGGGATCACCAGAGTGTCGACCGCGAGATGGCCGTGCTGGGCCTGGATTTTCGCGGTGAACGCCTGCGACTCTCGACGGACATCGGGCGCACCGAGCGTGATACCGACGCCCCGCAGGAGCGCGTGCAGGTCGGCGCCAATGCGAAGGTGCCGAATGCGAACGATGTGCGCCACAACTATGCGCAGTCCTGGAGCAAGGCGAGTACCAACGACACTTTCGGGACGGTGAACGGTGAATTCGATGTCAGCGATTCCGTCATGATGTACGGCGGTGTGGGCGCGCGTAAAAGCAACCATGACTTTCTCCGGCATGCTGTTGCAGTCACCAATGACGCCGGCGATTTCAGCGTTCAGCCGCGTGACTTCACCCGTGACGAAAATGTCCGGACGGCCACGGCAGGGGTGCGCAACTGGTTTCATACCGGCCCGGTGAGCCATGAGGTCAACCTGGCCGCCAGCTATTTCTACATGGACTTCGAGAATGGCGGCGCCCGTTATGCCACGGCCCGCAGCAACCTCTACAATCCCGTGGAAACACCAACACCCGGCAGACCCACTCGACTCGATTCGAAGGTCTACACCGAGAACCGCTTCAGCGGCGTGGCGTTGTCCGACACTCTGGGTTTCTTCGATGACCAGCTGCTGCTGACCCTCGGTGCTCGCTGGCAGCGCGTGAAAGTTGACGACTGGACGGATGATGTCAAAGGCGCCACGGCCTACGATGAGGAAAAGGTTTCGCCGTCGGGCGGCATCCTGTTCAAGGCAACCGATAAACTGTCGCTGTATGCCAACTACATGGAGGGTCTGAGCCAGGGCAAGATCGCGCCGTCGACCTCGGTGAACGAGGACGAGATCTTCCCGCCATTCATCAGCCGGCAGGTTGAGGTCGGCGCCAAGTATGATGCGGGTGCGTTCGCCGTGACCGCTGCGGTGTTCCGGATCAAACAACCGGCCTATGAGACCAACGCCACGACGCGGGTTTTCGGCCCGAACGGCAAGCGTGAGAACACGGGTGTGGAGCTGAGTGTGTTCGGTGAGCCGCTCAAAGGTTTTCGCCTGCTCGGCGGTGTCATGTACATCGACAGCGAGTTGACCAACACCACCAATGGCACCTTCGACGGCAACCGGGCACCAGCCACGCCGAAATACAACGTCAACCTGGGCGCCGAGTGGGATGTACCGACCGTACAGGGTCTGACCCTGACCAGTCGCGGCCTCTATTCCAGTTCGCAGTATCTGGACCAGTCCAACAACAAGGAAATCGACTCCTGGGAGCGTTTCGACGTGGGTGCACGTTACGCGTTCAAGATCGATGAAAAGAACATCACCCTGCGTGCCAATGTCGAGAACGTGGCGGACAAACGCTACTGGAGTTCGGCTGGGGCCTCGGATGACAGCGAGCCTGGCTTGACACTTGCGACCCCGCGCACCTACCTCCTTTCGGCAACGGTCGACTTCTGAATCGATCCAGCCATGCGCTGCGCCACAGGGAAGGGCGTTGCCGTGTGGTGTCATGCGCTCGCGGGTGGACGTGGCAAGATCGGGGAAAGCGCAATCCATGTGGGAGCGGGCTTGCTCGCGAAGACGGAGGCACAGCCAACATTGATGTCACCTGATTCACCGCTTTCGCGAGCAAGCCCGCTCCCACAGGTTCCCGCACTTTAACTGACTGGCATTGGCCGCATTCAGCGGCCCCTTTTCACCTCTATCGATCAGTATCCGAACTTGTCCCGCAATCCGTAATACCAGGCGCCCAACGCAGCGAACGGTGTACGCAGCAATTGTCCGCCGGGGAACGGGTAGTGGGGCAGGTCGGCAAAGGCGTCGAAGCGCTCGGCCTGACCGCGCAATGCTTCGGCCAGTACCTTGCCCGCCAGGTGCGTATACGTCACGCCATGGCCGCTGCAACCTTGGGAATAGTAGATGTTGTCGCCCAGTCGTCCGACCTGGGGAAGGCGCGACAAAGTCAGCAGGAAATTGCCGGTCCATGCGTAATCGATTTTCACGTCCTTGAGCTGCGGGAAGGCCTTGAGCATCTTCGGTCGAATGATCGCCTCGATGTTCGCCGGATCGCGCGCGCCATAGACCACGCCGCCGCCGAAAATCAGGCGTTTGTCAGCGCTCAGGCGGTAGTAATCAAGCAGGTAGTTACAATCTTCGACGCAGTAGTCCTGAGGCAACAGGCGCTTGGCCAATTCATCGCCTAAGGGTTCGGTGGCGATCACTTGAGTCCCGCAGGGCATCGACTTGGCCGCCAGTTCTGGGACTAGGTTACCAATGTACGCGTTGCCGGCGACGATGATGAATTTGGCCCTGACCTTGCCTTGAGGCGTATGCACCACCGGATTGGCGCCGCGCTCGATGCGCACCGCTGGCGACTGTTCGTAAATGGTGCCGCCCAGCGACTCCACGGCGGCTGCCTCGCCCAAGACAAGATTGAGCGGATGAATATGCCCGCCGCTCATGTCGAGCATGCCGCCGACGTATTGATCGCACGCCACCACTTCACGGATGCGTCGCTGATCCAGTAGCTCAAGTTGCGTGTGACCGAAACGCTCCCACAGGCGCTTTTGGGATTCCAGATGGCCCATCTGCTTGGCGGTAATGGCGGCAAACACGCCGCCGTCCTTCAGGTCGCACTGGATGTTGTATTTGGCCACCCGCTCACGAATGATCCGTCCGCCCTCGAACGCCATTTGCCCCAATAGCTGAGCTTGCTTGGGGCCGACACTGCGCTCGATCACATCGATATCACGGCTGTAGCTGTTAACGATCTGGCCACCGTTGCGCCCCGATGCGCCAAAACCCACTTTGGCGGCTTCCAGAACCGCTACCCGAAAACCGTTCTCCAGCAGGAACAGGGCAGAGGACAGGCCGGTATAACCGGCGCCGATGACACAGACATCAGTCTCTACATCATCCTGCAAGGCCGGGCGCGGCGGCGCCGCATTAGCCGACGCGGCGTAATAGGACTCTGGGTAGGGAGTGTTCGCCATCCTGCAGCCTCTGTTTAATATATTTTACGAGTGCATCGATCCTACCCGAGTTAAAAAACGACCGCCAGCCACCGGAAAATCTTCTTTGCCACGGCAAAATTAAATATTTTGCATATTCATAGGGTTAGGTGAAAAAAAGGTGTTGACACCCCTTCGGAATTCCGTAGAATGCCGCCTCACAGCAGGCACGTAGCTCAGTTGGTTAGAGCACCACCTTGACATGGTGGGGGTCGTTGGTTCGAGTCCAATCGCGCCTACCAAACAAAATCCGCTCTGCTGGGCGGTCTAGAAGGGCCCACCGAAAGGTGGGCCCTTTTTTGTTGTTTGCGATTTGCAAAACTCCCACTGCAAAAATATTCCAAAAAACTATTCCTGGTGCGGGCGCTACTGGCGGGATGTCGGCAACGGATCGGCTATGAGGCGCTACTAGCAGCTGCAACTTATTTCAGGACTAGACGCTCATGAATTAGTATTTCTTCACCCCATCCAAGGAACATGGAAGTGAGAAATAAATACGCAGCGGGTATGTTCTTTTTACTGACGATTGCGACGATTCAATTGGCTCACGCCGGTGCTACAGACAAGTCCGTCGAGAACGCCTCATTGCTCTGCAAAATGCTGGATGGCAACGACGCCTTGACCCAAGCCTCCGAATTCTCTGCCGAGGATCGTTCGGTCAACATCTCAGTAGACAGCTCTCCAGAGGAAGCCAGAGAGCTTTGTCCCGTCATAAGTGCCATTGTCGAGGACCATGACATGGTTTTTGCGCAAGGCTGGACCGTGCAGATCAGCTCCGCAGGCAATGGCTATGAAGTTATCGCTATCTGCCCGTTGTAAGCGACTTGCTGGCAGCCAGGTGGTGCAGATGACTGGCTTGGGGCGGGAGTGGTTGTTAGTGTTTCAGCTGGCCCAGCTATCAACTAACTGGGCCAGCTCTGCTCTCCATTCGTTCGATTTCCCCGTCTGGCCCTGTCGCTCCAGTGAACACAGTTTCTGAACTAATACAGCCATAACCGTCTACATTGCAGGGGGCATCCCCTTTCTGAGAGAACGGATATGTTTAGATCTCGCTCGTTGATTGCCGCTATGACGTGTCTTGCCTTGGCGTCCGGTTCAATGACTGCATTGGCCGACCCGGGAAACGGGAAGGGCCAGGGAAGCGGCAAGGGAAATCCACAAAACATCCAGGACCATGGCAACGCCAGCCATGGAAACAAAGGCAAAGGTTCAGGGGGTGACGATTGGAGTCACGGTCCGAGCATCAATCACGGAAGTGTTCTTGGAATCGTGGGTGGTTATCGCGATTACTGGAGCCCTGGGCCCGCCTTGCCACCCGGCATTCAAAAAAATCTCGCCCGCGGAAAACCGCTACCGCCGGGGATCGCCAAGAAACTCGATGGCCGATTGCTCGGCAGGCTTCCACACTACGATGGCTACGAGTGGCGGCAGGCTGGCACTGACTTGATATTGGTGGCGATCGCTACCGGGATCATCTACGAGGTTCTCAATGGCGCATTCGATTGAAGTGAAAACGACAGATTCCAATCGCTCCCTCGCTGCATAACGACCAATAAAACTACGGGAAGCAATGTGCATTGTTCGATAACTGCACATTGCCTGCCCGTTGGTCGTTGACCTTTGAACTGTGTGGCGCCGAATCGGTCAATTACTTCGTGCAATATCAACCTCACGGAACCCACCCATGTTATTAAAAAATAAAAGTTTTGCAGCTGTCATGTCGTGCGTGATGATGCTTGCAGCCGCCCCATTATTGCCCGCTGATCTGTCCATCATGAGTTCCGCCTACGCGAAAGATGGTGGTGGTGGTGGTGGTGGTGGTGGTGGTGGTGGTGGTAACGGCGGCGGTAGCGGCGGTGGCAATGGCGGCGGTAACGGTGGTGGTAACGGCGGTGGTCATGGTGGCAGCGGTAATTCAGGCCATTCTGGCGGTGTCAGCAGCAATGGCCGTGGCGCAGGCTTGAGCAGTGATCACGCAGGCAGGGCCGTTCGGGACCATGGTCTCAGCGGCAACCACTACGGTAGCGATCGTAACGGTGATCGTGGTCGTGGTTCAGTCACTTCGGGCATTGCTCATTCCAAGGATACGCGAGGGGTGGCGAAGGCCTCTGCCATTTCGGCCTCCAAGCCTGGCGATCACAACACGAAAGGGTTGAGTAACGCTCGCACTTCGACTTCAAAAAGAACGGATTAAGTCCAAAGTTCTCAAAAGCCGGGTATCCCTCAGGAGCCCGGCTTTTTTGTGCCCGCTGTGTGCCAATTGAGTCCGACGTTGAAACACCCGGCAAATCGGTCGCCCTGGCGGTGGTGATGTGCGGGTAATCAGCGGAACCAGGTGCGTAGGCAAATCTCCTCCGATGAACTACTACTGTAGGGCTGTTTAAACTTCATCTGTAAGGAGTATGTCGATGCTGGCTCACTGGTTTCTGGCGGCGATTCACCTCTTGGCCTTTGCGCTGGGCTTCTGGGCAGTACTGACCCGCGGTACAGCTTTACGTCGCCTGATTGCCGGGGCGGGGGAAGCGCGCAGCGTTTTGGTTGCGGATAATCTGTGGGGGATCTCTGCAGTCATTCTCTTGGTCACGGGGGGGGTGCGAGCCTTTGGCGGGTATGAAAAAGGCACTGATTACTATCTTCACCAACCGCTGTTTCATCTCAAGATGACGCTCTTCGTCTTTATCCTGTTGCTTGAAATTGCGCCGATGGTGGCGCTGATCAAATGGCGGATTGCGCTGGGGCGTGGGGCGGCGATCGATACCGGGCGCGCAACGCTGTTTGCCCGTATCAGTCATATCGAAGCGCTGCTGTTGGTGCTGATGGTCGTGGCCGCCACGGGCATGGCGCGTGGGATAACGTTTGGTTAGTCAGGAAGGAGGAAGCTCTTTTCTCGCAGTAAATCCGAAACGTCTGACAGTCATGGCATGAGAGGGGGCGCTAGTATCGGCTCCACGTTGCGACTGTGTCGCAGTGAGGTTGGGCGCAGAGCGATGCGGTGCTTGAATCTTTAGCCAGCCGATATTCGAGGCTGAATGGGCTGGCTACTGACCACAGCAGGATTCAGGGTGTTTGCGGTTTGTCTGGGGCGGTCAGGCCGGCCTGAATGCGTTGATAGATTTCTTCGCGATGCACCGCAACGTCTTTCGGGGCGTTGATGCCAATCCTGACTTGCTGGCCGCTAACGCCCAGAATGGTGATCGTTATGTTGTCACCGATGTTTATGCTTTCACCGACTTTGCGGGTGAGTATCAGCATGGTTTTCTCCTTGATTGCTTTGTAGGGCACCTGATTTGGACAGTGCAGAGGTCGGTATAGGTATAGATTAGTGCGAAGTCTCGCAGTTTGGGTGCCTCTTTCTGACGCGCAGATGCTGCATTAATTCCCAAGGCGTAACTATACAGAGGCCGCAACCATCATTCTCGTTGTTTTGCGCCCATTTTGCGGCGCTCGAACAGGATCCATGAGTGTTAAAATCGCCGCTTTCAGCATTCAGAGGGAAGCGTTGTGCGCAAAATGGCCTTGGTAATCGCAGTATTGACGTTGGTCGGGTGCGATGAGGGTAAGGGGGTTGACGCGCAAAAGCCCCAACCGACAGTCGCTTCCGCACCCGCGGCGACAACCGGTCCACAATGGGACGTCGAGGTGCGCGGCGAAACGCCCCAGGCGGTCAGCGACCTGAGCGGCTGGTTGATTGAGCATAGCTTCGTTTCCAGCGTCATCAGGGATAATGGGAAGGTTCGTATTCTGGTCGGGCCATTCAATTCGAAAGCCGAGGCCGAAGCCAAACAAGCTGAAGTGACGGCTGCGCTCACCCGGGCGAAAAAAAGGAACATCGAGGCGCTGGTCGTTGAGCACCCGACGGCCCAATAACACAAAAGCGACGGTTAGAAACGAAAAAGGCCTGGGGTGTAATGCCCCAGGCCTTTGTGTTTTCAGCAGTCGGTCAGCCGCAGGTTTTCATGTCCACCGGGCCGACAAATTCGTTGCCGCGCCCCATCACGCAAGCAACACTCTGATTGCGCTGACGTTCCCAAGTCTGTACCGGATAAGTCTTGTTCCAGGCTTCATACAGTTGCCGATCCTGTTTTGACAGGCGCAAGCCGTACTGCTTGCTCATGTAGAAGTAAGTCCGGGCGATCATGCCGCGAATGGAAGGGCGGGGCATGACCTTCTTCGCCTTGAAGTCGACCTGTGTCAGGCACGAACCGTATTGACCGGTTTGCACCGGCAACCAGCCGAAGCTGAAGTTGCTGCGATCGCCATTCACCTCGCCAATGCTTGGCACCAGATTGTGCAGATCGGCCTCGGCTTTCTGATAGGTCGGGTCGTACCGCGTGCAGTTTTTGCGCCCGCCTTGTTGCCAGCATTCGCGCTGATGACCGATCTGCCACGCCGGAACAATGTGTTCCCACTCGATGCGCGAGGCGCGTTTGGCGTTTTTGCGCGGCACATAACCGCAGGCGGCGAGGTCTACACGGTTACCGGTGTATTTGCAGCCGCAATAAAACTCGGTGGATTGCGGGGCGTACAACTTCCACGCGACTTTCTTGGCTTCGTTGAAGGTGCGTGGGGCGCCAGCCTGGGCGCCGAGGGTGATGAACAGCAGCAGTAAAGCAAACCAGCGGACACTCATTGACTCAGTCTTCCTTCGGCACAACCCAGAAAATCTGCACACCGCCATCGTCGCGATGGGCGAGGGTGACGTTGTCGTTCTCGTCGATTTCTTCGAGCAAGCGTTCCCACTCATCCACGGGTTCGTCCGGAAGACGGAAGATCAGTGCAGCTTTGGCTTTTTGGGCGGTGGGGGAATTGATGATTTTCTGAACGCGCATACCCAGGCGTTCATAGGCGTCAGGAGAGACAGAGGAAGTGGCCACGGAATTATCCTTATTAAGCTGTACGTGCATACAGTATTTAACTGTAAGCATTTTCGCAACTGCTTAAAATTCAAGAAAATCCTCTGACAGTGGTTTTTTCCGTTTGGTGTAGGACGGTGGGAAATTTTTTATCGGAAGAAGTCGTGAACCACTC
The DNA here is from genome assembly GCF_030687395.1 of Pseudomonas wuhanensis. Classification (GTDB taxonomy): domain Bacteria; phylum Pseudomonadota; class Gammaproteobacteria; order Pseudomonadales; family Pseudomonadaceae; genus Aquipseudomonas; species Aquipseudomonas wuhanensis. Next base: position 4,141,398 of record NZ_CP117430.1, on the reverse strand, counting down.
GCCAGGGCTGGCGAGTGGTGATGGCGGTGCCCGACCGGGAACAGGTCGGGCGAGGGCGGATCAGTATTCCCAGAACATCCGTTGCAGCTCTTTGCTGTCGTTGGTCTTGGTCAACGCGACCATGGCCAGGATGCGGGCTTTTTGCGGGTTCAGGTCGTTAGCCACAACCCAGTCGTACTTGTCGTCAGGCTGTTCGGCGTTACGCAGTACGAAACCACCGGCGTTGACGTGGGAAGAACGAATGACTTGTACGCCGTCCTTGCGCAGGGCTTGCAGGGCCGGAACCACGCGGGACGAGACCGAGCCATTGCCGGTGCCGGCATGGATGATGGCTTTGGCGCCCGATTGAGCCAGGGCTTTGTAGGCGGTGTCGCTGACGTTGCCATAGGAATAGGCAATTTCCACGTCAGGAAGGCTCTTGATGGTTTTGATGTCGAATTCCGAGTCCATGGTATGGCGCTTGGCTGGCAGGCGGAACCAGTAGGATTTGCCTTCGACCACCATGCCCAGTGGGCCCCAGGCACTTTTGAATGCCTCGGTCTTGATGTTGACCATTTTGCTGACATCGCGGCCCGACTGGATTTCATCGTTCATGGTCACCAGTACGCCTTTGCCGCGCGCGTCTTTGCTGCTGGCCACGGCGACGGCGTTGTACAGGTTCAGCATGCCGTCGGCCGACATGGCGGTGCCTGGGCGCATGGAGCCGACGACGATGATCGGCTTGTCGGTTTTTTCCACCAGATTGAGGAAGAAAGCGGTTTCTTCCAGCGTGTCGGTGCCGTGGGTGATAACAATGCCATCGACGTCTTTGCTGTCGGCCAGCTCAGCCACGCGACGGCCCAGTTGCAGCAGGTTGTCGTTGGTGATGCTTTCGGACGCGATCTGCATGACCTGTTCGCCGCGAACGTTGGCCAATTGGCTCAGTTCCGGAACCCCTGCGATCAATTGTTCAATGCCGACTTTCGCCGCTTGATAGGTGGCGCTGTTGGCGGTGCTGGCGCCCGCGCCGGCAATGGTGCCGCCGGTGGCCAGGATCACCACGTTCGCCAGTTTCTGTTGGGTTTCGACTTCTTTTGCCTGAAGGGCGGTGGGCAGAAGCAATAGCAGGGCCAAAGCGCCCGGAATAAAAGTGTTGAAGGCAGATTTCATTATTGTTTTCTCTCGTAGTGAAACGTTGCGGATGCAGGTTCATCTAGACACGGCCCCAAGCAGATCTGAACGCTGGGGGTGTATGAGAAGAGCAGGATCTGTACCAGCCTGATACACCACAATGAGATCTTTTAACATGATGATTTTTATAGGAATTATTGAAACGTTCGGAAAAATATTCGTACTTGGTCGTCCGGGTTTCCGAACATGTGCAGCTTTTACGTTCGGCTCTCCGACCTTCATTGAGAAAGTCGCCTTGCAAAATCGGAAATCAGTGCTAAAGAAACCCCCGCGCAGGTCGATGCTCCTCTAAAGGGATCTTTTCCAGGAGTTCACATGTCATTTACTGTCGGTTTTCCAAATGCAGGCGCAATCATTATCGCGGGCAAGTCGCCGGCGACCATCAATGCCTTGAGTGAAGCGACGTCCGACGCCTCGGCCCAAGCGCTGGGCGAAGAGGAGGGGAGCGACAACCAAGTCAGAACCGGTGGTTCTGCGCAGACTCAAGGCGAAACCAAATCCGAAAAAAGCAGCAATCAAAGTATTGCGGTGCAGGTATTGCTCAAGCGCATGCAGGAACTGCAGCAGCAACTGCGCGAACAGCAGCAGCAATTGGCGGCCGCTCAGGCAGCGAATTATCCGACTCCGGAAGCCAAAGCCACCGCTGTCATGTCGATTCAGGGGCAAATCGCCGATACCAGCGGTGCGCTCGCGCAAGTGACTGGCAATCTTGTGAAAGAGCTGGCCAAGGGTTCCAGCAGTGGCAGCCTGGTCAGCACCACGGCGTGATGTAAAAGAGCCAGCCGAGAGACAGAACGGGCGTTGACAAATCTCGACAGGGTTCGCATAGTTCGGTCTACGCAAACGTTTGCGCGGTCACCTTGATGGCTGGATCCAGTGAGGGTCAGAGTCCCGCAGGTTACTCCAGCGCAAGCGTTGCTCAGAATAATCATAAGATCGGAGTGAACCCATGAAGCTGCCATTCGCTGGACGTCTTCTCGCTGTCGCTATGCTGGCGGCCGCATCCGCCGCTTTACCTGTCTCTTCGGTATTCGCCGAAACCCCTGAAAAACCTAAAGTCGCACTGGTCATGAAATCCCTGGCCAACGAATTCTTCCTGACCATGGAAGACGGCGCCAAGGCCTACCAGAAAGACCATTCCGGCGACTTCGAGCTGATCTCCAACGGCATCAAGGACGAAACGGACACGGCCGGCCAGACGCGTATCGTCGAGCAAATGATTTTGTCCAAAGTCAACGCATTGGTCATCGCCCCGGCAGACTCCAAGGCCATGGTCCCGGTCATCAAGAAAGCAGTCGATGCCGGCATCACCGTGATCAACATCGATAACCAGTTGGACCCGGCCGTGGTCAAAAGCAAAAACATCACCGTTCCGTTCGTAGGCCCGGACAACCGCAAAGGCGCGCGTCTGGTGGGTGAGTACCTGGCCAAACAGCTGAAGGCCGGTGATGAAGTCGGCATCATTGAAGGCGTTTCCACCACCACCAACGCCCAGCAGCGCACGGCGGGCTTCAAGGATGCGATGGAGGCGGCGCAGATCAAAGTCGTGTCCCTGCAGTCCGGTGATTGGGAAATCGACAAGGGCGGCAAGGTTGCTTCGTCGATGCTCAGCGAATACCCGAACATCAAGGCCCTGTTGGCCGGCAACGACAGCATGGCCGTCGGCGCAGTATCTGCCGTGCGCGCGGCGGGCAAGGCCGGCAAGGTGCAAGTGGTCGGTTACGACAACATCAACGCCATCAAGCCAATGCTCAAGGATGGCCGCGTCCTGGCCACCGCCGACCAGTTTGCTGCCCGGCAAGCGGTGTTCGGCATCGAGACTGCGCTGAAAATCATCAAAGGCGAGACAGTCGATAGCGGCGTTAATGGCGTCATTGAAACTCCGGTAGAGCTGGTTACCAAGTAGTCCTTCTGGCGACACAACGGTGCTCGCCTCCTGGGGCGAGCACATGGAGAGTTTTATGTCTGTTTGCGCCCCGAACGCTGTCCTCTCGGTCAGCGGTATCGGTAAGACCTATGCCCAACCCGTCCTCACCGGTATCGACCTGACGCTGATGCGCGGCGAAGTGCTGGCGCTGACTGGCGAGAATGGTGCCGGCAAAAGCACGCTGTCGAAAATCATTGGCGGACTGGTGACGCCGACCACCGGCCATATGCAATTCCAGGGGCAGGATTACCGTCCTGGCAGCCGGAGCCAGGCCGAAGAGCTGGGCATCCGCATGGTCATGCAAGAACTCAATCTGTTGCCGACATTGTCGGTGGCGGAAAACCTGTTTCTTGACAACCTGCCTAGCCACGGTGGCTGGATCAGCCGCAAGCAATTGCGCAAGGCGGCGATCGAGGCCATGGCCCAGGTTGGCTTGGATGCCATCGATCCAGATACGTTGGTTGGCGAACTGGGTATCGGCCATCAGCAGATGGTGGAGATCGCCCGCAATCTGATCGGCGATTGCCACGTGCTGATTCTCGACGAGCCGACAGCAATGCTCACGGCCCGTGAAGTCGAAATGCTGTTCGAGCAGATCACTCGCCTGCAGGCTCGTGGCGTGTCGATCATCTACATTTCCCACCGCCTCGAAGAATTGGCTCGGGTGGCCCAGCGCATTGCGGTATTGCGCGACGGTAACCTGGTCTGTGTCGAGCCGATGGCCAATTACAACAGCGAGCAACTGGTCACCCTGATGGTCGGCCGTGAGTTGGGCGAACACATCGACATGGGACCGCGCAACATCGGCGTTCCGGCCTTGACGGTCAAAGGGTTGACCCGTTCCGACAAAGTCCGCGATGTGTCCTTCGAAGTGCGCGCCGGTGAAATTTTCGGAATTTCCGGTTTGATCGGGGCAGGGCGCACTGAGTTGCTGCGCCTGATCTTCGGCGCTGATACAGCCGATAGCGGCACGGTCGCGCTGGGTTCGCCGGCCCAGGTGGTGGATATTCGCTCGCCAGCCGACGCGGTTGGTCACGGCATCGCCCTGATCACCGAAGACCGCAAAGGCGAAGGCCTGCTGCTGACGCAATCGATCAGCGCCAACATTGCCTTGGGCAACATGCCGGTGATTTCCAGCGGCGGCTTCGTCAACAACGCTGACGAGATGTTCCTGGCCCAGCGTCAGATCGACGCCATGCGCATTCGCAGTTCAAGTCCGACGCAATTGGTCTCGGAACTGTCCGGCGGCAATCAGCAGAAAGTCGTGATCGGCCGCTGGCTCGAGCGCGACTGTTCGGTGATGCTGTTCGACGAGCCGACCCGTGGCATCGACGTCGGCGCCAAGTTCGATATCTACGCATTACTCGGTGAGTTGACCCGTCAGGGCAAAGCGCTGGTGGTGGTGTCCAGCGACCTGCGCGAACTGATGCTGATCTGCGATCGCATCGGTGTGCTGTCGGCAGGGCGTCTGATTGACACTTTCGAGCGTGACAGCTGGACCCAGGATGATTTGCTTGCCGCCGCTTTCGCCGGCTACCAAAAACGTGATGCGTTGCTCAACGAAGCAGCGCCTAGGGATCTTCCATGAATACTGCATCTTTGGCCGGCAAACGTAGTGGCAATTTTTACGGCCTTGGCACCTATCTGGGCCTGGCCGGTGCCTTGCTGGCGATGGTCGCGCTGTTCTCGGTGTTGAGCAGCCATTTCCTGTCTTACGACACCTTCAGCACCCTGGCCAACCAGATTCCCGATTTGATGGTGCTGGCGGTCGGCATGACGTTTGTGTTGATCATAGGTGGCATCGATTTGTCGGTGGGTTCGGTGCTGGCGCTCGCAGCCTCGGCGGTCAGCGTGGCGATTCTCGGTTGGGGCTGGAGCGTCTTGCCTGCGGCCTTGCTTGGTATGGCGGTAGCGGCATTGGCCGGGACTATCACCGGCTCGATCACCGTGGCGTGGCGGATTCCGTCGTTCATCGTGTCCCTCGGCGTGCTGGAGATGGCGCGGGGCCTGGCGTATCAGATGACCGGTTCGCGCACCGCCTACATCGGTGATGCCTTCGCCTGGCTGTCCAACCCGATCGCGTTCGGCATCTCGCCGTCATTCATCATTGCCTTGCTGATTATCTTCATCGCCCAGGCCGTGCTGACGCGTACAGTGTTCGGTCGTTACCTGATCGGCATCGGCACCAACGAAGAGGCGGTGCGTCTGGCGGGGATCAATCCGAAACCTTACAAGATCCTGGTCTTCAGTCTGATGGGGCTGCTGGCCGGTATCGCTGCGTTGTTTCAGATTTCTCGCCTGGAAGCGGCGGACCCGAACGCCGGCTCCGGCCTGGAGCTGCAGGTGATCGCCGCAGTGGTGATCGGCGGCACCAGCCTGATGGGTGGGCGCGGTTCGGTGATCAGCACCTTCTTCGGTGTACTGATCATCTCGGTACTGGCGGCTGGTCTGGCGCAGATCGGCGCGACCGAGCCAACCAAACGCATCATCACCGGTGCGGTTATCGTGGTGGCGGTGGTGCTTGATACTTATCGCAGTCAGCGCGCAAGCCGGCGGACCTGAGTCATGGCAACAATCAAGGATGTAGCGGCACTCGCGGGCATTTCCTATACCACGGTTTCCCACGTGGTGAACAAGACGCGGCCGGTCAGTGAGGAAGTACGGATCAAGGTCGAGGCAGCGATCAAAAGCCTCGACTACGTGCCCAGTGCCGTGGCTCGGTCATTGAAAGCGAAAACCACCGCGACCATCGGCCTGCTGGTACCTAATAGCCTCAACCCGTACTTCGCCGAGTTGGCCCGTGGCATCGAGGATTACTGCGAGCGCAACGGCTATTGCGTCATCCTCTGCAACTCCGACGACAACCCGGACAAGCAACGCAGCTACCTTCGCGTGTTGCTGGAAAAACGCATTGACGGCTTGATCGTTGCCTCGGCCGGGGGTGATAGCGGCCTGGCCGAAGGTCTGGCGGGTGTGCGTACCCCAATGGTGATCGTCGACCGTGGGCTCGAAGGTCTCGATGCCGACCTGGTACGCATCGATCACGAATATGGCGCCTATCTGGCGACCCGGCATTTGCTGGAGTTGGGGCACCGGGACATCGCCACGATTGGCGGGCCGGCGAGTACCAGCGTGGCGCAGATGCGTCTGGCCGGTTATTGCCGCGCCTTGAAAGAGGCGGGCGTCGAAGTGCCGCGCGAGCGCATGCTGGAAAGCGACTTCACCAGCACCGGCGGTTACAACGCCGCCGCGATCCTGTTGGAAAAGAACCCGCCCAGCGCGATCTTCGCCGGCAACGACATGATTGGCATCGGTGTGTTGCGCGCCGCTGCCGAGCGCAATATTCGTGTACCCACCGAGTTGTCGGTGATCGGCTTCGACGATATCCAGATGAGTCGATACGTCTATCCGGCGCTGACCACCGTGGGCCAGTCGATCCTGCAGCTTGGCGAGATGGCGGCTGAAGTGCTGTTGCGCAGGATTGCCACGCCGGATCTGGCGACCGATCAGCGCATCGTGACGCCCAGTATTGTCCTGCGCGAATCGACCGCGCCGCTGGCTGGTGTGTTTGCCCAATACCGCTGAAACGAAAGCACCGCTGAAACCAAAAGCACCGCAGAAACAGAATTGATGAGTAGTGATGTATGCCAGCAAAAGTAGTGGTAATAGGCAGCCTGAACATGGACCTGGTAACCCGGGCGCCACGGTTGCCCCGTGGTGGTGAAACGCTGATCGGCAAATCGTTTGCCACGGTTTCCGGCGGCAAGGGCGCGAACCAGGCTGTGGCTGCGGCGCGGCTGGGGGCGCAGGTGTCGATGGTCGGTTGTGTCGGCAGCGACGCCTATGGCGAAGCGTTGCGCGGGGCGTTGTTGGCCGAGCAGATCGATTGCCAGGCGGTCAGTACCGTCGAAGATTCCAGCGGTGTGGCGTTGATCGTGGTCGATGACAACAGTCAGAACGCGATCGTGATTGTTGCCGGTGCCAACGGTGCGCTGACGCCCGAAGTGATCGACCGTTTCGACGCGGTGTTACAAGCGGCGGATGTCATCATCTGTCAGCTGGAAGTGCCGGATGCCACAGTCGGCCATGCTCTGAAGCGCGGTCGTGAGCTGGGTAAAACCGTGATTCTCAATCCGGCGCCGGCCAGTCGCCCGCTGCCGGCGGATTGGTATGCAGCCATCGATTACCTGATACCCAACGAAAGCGAAGCCTCGGCCTTGAGCGGTTTGCCGGTGGACTCCCTGAGCACCGCCAAAACCGCCGCCACCCGCTTGATCGCCATGGGCGCCGGCAAAGTGATCATCACCCTGGGCTCTCAAGGATCACTGTTCGCCGATGGCACACGCTTCGAGCATTTCCCGGCAGCGAAAGTGAAGGCGGTCGATACCACTGCAGCCGGCGACACGTTCGTTGGTGGTTTCGCCGCGGCGCTGGCGGCCGGCAAAAGCGAGGCCGATGCGATCCGTTTCGGTCAGGTCGCCGCTGCGCTGTCGGTCACCCGGGCCGGCGCGCAACCTTCGATTCCCACCTTGTCCGACGTACAGGCGTTTAAAGCACCATGAAAAAGACTCCTTTGCTCAACGTCGCGCTGTCGCGGCTGATCGCCTCCCTGGGCCATGGCGATACGGTCGTGATCGGCGATGCCGGCCTGCCGGTTCCGCCCGGCGTCGAATTGATCGACCTGGCCTTGACCCACGGCATTCCGGATTTCGTCAGTACCTTGAAGGTCGTGCTCAGCGAAATGCAGGTCGAAAGCCATGTGCTGGCCCATGAGATTCTGGACAAGAAACCGTCGGCCTTGAGCGCGCTGGATGAACTGAATGCCGAAGGTGCGCTGGGTCGACGCGAACTGCTCAGTCATGACCAATTCAAAGCACTCAGCCGACAAGCACGGGCGATTATTCGTACAGGCGAATGTCAGCCGTACTGCAACATCGTGCTGGTGGCTGGAGTAACGTTTTAACTGTCCGTTCTTCCCACGCACAAGGAGTGCGCTATGCACCGCTATGCTCAGAAACTGCACCACCTGCTCCGGAGTCTGCTGCTTTTGTCCCTGATTACCGCAACAAGCGCCCAAGCGGCGGAGAAGATCGACTTGATCATCGACACCGATCCGGGTGCCGATGACGTGGTCGCCTTGCTGTTTGCCCTGGCATCGCCCGAAGAGCTGAATATTCGTGCGCTGACCACCGTTGCTGGCAACGTGCGTCTGGACAAGACCTCGCGTAATGCGCGTCTGGCCCGTGAGTGGGCAGGGCGCGAGGAGGTGCCAGTTTACGCGGGTGCACCGAAACCCATGATGCGCACGCCGATCTATGCCGAGAACATCCACGGCAAGGAAGGCTTGTCGGGTGTCACGGTGCACGAGCCGAAGAAAGGCCTGGCCGAAGGCAATGCGGTCAACTATCTGATCGACACCCTGAAGGCCGCCAAACCCCACAGCATCACCATCGCCATGCTCGGCCCGCAAACCAACCTGGCCCTGGCGCTGATCCAGGAGCCTGAAATCGTTCAGGGCATCAAGGAAGTGGTGATCATGGGTGGTGCGCACTTCAACGGCGGCAACATCACCCCGGTGGCCGAATTCAACCTGTTCGCCGACCCTCAGGCCGCGGAAGTAGTGCTGAAAAGTGGCGTCAAGCTGACTTACTTGCCGCTGGACGTGACCCACAAGATCCTGACCAGTGACGCGCGCCTGAAGCAAATCGCCGCATTGGACAATAATGCCAGCAAGCTGGTGGGCGATATTCTCAACGAATACGTCAAAGGTGACATGGAGCACTACGGCATTCCGGGTGGCCCGGTGCATGACGCCACAGTCATCGCTTACCTGCTCAAGCCAGAGTTGTTCACAGGGCGTTCGGTCAACGTAGTGGTTGATAGCCGTGAAGGGCCGACCTTCGGCCAGACCATCGTCGACTGGTATGACGGTCTGAAAGCACCGAAAAATGCCTTCTGGGTTGAAAATGGCGACGCTCAGGGCTTCTTCGACCTGCTGACTCAGCGTCTGGCTCGCTTGAAGTAAGTCATAGGCCCGCAGGTGCCAGCCTGCGGGTTTTTACGTTCACTCGCTATCTGTCAGGCCCATATAATCGGCAGGGTACCTCTCGAGAACCTGAGTGATGAAGGTCTGAGCGGCCTGCGTCCCCAATTCCTTGACCAGCAAATCGATACCAATGATTGCCAACTCTTCCGGGCTGCCCGGGCTGTAAGAGCTGTGACCCTGTGGCCACTTGATTGTGATATTGGCATCGATGCTTACGGTGGTCATGATGGCGCTCGTGAAATCAGGATGTCTGAGTGTCGAGTTAACCATTTTGCGCGGCGTTTGGCACTCCGACTTAGGCATGAGGGGAGGGCTATGCGACACTTGGTCTTTGATGAATTTTCAAGGACCGTGCTGTGCAGATCGATTTGAACATTCCTGACGGCTTGACCCTCGAAGCGGTGCGTCAGCTGCTGGCTTCTGCCAGCGACGATGAACACACCCAGCTGCGGGTCACCAAGGGCGGCATCGCCTACATTTCGTCGGGCATTGTGGGCGGCACGGACATCGACGGGCTGCTGTTTCGCCTGGAGACCTGGGCCAAGGGGTCCGGTTATGTCGGAATGGTCGCGGCCAGCGACGAGGTCTGGGTCATGCAGATTTTCAATGCGCTCAAGCAGAACTGGCCGAAACCGCCTTTCGACTACATCGACGTTTATTGAGCACCGTTCATATTCAGTCACGATTGAGTGATGAACGGCATGCCAATGCTCAGGCACACTCGACGCTGCCCGGATCGAGGGCGGGGCGATAGCGCCCGCCTTGAAACCAAACGCCAAAATGGCGGTCGCACGATCTCAGCTTAACTATTGAAAAAAGGAGGCTTCATGCCTTGGAAGCTCGCGTCATTGGGTACTTTGTTGGCCGCCACTCTGCTGGCCGGTTGCAGCAGTACGTCCACCGAGTCGGCAAAGGACCCTGTGGCGACCGACACTGGCCGCAGCCGTTGTGAGGCAAAGGCTGCCGAGTTCACGATTGGCAAAAAGGCTTCGCCCCAATTGCTGGAGCAGGCGCGTACCCGCGCAGGCGCGCAGAATGCCCGGTTCCTCAAGCCTGATGACATGGTGACCCTGGAATACCGCTCCGATCGTCTGAACCTGAACACCGACAACAACCTGATGGTCACCCGCGTCAACTGCGGCTGATCGCTCCAGGCTTTTGCTTCGCCCATAAAAAACCCCGTCACATGGACGGGGTTTTTTTAGTGCGGCTGAAAATTACTCAGCGCGGACTTGTGCAGCTTGCATACCCTTTTGGCCTTTCTCAGCCACGAAGGAAACGGTCTGGCCTTCTTTCAGGCTTTTGAAACCGTCGCTTTCGATAGCTTTGAAGTGTACGAACAGGTCGTCACCGCCACCTTGAGGAGTGATGAAGCCGAAGCCTTTTTCATCGTTGAACCATTTAACGGTGCCGGTTTGGCGATTAGACATGGTGTATCTCCAAGAAACATATATTTTCAGTAGTACTGTGCTGCTCAGGCCAACTGGGCACACCGGAGTATCATAGTCGAAATGTTCGCTTTGGGAGCCCCCCGGGTGTGCTGTTTGCCCTACAGTCGCGTTTGCTTTGTTGCTTCGTGTGGCTGAAAGCCCCGGTTTAAAAGGCTTTCGGCCGAAAGTAAAGACAATAAAAAAAGCTGAAAAACCTGCATAAATCGTACGAAAAAGCTAAATTTCATCACTTTTTATCGGCGGTGAGCCGAGTCAAAAGGACTTTTTACTCACTTTTTCGCCGGTCCATTGGCCTTGCATTTAGCGATCTGACCCAGCGCTTTCTGTTGCAGTTCCGGGCTGGCCTTGTTATCCATCAGGGCCTGAATGTCGCTGGCCGGGTACGATTTGATCGCATCAGCGCCACATGCGCAGTGTGATTTGGCTGCCGCAGCGCCGATCTGCGGAGTGGCCGCCTGAGTGCACTGAGCCATGTACTTCTCGCGCTCGCCCTTTGGCCAATCGGCATGGGCAGCCAGCGGCAGCAACAGGACGACGGGTGCAACGATGGCGAATAAACGATTCAGACGCATGCTGAGATGCTCCTTTTGGGTCAATGTCTTGTTATCTGAGGGGTAAAGCAGGGTTCAAGTTCAGCACTCTGGCATAAAAATGCCTGATTTGCCCCAGCAGAAAACCTTGCCACCGCGACGACCGTTCATCTGTGCTAGCATGCCTCGCTCGGGCGTTTGCAGGCTCCGGATGACCTTCAGTCCCGGTAGCGGCAGAGGCTCGAATAACCCTGATTTGAATCCCAGTCACTCTGGTTCGGTTTTCCGGTTGGCCGCAAGGCTCCTGCCGCTGTAAGGCAGGCGTTCGTTATTGAATGGCCTGGATCGGATCTTGTACTGGCTCATCCCAACCCACGTGACCTTTGGTAGGGGTCACCACTAGGAGAGGAGGCGCCATGCCAACTATTACTCTTCCCGACGGCAGTCAACGTTCATTCGATCACCCAGTTTCCGTAGCCGAGGTCGCCGCATCCATCGGTGCCGGTCTGGCCAAGGCCACCGTGGCCGGCAAAGTCGATGGCAAGCTGGTCGACGCCAGCGACATCATCGACAGCGATTCTTCGCTGCAAATCATTACGCCAAAGGATGAAGAGGGGCTGGAGATCATTCGCCACTCTTGCGCCCACCTGGTTGGCCACGCGGTCAAGCAGCTGTACCCGACGGCCAAGATGGTCATCGGTCCGGTCATCGACGAAGGCTTCTATTACGACATCGCCTTCGAGCGTCCTTTCACCCCGGACGACCTGGCCGCCATCGAACAGCGCATGCAGCAGCTGATCGAGAAAGATTACGACGTGATCAAGAAAGTCACTCCGCGCGCCGAAGTGATCGAAGTGTTCAAGGCCCGCGGCGAAGACTACAAGCTGCGTCTGGTCGAAGACATGCCGAACGAGCAGGCCATGGGCCTGTACTATCACGAAGAATACGTCGACATGTGCCGCGGTCCGCACGTGCCGAACACGCGCTTCCTGAAATCCTTCAAGCTGACCAAGCTGTCCGGCGCCTACTGGCGTGGCGATGCCAAGAACGAGCAATTGCAGCGCGTTTACGGCACCGCATGGGCGGACAAGAAGCAGCTGGCGGCTTACATCCAGCGCATCGAAGAAGCTGAAAAGCGCGATCACCGCAAGATCGGCAAGCGTCTGGGCCTGTTCCACACCCAGGAAGAGTCGCCGGGCATGGTGTTCTGGCACCCGAATGGCTGGACTCTGTACCAGGTGCTCGAGCAATACATGCGCAAGGTTCAGCGCGACAACGGTTATCTGGAGATCAAGACTCCGCAAGTCGTTGATCGCAGCCTGTGGGAGAAATCCGGGCACTGGGCCAACTACGCCGACAACATGTTCACCACTCAGTCGGAAAACCGCGACTACGCCATCAAGCCGATGAACTGCCCGTGCCACGTGCAGGTGTTCAATCAGGGCCTGAAAAGCTACCGCGAGCTGCCGATGCGCCTGGCCGAGTTCGGTGCCTGCCACCGTAACGAGCCGTCGGGTGCACTGCACGGCATCATGCGCGTTCGTGCCTTCACTCAGGACGATGCTCACATCTTCTGTACTGAAGAGCAGATGCAGGCCGAGTCCGCAGCGTTCATCAAGCTGACCATGGACGTTTACGCCGACTTTGGCTTCAAAGACGTCGAGATGAAGCTGTCCACTCGTCCGGAAAAACGCGTCGGTTCCGACGAGCTGTGGGATCGCGCCGAAGCGGCACTGGCTGCAGCCCTTGATAGCGCTGGCTTGCCGTACGATCTGCAACCAGGCGAAGGTGCGTTCTACGGTCCGAAGATCGAGTTTTCGCTGAAAGATTGCCTCGGCCGTGTCTGGCAATGTGGTACCCTTCAGCTCGATTTTAATCTGCCTGTCCGTCTGGGAGCCGAATACGTCTCCGAAGACAACAGTCGCAAGCACCCGGTTATGTTGCACCGGGCGATCCTGGGCTCCTTCGAACGTTTCGTCGGAATCCTGATCGAGCACTACGAGGGTGCATTCCCCGCGTGGCTGGCTCCGACCCAGGCAGTGATCATGAATATCACTGATAAACAGGCTGATTTTGCCGCTGAGGTTGAAAAAACCCTCAATGAAAGCGGATTTCGTGCCAAGTCTGACTTGAGAAATGAAAAGATCGGCTTTAAAATCCGCGAGCATACTTTGCTCAAGGTTCCCTATCTCTTGGTTATCGGAGATCGGGAAGTCGAGATGCAGACTGTCGCTGTGCGTACTCGTGAAGGTGCTGACCTGGGCTCGATGCCCGTCGCCCAGTTCGCTGAGTTTCTCGCGCAAGCGGTTTCCCGGCGTGGTCGCCCAGATTCGGAGTAATTACTATTAAGCGTGAAATGAGACAAGATAAACGAGCTGCACCGAAAGCCCCGATCAACGAGAATATCTCGGCACGCGAGGTTCGGTTAATTGGGGCTGAAGGTGAACAGCTTGGGATTGTGTCAATTGAAGACGCGCTTCTTAAGGCTGAAGAGGCCAAACTGGATTTGGTGGAAATTTCCGCCGATGCAGTACCCCCTGTTTGCAAACTGATGGACTACGGCAAATCGATCTTCGAGAAGAAGAAGCAGATTGCCGCGGCCAAGAAAAACCAGAAGCAGATTCAGGTTAAAGAAATCAAGTTTCGTCCAGGGACGGAGGAAGGGGATTACCAGGTAAAACTGCGCAACCTGGTACGTTTCCTGAGTGATGGGGACAGGGCCAAGGTATCCTTGCGATTCCGCGGCCGTGAGATGGCCCACCAGGAGCTGGGGATGGAACTCCTCAAGCGAGTTGAAGGTGACTTGCTCGAGTACGGTTCGGTCGAACAGCATCCTAAGATGGAAGGACGCCAGCTGATCATGGTCATCGCCCCGAAAAAGAAGAAGTAATCAATAGGGCACGGCAGGCCTTCTGATTATGTTTATCAACTGAATGCGGAGTATCCGAACATGCCAAAAATGAAAACTAAAAGTGGTGCTGCTAAGCGGTTTTTGAAAACTGCTAACGGTATCAAGCACAAGCACGCTTTCAAGAGCCACATCCTGACTAAAATGTCGACCAAGCGTAAGCGTCAACTGCGCGGTAGCAGCTTGCTGCATCCGTCTGACGTGGCAAAAGTCGAGCGCATGCTGCGCCTTCGTTAATTTTAGTCAAGAATAGAGGAAGTAACTCATGGCTCGTGTAAAGCGTGGCGTCATTGCCCGTAAACGTCACAAAAAAATTCTGAAACTTGCTAAAGGCTACTACGGCGCTCGCTCGCGCGTATTCCGTGTTGCCAAGCAAGCGGTAATCAAGGCAGGCCAATACGCCTACCGTGACCGTCGTCAGAAAAAACGTCAGTTCCGCGCTCTGTGGATCGCTCGTATCAACGCTGGTGCACGTATCAACGGTCTGTCCTACAGCCGTTTCATCGCCGGCCTGAAAAAAGCGTCCATCGAGATCGACCGTAAGGTTCTGGCTGATCTGGCAGTGAACGAAAAAGCGGCGTTTGCTGCGATTGTCGAGAAAGCTAAAGCCACCTTGGCTTAAGTACCCCCGACAGTCACCCGGCCTCACCTCTGTGGGGCCAGGTGTTAAACGTCATAAATAGGGGAAGAGCCTTCAAGCTCTTCCCCTATTTTGTATCTGGAGTCTGTACATGGAAAACCTGGATGCGCTCGTCTCTCAAGCACTAGAGGCTGTGCAAAGCGCTGAAGATATCAATGCCCTGGAGCAAATCCGGGTTCACTACCTTGGCAAAAAGGGCGAATTGACTCAGGTGATGAAGACCCTGGGGAATTTGCCGGCAGAAGAGCGTCCGCAAGTCGGCGCGCTGATCAACGTTGCCAAGGAGCGTGTCACAGAGGTTCTCAATGCCCGCAAGGCACTGTTTGAAGAGGCCGACCTGGCCGCCAAACTGTCTGCCGAGTCCATTGACGTGACCCTGCCTGGCCGTGGCCAGACCTCCGGTGGTCTGCATCCGGTTACTCGCACTCTGGAACGTATCGAGCAGTTCTTCACCCATATCGGCTACGGCATTGCCGAAGGCCCTGAGGTCGAAGACGATTATCACAACTTCGAAGCGCTCAACATCCCAGGCCATCACCCGGCCCGGTCGATGCATGACACCTTCTATTTCAATGCCAACATGTTGCTGCGCACCCATACCTCGCCGGTACAGGTCCGCACCATGGAATCGAAACAGCCGCCGATCCGCATCGTCTGCCCAGGCCGTGTGTACCGTAGCGACTCCGATATCACTCACTCGCCGATGTTCCACCAGGTCGAAGGCCTGCTGGTCGACCGCGATATCAACTTCGCCGACCTGAAAGGGACCATCGAAGAGTTCCTGCGCGTGTTCTTCGAAAAAGAACTGGCCGTGCGTTTCCGCCCTTCGTACTTCCCGTTCACCGAGCCATCCGCTGAAGTCGACATGGAATGCGTGATGTGCAGCGGTAAAGGCTGCCGTGTCTGCAAGCAGACTGGCTGGCTGGAAGTCATGGGCTGCGGCATGGTTCACCCGAACGTGCTGCGCATGTCCGGGATCGACCCGGAAGAGTTTTCGGGCTTTGCCTTCGGCATGGGCGTTGAGCGTCTGGCCATGCTGCGTTACGGCGTGAACGACTTGCGTCTGTTCTTCGACAACGACTTGCGGTTCCTCGCGCAATTTCGCTAGTCGTAACGAATTCTTAGGAGAGCAGGATGAAATTCAGTGAACAATGGCTGCGTGGCTGGGTAAGCCCGCAGGTAAATCGCGACGAGCTGGTTGCTCGTCTGTCGATGGCCGGTCTTGAGGTCGATAGCGTTACGCCGGCCGCCGGTGAATTCAGTGGCGTGGTGGTGGGCGAGGTGCTGAGCACCGAGCAGCACCCGGACGCCGACAAGCTGCGCGTTTGCCAGGTCAGCAGTGGCACGGAGACCTTCCAGGTTGTGTGCGGCGCGCCAAACGTGCGCCCGGGCCTGAAGATCCCGTTCGCCATGATCGGTGCCGAACTGCCGGGCGACTTCAAAATCAAGAAAGCCAAGCTGCGTGGCGTTGAATCCAACGGCATGCTGTGTTCCCAGGCCGAGCTGCAAATTGGCGAAGGCAACGATGGCCTGATGGAATTGCCGGCCGATGCGCCGGTCGGTCAGGACATTCGTGAATACCTGAACCTGGAAGACGCCAGCATCGAGGTCGACCTGACCCCGAACCGCGGCGACTGCCTGTCCCTGGCCGGTCTGGCCCGCGAAGTCGGTGCGCTTTACGCCGCCCCGGTGGTGCGTCCGGCAATTGCCAGCGTTCCTGCCGTGCACGACGAAGCGCGCTCGATTGAAGTGCTGGCGCCAAATGCTTGCCCGCGTTACCTGGGTCGCGTGATCCGTAACGTTGACCTGTCCAAGCCTACGCCGCTGTGGATGGTTGAGCGCCTGCGTCGCGCCGACGTGCGCAGCATCGACGCCGCCGTCGACATCACCAACTACGTGATGCTGGAACTGGGTCAACCGCTGCACGCATTCGATCTCGCAGAAATCAATGGCGGCATCCGCGTGCGCATGGCCGAAGATGGCGAGAAGCTGGTGCTTCTCGACGGTCAGGAAGTCAGCCTGCGTAGCGATACGCTGGTGATCGCCGACCACACCCGCGCCTTGGCTATCGCCGGCGTCATGGGTGGCGAGCATAGCGGCGTCAACACCGCGATCACTCGCGATATTTTCCTGGAAAGCGCGTTCTTCGACCAGATTGCCGTCGCTGGCAAGGCTCGTTCCTACGGCCTGCACACCGATGCCTCGCACCGCTACGAGCGTGGCGTGGACTGGAAGCTGGCCCGTGAAGCCATGGAGCGCGCCACTGGCCTGCTGCTGGAAATCACCGGTGGCGAAGCGGGTCCGATCATCGAGACCGTTAGCGAACAGCACCTGCCGTCGATCGCACCGATCACTCTGCGTGCCCAGCGCATCACCCAAATGCTGGGCATGGAAATGGATTCGGCCGAAGTCGAGCGTCTGCTCAGCGCCTTGGGCCTGACCATTTCTGCCGATGGGGCAGGGCAGTGGCGCGTTGAAGTGCCAAGCTTCCGTTTCGATATCAGCCTGGAAGTCGACCTGATCGAAGAGCTGGCCCGTCTGTACGGTTACAACCGTCTGCCGGTTCGCTACCCGCAAGCCCGTCTGGCGCCGCAAGCCAAGGCTGAAGCGCGCAGCGATCTGCCTGAGCTGCGTCGTCTGCTGGTGGCTCGTGGTTATCAGGAAGCGATTACTTACAGCTTCATCGATCCGAAACAGTTCGAGTTGTTTAATCCGGGTGTCGAGCCGCTGCTGCTGGCCAATCCGATTTCCAACGACATGGCTGCCATGCGTTCGTCCCTGTGGCCTGGCCTGGTCAAGGCGCTTCAGCACAACCTGAACCGTCAACAAGATCGCGTCCGCCTGTTCGAAAGCGGCCTGCGCTTCGTCGGTCAGCTGGAAGGCCTGAAGCAAGAGCCGATGCTGGCGGGTGTGGTGTGCGGTAGCCGTCTGCCGGAAGGCTGGGCACAAGGTCGCGATGTCGTGGATTTCTTCGACGTCAAAGCCGATGTGGAAGCGGTACTGGGCTTCGCCGGCGCACTGGACTCGTTCACGTTCGTGCCGGGCAAACACCCGGCATTGCACCCGGGTCAAACCGCGCGCATCGAACGTGAAGGCCGTTTGGTAGGTTTCGTTGGCGCGATCCACCCTGAATTGTCGAAAACCCTCGGTCTCGACCGTCCGGTCTTCGTATTCGAGCTGGTTCTGGCCGAAGTGGCGTTGGGCAAAATGCCTAAATTCCAGGAGTTATCGCGCTTTCCTGAAGTGCGTCGTGACCTTGCACTGCTGGCGGACAAAGACGTTGCGGCCGCTGCCGTACTGGACGTAATCCGTGAAAATGCAGGTGAATGGCTGACAGACCTCAGGCTATTTGACGTGTATCAGGGTAAAGGTATTGATCCGCATAGAAAAAGCCTTGCAGTTGGCTTGACCTGGCAGCATCCATCGCGCACTCTTAATGACGATGAGGTGAATACCACGACGCAAAACATCCTCACCTCGCTCGAACAAAGGTTGAACGCCACGTTAAGGAAGTGACGTATGGGGGCTTTGACGAAAGCTGAGATGGCGGAACGTCTGTATGAAGAGCTGGGCCTGAACAAGCGGGAGGCCAAGGAATTGGTCGAACTGTTTTTTGAAGAAATCAGGCACGCTCTTGAAGACAACGAACAAGTCAAATTGTCCGGTTTCGGCAATTTCGACCTTCGGGACAAACGCCAGCGGCCTGGCCGCAATCCGAAAACGGGAGAAGAAATCCCGATCACGGCTCGCCGTGTGGTCACCTTTCGTCCAGGGCAGAAGTTGAAGGCCCGAGTTGAGGCTTATGCTGGAACCAAGTCATAACGACGAACTACCCGTCATCCCGGGCAAACGCTACTTCACCATTGGTGAAGTCAGCGAGCTATGTGCCGTAAAACCGCACGTACTGCGCTACTGGGAGCAGGAGTTTCCTCAACTCAACCCCGTCAAACGCCGCGGAAACCGCCGGTATTATCAGCGCCAGGACGTGCTGATGATCCGGCAGATCCGCGCGCTTCTTTACGATCAGGGGTTTACCATCGGCGGCGCACGCTTGCGTTTGTCCGGCGATGAGGCCAAAGACGACACCACCCAATACAAACAAATGATCCGCCAGATGATCGCCGAGCTCGAAGATGTTCTGGTGGTACTCAAAAAATAAATTCCTGCTTTTAAATACTTCCAGTTTTCAAAAGCTTGCGATATATTCTTGAGCGTTCCTCGAGATGAGGGACAAAATCAACGCCTAGTCGGGGCGTAGCGCAGTCCGGTAGCGCACTAGCATGGGGTGCTAGGGGTCGAGTGTTCGAATCACTCCGTCCCGACCATATTTTTCAATGACTTAGGTCGGCAGTGAAAGCGCCGGCCTTTTTCATTTATGAATTTACCCCACCTTTTACCCCACCGAAAAAATTGCCCCGCCAGCAGAGCGTACAGCGGGTGGGTGTCTATTTGATTCCTTGCTAGTAATGAGCAGTCTCGTTCGCGTGCACGATAGCGTTTCCGGGTTGGCGATTAAGCAACGCTTTTCCTATCGTTCGAGTGTTGTCGGTTCTGAGCTTTTTGCCTATCTGGGACGTTGCTGCTTTGCTGAAGAAGTCTTTGTGAGCGATAGTGCGGGTCGATGCCTCGTCCAGCCTCTGGCAGATCCGCTTCAGCTTCTTGGTGAACGACTCGCGGGTAGCGCTTTTCGAGTGCGGTCATGCTCTCAGCTGGCTGAGTGCGCCGGGTTCTATGTGATTTCAGCAAAAATTCTTGAGGCTCAGAAACCGGAATTAGCTGAGCGGAGTAGCAAAGCCGCGGATAGTGCCTTGGATTACTCGAAAGCTCTCACCAGCGAGAAGCTGACTCGCGCCAGAACAGAAATGGCAATCAAGTCGATGATGAAAGATATCGATAATGACGCTGCGAACTATTCGATCCTCCTAAACAAATACGCTGACCAATGCGGCGAAGCTGTTTCTGACCCGGTTAAACGAATGGAATAATGGAACAAAAAGCAGGACTGATCATCCTGCACTCTCCATCGATACCAGATTATGGGCATTCAGCGTCGGCGGATTGTCATGGCCTGGGCAGCCGCCGCCGGCGAAATCGAAACCCTCGCACGGGCCCGAACGGCAGAACTTCTTTCCCTTGGGCCAGCGCCTCAAGCAGGTGATCTTTCGCCTCGTCTGCGGTGCACTCACGGCCACCTTCGAAGCGGAACATGCCTTTGAGCTGGCGCTTACTGACGTCCCGCAGCGCACCGCGAACGCTCAAGTGAATGTGGAAGGTGCGACCGTTCGGGCCGAATGGATCAGCCGGTGTGTTTTCTGTGGGCATGGGGCGTCCTATGCCGGGTCATGCCCGAGCGGTGGAGTGATTGATGCTTTACCTCTTCGATTCCGGACTAACATGAGGTCTCACCTGATGCTGGAGTTACAGCAATGACCGTGAAATTCGTTTGCCAAAAATTCGGCCATGGCACTGAGGTCGATATGCATTACGACAAGGGCATCGACGCGCAAGTCTTCACATGCAATGGGTGTGGAGCCCGGCATTTGCAGATTGATGAAACGAAGGCGCCCGGCGCGCCGTAGAGATGCGCTTTCGATTCGCGCGATTCGTCAAAGTGGGTGTCTTTGTGTTCGACCCGGAATTGGGCCGGAGGGAGGGGGCAGTAGTGGATGCGCCAATGTGGGCAAATTTAATAGCCGGACTTGCTTTTTTGGTATCCGTCGTTGCGGCTGTTTTCTCTTGGCGGTCAGCAGCTCAGGCAAAGCGGGCAAATAATCTCGCAGTCCATCAATATCAAAGGGAGTTGCATCAAGCATTCTATGAAGTTCGTAACCTTTTTGTGACTCATCATTGGTCCACGCAGCAGATTGAGCTGATTCCCTTCGAATTTAGCTTTCAAAACTCTCACCTGTACGTCAGCGCAGCACTTTCCAAAAAATTGCTGAGTTTTTACGATGAGTGTTTTCAAGTTGAGGATTTACATCACCGTTTGGATATGCAGCGCGATTACTCCAGAATGTGTGTTAATGATCCGGTGCCCCTCGACGCAGATGTCCTAGGAGATTTTCATGCCGTTGCAAAACGATCCGAGGCTAAAGCGAGAGAAGATTTAACGGAGTGCGTGGAAAGAGCATTGAACCTTGCTGAGGAGGTTGAGACTCTATTCAAAATAGAACTCAAGCTGAAATAAGCCCCGCTCGTAGTCGGCTCAGGCGCCGCCCTCCGTGACCGGATGCGCAGCGTGGGGTGGTGGCAATTTGGTTTGGCTTGGGGTATTACAGGTGAAAGGTCGAAGCCAGAGGAGTCAGCAGTGGAACAAGTAACGGACAAAGACGCAGATGACGCAATCGAACTGCTCAATCGCTTTTTGCGCGACTCACTGGACGTAAATGCCCGTGAGGTGCCTGATATTGATCATGTGAAGCTGGCAGTCGATGCTTTAATACTCTGGAACAACTTTGACCAAAGCGATTACGAAATTCAGCGATTGATCCGAGTTTTGAATTCCAAAAAAGCAATCTCTTTTGCTGAACTAAATACCCAATTGAAGCCATTTGCTGAATGGACTTCTGAGCTTAGATCTTACGAGAACGCTCGCGCGGCATTCGTCGGCCCATTCCCTGACGATCCATTTTGAATCACGTTTGTGCAGCGTAAGCATTAAGGTTCTATGCCGGTCTTGGCGAAATCCTCAAGCTGTCGCGACCACTTTTCCTTAACAATGATTTCAGGTCGCGACATGCTGGCGAAGCGGGCGGGCTCTTCAGTGGTGGCTGAGGCAAGGTTGATCGGGAATGTCGACGCCGTCTCCTGTCACTCCTCGAAGTCGTGGCGTTCACCCAGCACTTCAAGTGCGTCAGCCAGCGCCTTCGACACAATCAGCGACCGCTTCTCGGCGCCGATCCGTTCCAACAGCGCTTTCTCCAGATGGGATTAATAAGGTGTTGGTGTAATAGGCTTTGTACCCATACGCCGTTATGCGGACCTTGCAAGGAATTGATGTTTGGGCTGCAATGAGTGGGTTGATTACGTCATAGCTATTTAGATCAAGTTGGGTTCCATCCCGATTGGTATGATAAAAAACAAGATCTGCTAGAAAGGTATGGTTGGTTTCGTTTTTTCTCTCTGAGGTCACTCGTCCCTCTGCTTTTACGTTGATGGAATGGTCCACCGAGAAGTCCAAGTCATTATCTAGAGAACAGGTCAACATCGGCGTTAATTGGTTGGCGTTTTCGTAGGTGTTGAAGGCGTTCAATAAATCGATATTTGACGTGAAAATGATTGTGTAAAGATTATTTGGTCCAGGCCCAAAAGACGACAGTGTCAGGTCGGCTGGCGGGATACTTGCTGTTTTTGCGCAAGCGGTGCATAGGAGTATCGATGCGTAAATGAGACTGCGATGTAGGGTCATTGGCCAAAAATACATCGCTAGCCCGCTGCTTGCATAGGTAGGTCCGACCCGACATGTAACTCTACGGGTGCAGAGTGTCTGTATACGGATCGGGGCGACGCTGATTTTGAGAATATTCCCTGTGGCGATGGTATGCGCCCTCGCCACAGGGCACGACGATTACTCCTTCAATTCGACGTGATCCAGTGCCTGGTTCACCGCCAGTTCACCGAGCATGACCACTTGCGCAATGCCCAGCAGGGTCTTGCGATGTGAGGTTTCCAGCAGCGCCGCGAAATTGTTGAGCATGACGGTAGCCGAGCCGAGTGTTTCGCTGGCGTTGGCCAGTAGGGATTCGGTGTTGTACTTCGGGTTGGCGAGGTACATGGGCTCGGGTTCGTTGGTGGAGGCCATGATCTGAGCGGCCGGGTTGAGGTAGTGGTCGAGGGCGAGCTCGGCGGCTTCGTGGAGCTTTTTTGAATCGAGGGATTCGTAGGGGGATGTCGGGTCTGTGATCGGCGGATTGGGTGTAGGTTTGAACATAGATAAAACTCCTCATGCCATAAGTAAGGAGCCATCCAACCTCGCTACCAAACGATGGGTGGCGGCCATGCGCAGGTTGGTAGACCGGGACATGAGGAGACCGGCGCACCCGAAGGTGCCCTGTGCATGACCACCATAAAGCCGAGACGAAAAAACGCCGCGAATGGTGATGCTGTGCAAATCTCATGTACGGGCTACCAAACCCGATCACTGTTTTTCAGTGACCAGGAAACAATAAAACCTGTACCCAAAGCGCACAAGCCGGCGGATTCTGGCGCAGGCGTAGGCAACGACGCAAGGCGTTGTAGCCTCGATGAAGTAACACCGGGTGTACTTAAACGCGCAGCTAAACATCTATGGGTAAGATCTTTTTCGGACCCGCCCGTCTGTGGGCTCGCCGACTTGCTTGCTGTTCGTTAGCGTCGATCCCAACTGGGTTATTCGCCCAGCCCTCATCTCAACCGCTGATTGACTCATGCGTCTTAATGAAGAGTCGAAGTCCTTCGACTCTCTCCAATCCTGATCCGATCAAGCGCCCGGTTTAGTGCGTCCAAGGCATCAAGCAGGGTTTTCGCCTCAGCTTCCCGGCCATCACCTCAAAGGCGTTCTGCCATTTTGTTCAGGGCTTGGATGGAGCGCTCAATTTCAGCGGCAGTCGCTACTTTGCTTTCCAGCTGTTTCTTCAGCATTGAGTAACCTGCCTTCAGTTGCTAGCCCAAGAGTATCGGCCACCAGGGAGAACTACCCCTCGTCAGCCATCACTTCTTCGGCGATTTACCACTGGCAGGAATATGCAAAT
The DNA here is from genome assembly GCF_030687395.1 of Pseudomonas wuhanensis. Classification (GTDB taxonomy): domain Bacteria; phylum Pseudomonadota; class Gammaproteobacteria; order Pseudomonadales; family Pseudomonadaceae; genus Aquipseudomonas; species Aquipseudomonas wuhanensis. The sequence goes on along the minus strand of NZ_CP117430.1, from coordinate 4,117,997 downwards.
AAGACATCACACTTTCAGTCAGTTCGGTCGCCAGTTTGACGGCTTCTTTATTGCGCGCCATCACGCCCGCCACCAATCCTTCGATCAAGGCGAGCACGGCGATGTTGGAGCTGGTCATTACCGGATGGTCGGCGGGGGCAAACAGCACATGTTCGGCAATGCTGGTGAGCGGCGATGCGGGTGAGTCGGTGATCGCCAGCACTGAGGCGCCGCGCTCATTGGCGAAACGTGCGAGTTGCAGGGTGTCGAGGGAATAGCGCGGCAGGGAGATCGCCAGCAACACATCCTGATCGGTGATGGCGGCCAGGCGGTAAGCGGCGTTTTCGTTGCCGCCCTCCATGCTAATGGCGGTGGCGTCCGCACAGAAGGGCATCAGCGTCGAGGCGGCGAGGCCGGCGAAGTAGACGCTGTTACCAAAGCCCAGGATGTAAATTTTGCGCGCTTCGATCAGGCGGGTGACGAACGCTTCAAAGGTGTCGGCATGGTTGTTGGTGGCTGCCGTGGCGAGGTTGCTGGTGGCGCTCTGGAGTTGCTCATGCAGGCCAAATGCGCCGTCAGGACGATGCGCCAGTTCGTTGCGCAGTTTGTCGACTGGCGACACCATTTGCTGCAACGTCGCGACCAGTTCGGCCTTCATGCCGGTGTAGCCACCCAGGTTCAGCGCTTTGGCCAAACGATTGACCGCGGCGGGCGAGGTGGCTGTTTCATGAGCCATTTCTTCAATAGTCAGCGTCGCGGCCCTTAGCGGGTGACGCAGGATAAAATCCGCCACTTTGCGCAGTGAAGGCTGTAGATCGGAAACGATTTCCGCCAGTTTGCGCATCACCGGCGCGGCATAGACCGTGGTGTTTTTCGAAGGGGTCGGCATGTCCGGCTCTACAGTTCCTGAGGGTTGGAGATGGGCTGGGGGCGTGCGCATAACCTGTAGGAGCGGGCTTGCCCGCGAAGCGAACACCGCGGTTTATCAGGCATTGCGCGTTATCGTTCTTCGCGGGCAAGCCTCGCTCCCACAGGGTTTTGCGCGCGGGCATAAGTTGGCTGGAGTGTATCCGAAGCCGCCCTTTGGTGTGCAGTGCTGAACCCGGGGGCGGTGAGCGGGCGGGCAGGACTATTTCAAGCTGCCGGCCAGAAACTGCCGAAGCCGCTCGGACTGTGGCTTGACCAGCACTTCACGCGGGTTGCCGCGCTCTTCAACCAGGCCCTTGTGCAGGAACACCAGCTGGTTCGAAACCTCGCGGGCAAAGCCCATTTCGTGGGTCACGACCACCATGGTGCGGCCTTCGAGTGCGAGGTCCTGCATGACTTTAAGCACTTCGCCGACCAGCTCGGGGTCGAGGGCTGAGGTCGGTTCATCGAACAGCATCACTTCCGGCTCCATGGCCAGTGCCCGGGCAATCGCCACACGCTGTTGTTCACCTCCCGACATATGGGCCGGCCAGGCGTCCATGCGGTGCGCCACGCCGACTTTGTTCAGGTAATGCTCGGCCTTTTCCCGCGCTTCTTTCTTGTTCATGCCCAGCACATGCACCGGAGCCTCCATGACGTTTTCAAGGGCGCTCATGTGCGACCAGAGGTTGAAGTGCTGAAACACCATCGATAGCCGCGAACGCATGCGTTGTAACTGTTTGGGCTCGGCAGCCTTGAGCCCGCCGAGTTTGTTGGTCACCAGTTTGAGCTGTTCGCCATTGAGCACGATGTTGCCGGCGTTGGGCTGCTCCAGCAGGTTGATGCAACGCAGGAAGGTGCTTTTGCCGGAACCGCTGGAGCCGATGATGCTGATGACGTCACCGGCCTTCGCCTCCAGGGACACGCCCTTGAGCACTTCGTGGCTGCCGTAGCTTTTGTGAAGATCCTGAATTTCAAGTTTGTACATGGTTTCAACTCTCCGGAATCAGTCGCTGAGCAAACGGCCTTGGCGAATAGGGGTACGGCCGGCCACTTTGGCCAGCCACAAACCGGGCTGGGCAAAGCGAAGGCGTTCACGGGCATAGAGGATGCCGTCGGTGCTGGCATGCACCACGCTGTGGTGATCGGTCAGCGGATCGATGACTTCGAACAGCGGATCGCCGACCTTGACGCGGGCACCCAACGGTTGCAGATAACTCACCACCCCCGGGTGCGGCGCATAGGCGTACTGCGTACCGGCGAAGGGTGTCGCTTCACAACGGCTGGGTGGCGCGGCAGGCCAGTCACCGCTGATCAGGCCTTGCTCGGCGAGATAGCCGAGAATGGCCTGCGCGCTCTCGACGCATTGCTCGCGTTCGGTGTCAGCCATGCCGCGCAATTCGATCGTGGTGGCCACACACGCCAGCGGAATATTGGCTTCAGGAAAGCGTTCGGCCAGGTGCAGCCAAGGGATTGCGCAGGCTTCATCGAAGGCGTTGCCTCCCGCGGCCTCGGCCAGCAGGGCAACGCCAGCGCCCAGGCGCGCGGCCAATGAGCGCAAGCGTGGCCAGTTTTGCGGCATGGCATACAGCAGCATGATCGACTCGAAGTCGCAGTGCAGGTCCAGCACCACATCGGCATCGCAGGCATGTTGCAGTAACAGGCGGCGCAGGCCATCGAGTTCCGATGTCGGGGCCGGCATGTCGGTGAGGACATCGCTCATGGCGCGACGGATCAGCGCGATGTTGATGTCTGGATCGTCTCCCAGTTGACCTTCCAGCATCGGCGCCACGGCTTCGGCCAGCTCCGGAAAATCACGATTGAAGTTCTTTCCGCTGGAGAATTCGAAGCGACCTTGATGGGTGGCCTGGAACATCTGGGCGATGCCGATCGGATTGGCCATCGGCACCAGTTCGATCACCCCGGTCAAGCGGCCTTGTTCTTCGAGTTCATGCAGACGGCGCTTGAGTTCGACGGCGACGCGCATCCCCGGCAGCTCGTCGGCATGCAGGGAGGCCTGGATGTAGGCCTTGCGCGGCCCGCTGCCAAAACGAAACAGCGACAGCCGTCGTTCTGTGCCCGAGGCGCTCCACGGCAAGCGGTATTGAATGTGCTTCATAAAACTCCTTAGTGCTTGCGCGGTGCCAGATAGGCCAGCCAGCGGCGCTCGGCCAGCTTGAACAGACGAACCAGGATGAAGGTCAGGGCCAGGTAGATAAGGCCGGCGGTGATGAACGCCTCGAATGGCAGATAGAACCGCGAACTGACCGTACGAGCGGCTCCGGTGATGTCGACCAGGGTGACGATCGACGCCAGGCTGGTGGTCTGCAGCATCATCAACACTTCGTTGCTGTATTGCGGCAGCGCCCGGCGCAAGGCCGACGGCAGGAGGATGCGGCGGTACAAGGCAAAGCGCGACATGCCCATGGCCTTGGCGGCTTCGATCTCGCCGTGGGCCGTGGCCTTCAAACTGCCGGCCAGCAGTTCCGCGCTATAGGCGCTGGTGTTGATCGCGAAGGCCAGGCAAGCACAAAAGGTGGCGCTGGACAGGTAAGGCCAGAGCGCGCTTTGGCGTACCGCTTCGAATTGCGCCAAGCCGTAGTAGATCAGGAACAATTGCACCAGCATCGGGGTGCCGCGTATCACGTAGGTGTAGAGCCAGGCCGGGAAGTTGATCAGCGGCGATCGGGATACACGCATCAGCGCCAAAGGAATCGCCAACACCAGGCCAACGGCCAGGGAAATCAGCAGGACTTTGAGGGTCAACAAGGCGCCATTGAAGTACAGCGGCAGGTTTTCCCAGATCAGGTTGTAGTCGAGAATCATGGGTGTGCTCCCAGTCACAGTTCGGCGGCTTTGACGCCGACCGAGTAGTGTTTTTCCAGATAGCGCAGCACCAGCAATGACACGCTGGTCAGCATCAGGTAGAGCGCGGCCACCGCGAGGAAAAACGTGAACGGCTCATGGGTTGCGTCCGCTGCGTTTTTGGCTTTGAACATCATGTCCTGCAAACCGATCACCGAGATCAGCGCGGTGGATTTGGTCAGCACCAACCAGTTGTTGGTGAACCCCGGAATGGCGAAACGAATCATCTGCGGCACCAGAATCCGCCAGAACACCTGCGCGCCACTCATCCCATAAGCCACGCCGGCCTCGCCCTGACCTTTAGGGATCGCCATAAAGGCACCGCGAAAGGTCTCCGAGAGATAGGCACCGAAAATGAAGCCCATGGTGCAGACGCCGGCGATAAAGGGGTTGATGTCGATGTAGCGGGTGTAACCGAGTGCGAGGGCAATGCGGTTCACCAGATCCTGGCCGCCGTAGAAGATCAGCAGGATCAACACCAGGTCAGGAATACCGCGAATCAGCGTTGTATAACCTTCGCCCAGTAGCGCCAGCCATTTAAACGGCGACAAACGAAAGGCGGCGCCGATCAGGCCCAGGGCAATCGCCATGGTCATGGAGGTCAGGGCCAGATGAATGGTCAGCCAGGCGCCATCGAGAATGCTCGATCCGTAGCCGTGAAGCATGATGAAGTTCCTCAAGCGAGCGCCGGGAAGCGCGCGAGACAAGCCAAAAATGGCACCCGCAAAGGCCGGCGCCAGGGTTTCGGGTAACGGCTTATTCGCCGTAGATATTGAAGGCGAAGTACTTGGCCATCACTTGCTGGTACGTGCCATTGGCGCGGATGGCGTCAATGGCGGCACTCAGGCGTGCAACGTTCGCACTGTCGCCTTTGCGCACCGCGATCCCGGCGCCTTTGCCGAAGTATTTCGGGTCGTTGATGTCCGGCCCCACCAGAGCGAAACCTTTACCTATTGGCGTTTTGATAAAGCTCTCATCGGTGTTGACGATGTCGGCGAGCGTGGCGTCCAGGCGACCTGATGCCAGATCGAGGAAGGCTTCATTTTGTGAGGAGTAGCGCACCACTTCGACGCCGACTTGCGCCAGCTGCTCGGTGGCGAAACGGTCGTAGGTCGAGGCGCGTTGCACGCCGACTTTCTTGCCTTTGAGATCGACCAGCGGGTCGTTGATCACGTTGCCGGTCTTCATCGCGAACTTGCCCGGCGTGTGGTAGTACTTTTTGCTGAAGTCGACCGACTTCATACGGTCTTCAGTGATCGACATCGACGACAGTACCGCATCGATCTTGCGCACTTTCAGCGACGGGATCATGCCGTCGAATTCCTGGATGACCCATTCGCATTTGACCTTCATCTCTGCGCACAGAGCGTTGCCGATGTCGTAATCGAAACCACTGACATTGCCCTCCGGCGTCTTGAAGGAGAAGGGCGGGTAGGCGGCTTCGATGCCGATACGCAGGCTGTCGTCGTCGGCGTGTGCCAGCAAGCTTGCGGCGCACAGTGCCAGGGCACCTAGAAGTTCTGTCTTGTTCATATTGTTGACTCCTTGGATGGGCTTTTGGGGGGTACGGGGTCTGCCGTCCGATCTGGCGAAGTGGACTGTCCTGATAATTTGCGAGGGTATAAATGACATAAAATATTTCACAAATCAACAGTGTGAAAATAAACATATCAACGCGGAGCGCGGATTCATGGCCGTACCTGGTCATGGGCGGCGAAGGTGTGGCGTTAGCTTTTGGCTCAGAGTGGCAGGGAGAAGAGGTAGATCTTCAGCATGATCGCGGGGGAAGCAGGCTAGTCAGTTTGTCTCTGTCATCTGTCCAGAGCACCGCGCACGTTTTCCGCGACATCGGCCGATTCGCGCTGATTGACCCAGTTCGACAGCTCCAGGATGGCGGCTTCGAACGCGGCCAGAGCCGTTACATACCTCAGCCCAATCGGCGGATGGATCGGCTAGCAAGTAGATGCTGTGGTGGAGATTAGGCGAGCAACGCTTTGTGAAATGACGTAATTCAATGTTGCTAACGTGGTGCCGATACTCCTGTATCCATATACCAACGGAGTGACAACGCATGGAAATCAGCAGCACTCAAAGCAAGTATCAGAAGCCCAATAACCTGGCTGGACTGGGACGTCGGTGGGGAGGACAAATGATTGACTCTATAACCACCCTCTTTCTGTTCTACGCCGTAGGGCTAGCAGCCGAGTTTGTTGGTTTACCGCCAAGCGTGGTCGGCATTCTGGCTTTAGGCTCAGGTGTGGCGTATTACCTGTTTTCCGATGCAATGCCGAACGGTCAAAGCTTGGGTAAAAAGCTGCTGGGGATGTCAGTGATTGATGAGCAGAGCTACCTTAACTGCAATCTTTATCAATCTTTTATGCGCAACATCACCACGCCGTTTCTGAACATTTTTGACTGGATATTTATTTTCTTTGGCTCACGAAAACGGCTTGGTGACATGCTCGCATCTACGATCGTGATCCGATCCAAGTAAAGATAAATACTACGGTCCCCACTTTCAGGGCGAGGAAGAATCATGCGGGTTTTGGTGGGAGTAGTAGGCGTTCCAGCTTTGGCATTGATGCTTCTATCTTCGAATGCTGGAGCGGAAACAATCAGGATTTCAGGGGTGCCGGGCGGGTGCGAGCAGCCTGCTTTGACGGCAGCTTACATAATGCATGGCAGGCAGTACGAGCTTCCCATTGAAGAGACCAAGTCGCTCATCGCCGACTACGATCCGGTTAAAGATGAAACAGGACTGACCAAGACAATGTTCTCTGCTGCTGAGCTTTATCCAGTGGAGGAAACAAAGGAGGGCAAGGAAGCCTCAGTGAAGCAGTTTTCCACTTTTTTTCGGGTCTTGTGCTTTGATGCTCATAGAAAGATGCAGCAGGCAAATCAAAAGCAGGGGAGCGAACAATGAACATGCGGATTTTGATAGGGGTGGTGGCCTGAAACTCCGCATGTCCTGATGTGAAAAGACCCAGTCTAATGTTGCGGTTTTGCTAAGTGCGTGACTCGGATGGAATCAAAACGACTAGATCCGTATCGCCTACGTCGACACCCGCCTGCGAAAGCAGAGTTGTAACTTGGCCGCGATGATGGGTCTGATGGTTAAAAAAATGCATGACCAGGCTGTAAAAATCCTTATCGGACACTACACCCTTCATGTTTGCATAATTGAAGGGGCCATCTAAATCGGACTCCGTAATGGATTGAGCCCATTTAATGATTATTCGGTCGAGCCATTCTCGATACGCTGAGAACTCTCGAATATTAGAGAACAACCATTGATCGAGGCTTTTCGGATCAGGAAGCTGCCTCACCGGCTCCAGTGCCAAGTGGTTCGTTGGGTGCTTGGCAAATCGCTTCAGCCAGATCGTATCTCCGACTGCTAAGTGGTTCAGAGTTCCGAGAATAGAGCCAAAAAAAGCTTTCCGGTCTGCCGATAGCTCTTCATCGGACAAGCCCTTGGCTGCTGCATAGACCTTGGCGCTCATCCACTCGTTATAGGTCGCCATCAGACAGATATGGCTAGTGCGGCTCATTGTGTTCATCCTTTGAATAGATATTTGATAAGCGATCCACGCTCATCCAAAAGCCCAGTCTAGTGCTGGGCTTTTGTGTTTCTGGCAGCTGCATAAAACCTGGGCGGGCCAGGCTGGATTTTAGCAGAGACGGTGTCCACATCGTTTGATGCGGCGGCTGGCCTTCAAAATTTCATCCACTCGAGTTGAGGTGCTGCTTCCAGATGGATGGCTGAGCATGTAACTTGTTGATACAAATATGAATCTGTATCATTTAGTTTCAAATCAAGGGTGCGAGGGAGTGCATTGCCCATATAAAAATAAGGTCCAGGTAATGCTCAAAATGCTACTCGTGTATGGTCATCTGATTGCCACCTGTATTGCTCTGGGGAGGGTGTTACAGGCGGATCAAAAGCTATGGAGCTGGCGCAAGGATGTGTTGAGTGAGTTTCAGCGTGAGTATCTCGACGAGACTCAAAAAATTGTCATGCTCGCGTTATTGGCTCTTTGGGGAAGTGGCTTGCTGCTGGTGCTTCAGGGTTACCTCTATGAGGGGAGCGCGTATCTGCTCAATCAAAAGCTCTGGGCCAAGGTGAGTGTTGTCGCGCTGCTTAGCCTCAATGGCGCCTTGTTGCATCGGATCGGTTTTCCGCTGCTGCAGAAGGCCCCCTTTGTCTCGTTACACAACTCCGCCCGCACTCGCCTTGCTCTCTTGGGCGCTCTCTCTATGAGCGGTTGGTTATTTGCCGCTTTCCTGGGGGTAGCTCGTGCGTGGAACAACCTACTGCCTTACTTGCATGTGATGGGGGCTTTTGCCGTGTTCTCGTTGCTTGCTTGTGTAGTGGCGCTGATAGTCGCCAGTGCAGCGGGCGCCAGGGGAGATGAATGGTCACGTACTGGTAGCAAGTGAAGCCAGGTGGCGCCGGACGTTGAACTACGAGCACTCTTCGCGCGGCGAGATGCGCAGGGCCAGGTAGAGCGCAGGAAGATTCAGGTTGCGATGCCTCTATACCCGAATTCCTGCTCCACCCTGTGCAGCTTGCAGTGCTCGCTCCTCGGTCAGCGGCATGAAAACTGGCTCTGTGCCGCTGGCGTGCAGGTAAAGGAAGTAGTGCCCGGCATCATCTAGCACTACCCGGTACAGCTCCGATGACCGGTAGATGTCTCCGATTGAAATGCTTTCTTTGAGGATTTCGAACGACCTGACCCCATGCTGTCGCATTGTGGTTTCAAAGGCTTCGTAAAGACCTTCTCTCCGGCGTCGGTTGTTTCGAGCATTCAGGTTAAAAGAAACCACCATCAGCACAGCAAAAACGAGAAGGACTAACACGGCTGCGCTTGTTCGCATGTGTGGAACTCCATTCAGAGGTGAGGGGAGTTTAGTCGCTCTCAATAGGCGAACAATGTGCCGCAGCCAAGTGCGGCACGGGCGGATCAAGAGGTTGAATACTCGATATACAGCCTTTCGAGCGCCTCTTTGTACTTATCTCCCTTTAATGTTTTTTTCAGCACGGCCAGGGCTTCGAGCGCTGAAGCCGCAGCCAGCGCCTCGTTTTCTCCCCGGTAGGCGGCGCGCAGCCTGGCTGCTTCAATTATCGATTCTTCAGTCGTTGGCATGTTATTGCCCTCGAAGTATTGAATCTCACTGATAGTCGCAACCCTCAACGATTTCAAGCCCAAGGTGAGAGCTCCACCGTAAGGCCTTGGCCTGTTCAGTAAAGGCGACGATTACCCGATCAGCTTTGCGCCGCGCTAACCGCACCGATTGCCGTGGATTTATTCTGAACGGTCTTGTACAGCAGGCTGGACACCATGAATCCAAGAATGGCCAACAGACTCATCAAGCTGAAGACGTAGTTGTAGCCTTGCTGACCCGGGAAATGATCGAGGATTGCGCCGTAGATGACGTAAGCGAACATGCCCGGTGCGTAGCCGATCAGGCAGCCGATACCGAAGGCTGAACCGGTGATGTGCGAAGGGATGCCGACTTCACCCATGGGCGCCCAGAACACGCCTCGCATGGAAAATACAATCAGCGCGAAGGACAGTGTGGCTGCCATGCCCGCATAGATAAAACCCGGGCTTTTCGGGATCAGCAGGATGACGCCCATCAGCGGCAGCAAGGCCAGGAATGCCCACTTCAAATAGCGGCTGGTGCTCTTGAACTGCTTGTCGGCAATGAAACCACCGGCGGGGCCGCCGAGGATCTTGAGGAAGTACTGATTGATGATGCCGTAGGCGCCCACCAGTGCCACGGGCAGCCCGTACATTTCCTTGAGGTAGGGAATGAAATAGGTCAGGCCACAGTAGACGATGTAGACCATGAATACGTTGAGGCTGACCAGCCAGATGCCCGGCACCTTGATGGCTTCGAGCAGGTTCGACAAACCGTTCTTCGGCTTGGCAAGCGTCTGCGCGCTGCCGCCCTTGAGCAGGAACCAGGTCAGGGTTCCGGCAAGAATGTCGATGACCGAGTAGAAGAGGATTGCCGATTTCAGACCGGTTTCACCGGCGCCCATGGCGACGAAAACGCCCAGCGCCGAAAAAGCCACAAGCGTATCAATGACGCCACGCCCACCTTCCAACAGTCCAAACAACCGACCCTGTTCCTGATCGTCACCCAGATTGCGGATGGCCTTGAGCAGCGAGGGCCAGAAGATGCAATCGGCGCAGACGGCCAACAGGCTGAACACGATCAGCAGATTACTGAAAGGCGGAAAGGTCGCCAGATACAGCCCCAGGCCGCCGGTACCGATCAGGCCGATGGGGATCAGTTTGCGCGTGTCGTAGCGATCGGCAAGCAGGCCGCCGACGACAAACAGTGCGGTGGCGATGATGGCGTTGGCGCTCAACAGCATGCCGATTTCAGTGTGGCTCAAGCCCATGAATTCTTGCATGGGGATGTAGAAGGCGTCTTTGAGGTTCGCCAGTTTGTAGATGGTGCCACCACCGAGGATGAGAATCAGGAATCTGAGCCATTTGGCCTTGTCACGAGTTGTCATTATTGTTCTCCAGGCGTAATCGAGAAGTAACGTCAGGTTCAGGCGTTTTCGCGGGGGGCGAGGGTCAGTTCAGCCAGGGTTCGGAACTCGGCCAGCAGGCCTCGCACATACGCGACCTGGTTGTTCGCCCAACGGTGTTCGTCGGCGAGCATTCGTTCGAGCGAGTAGCCGTCCGGGAGTGGTGTGTCACTCATGTCCCGGTACGCAATGAACGGATCGGCAGCCTCAGAGGTCTGGCGGAACGCCGGGGCGACGTAGTGGTTTTCCTGCTCAAGAATGAACGCGATCACTTGCGGGGTTGAGTCGCCGAGCATCAACAGTTCGAACAACATGCGGGCGCTTGGCAGGTCGTCTTCGTCGCTGCCCTGGAGCACGCCGTAATGGCCGAAGCCGTTGTGCTCGGGGACGATACGCACACCCTTGAGGTGGGTCTGGCGTATGTGCGGCGCGAGGGTCCGCAGCGCCGGTAGTGGCTGTTCGCACGCATTGATCATGTTGCCGAAGTCGAACAAGGCATGCAGCCGTGGGTGGTTCAGCCGGCTCAGCAGTTGCGCGATCTCGGCGCTCTTGAGTTCCTCATGCTGCTCGAAGTCGAAGAACAGGTCGTGCTCGTCTGCCTGCTGCGCGAGGTAATGCAGGTCTGACTCGATTACGTCCATGACCCGGGACAGCGTCCCCTCATAACGTGAGTAAACGCGGATGTTGCGGACCGCAAGCGCTCTGGCAATGGCGATCACCTGATCGACATCTTTTTTCAGTGTGCTGCTGATTTCCAGGTGCACATCCAGTCCGAGTGCATTGGCCTTGTCGGCAAACACCTGCAACTGCGCGGGTGTCATTTGACTCAGGCTGTTTTCCTCGCCGTCGAGCAAATGCAGGCTCAGACCCTGCAGCTCGTGGCGATAGGCGAAGTCCAGCAGGTCGGCAGGCGTGACGCGGCCGTGGGTGAGGTTGGTCAGCAAGGGATAGGCATGCGCAAACAAGCGCATCTGCCCAAGGCGGTCGAGCAGTTGGCGGGCCAGTGCTTCAGTCAGTAAGGGAGGTGTTCCGGCCTCGGCAGCCTTGTGGCTGAGCAAGGCATTGAATCGCTCTTGGATCTTATTGTTCATTCGAGTCGTTCCTGGTCAGACGCCGGGTCTACCGGCGCAGCCTTTATCGCGCCAGTCAGGAACTCTCGATAGATCCATTATCAGTTAAATCATAAGACCACTTGCCTTGCTTCAAGTGGCCTGCAGGTACCCCATTTTGCTCAAGGCCCGCGCCAGCGCCTCGACGCGTTCTTGCGCCTGGCCCTCAGGCGTACCGGCGAAACCGATGAGCAGGGCAGGTGGCAAAACATGCTCAAGGCAGTAGTCGCTCAGGGCATAGGTGTGGATGTTGTGCCGGGCCAGTTCCCTGGCGATCACGCCGTCATCAAGCGTGGGTGGCAGCCAAGCGATCAAGTGCATGCCGGCTTCCACCGGGGTGATGTTGAAGAAGCCGCCCAGCTGTTGCTGAAGTTGCTCGAGCAGTGCTTGCTGGCGAGCCTGGTACAGCGCACGCATGCGGCGAATATGGCCGATGAAGTGGCCTTCGCGCATGAAGTCCGCCGTTGTCGCCTGGAGAATCGTGGGCGGGCTGCGATCCATGACCGCGCGCAGGGTACAGAAGGGTTCGACCAGGGCTTGCGGCAAAATCACATAGCCCAGTCTTAGTGAGGGGAAGAGCACTTTGCTGAAGGTGCCAATGTAGATCACTCGAGCCATCCGGTCCATGGCGTAGAGCGCGGGGAGGAGGCGGCCGCTGTAGCGAAACTCACTGTCGCAATCGTCCTCGATGATCCAGCTTTGATACTGCGCGGCCCAGTCGATGAGTGCCTGTCGCCGCGCATAACTCATGGTCACGCCCAAGGGATGCTGGCGAGAAGGCGTGGTAAACACCAAGCGGGCGTCAGGGCACTCGGCCAGGCCTTGCTGAATATCTATTCCTTGTTCATCGATCCGCAACGGGACCACCTGAGCCCCCTGGGCCTGCAACGCAATGCGCGCCGCGATGTGTCCTGGGTCTTCCATCCACACGCTGTCCTGCGGATTGAGCAACAGCATGCCCAACAGGTTGAAGGCTTGCTGGGCCCCTGAAACGATCACCACCTGCTCGGCACTGCAATCGATGCCACGGGCATCAAAGACGTACTCGGCAATCGTCGTGCGCAAGGCCTGTAACCCTTGCAGTTCGCCATAGCCAAGCATGGCCTTGGTCGGCTTGAGCAGGTGGCGGTTCATCAAACGCCGCCACACCGCGAGCGGGAACGCGTCGTAGGTGCTGTGGCTGGGCAGAAATGAGGTGGGGGTCGCTGGGTCCCAATCGGTATAGGAAACCCCGCGAAAGTGACTACTGCGCAACGACAGCATGGACTGGCTCAGGTCGGACAGGCGCGGTGGCTGGCGCTGCTCTTCGTCGGCAATCCCTCGGCTCTCCCACTCATTGCCGACATAGGTGCCCGCCCCGGTGCGCGAGGCCAGGAAACCTTCGGCAATCAGCTGATCGAATGCATTGAGAATGGTGATCCGCGACAGCGCCAATTCTTTGCTCAGGGTTCGCGTCGACGGCAGGCGCACCCCCCCTTGCATTTTTCCGCTGAGAATCTGTTTGCGAATCTGCAAATAGAGTTGGCGGTACAGGGGAATGGCGCTGGCACGGTCCAGCTCAATAGCCGACAGCAGCAAACCTGCAGGGGATTTCATCACATGCTCGTCTGGAGGGGAGGTGGTTTGACCTGGAACACCATCATACCGAGGTGCGCAGGGTATCGAGAGGCACTGGATTAGTCATCCACTACAGGCGTGAGGCAACGTGCATTGTCATGAAATGAAAAGCCATTGTCGTCTGATGAGAAGCGACTCGCCAGACGGCGCCCTACAGTCCAATCAGCGCAATTCGACGCAGCACGCCCAACTTGAGACTGGAGAATAAGAAAAAATGGCCAAAGCCGTACGCTTCTACGAAACCGGTGGTCCCGAAGTCCTTCGTTATGAAGAGGTCGACGTCGGCGATCCCGGTCCAGGCCAGGTTCGTCTGCGCCATGTGGCGGTTGGCCTGAACTATGCCGATACCTATTTTCGCAATGGCACCTACCCGATCCCGATGCCCAATGGCATGGGGGTCGAAGCTTCGGGTGTGGTCCAGGCCATCGGCGAAGGGGTGACCAATGTACAAGTGGGTGATCGCGTCACCTACACCGGTTTTCTCAATACATTGGGTGCCTACAGCACCGAGCGTCTGATCCCGGCCGCGCCGCTGATCAAGCTGCCGGAAACGATCAGTTTCGAGACCGCCGCGGCCATGACCATGCGCGGCCTGACGTCCTCGTACCTGATGCGGCGTATTTACGACTTCAAGCCCGGCGACAGCATTCTGCTGCATGCCGCTGCCGGTGGTGTAGGCCTGATTGTTTCGCAGTGGGCCAAGCTGCTCGGTCTGAATGTCATTGGCACCGTGTCCACCGAGGCCAAGGGTGAAATTGCCCGGGCTCATGGCTGCGAGCATGTCATCAACTACAGCCATGAAGACGTCGCCCAGCGCGTTCGCGAGTTGACGGACGGCGTGGGGGTCAACGTGGTGTTCGACAGTGTCGGCAAGAACACCTTCATGGGCTCCCTGGATTCGCTCAAGCGTCGCGGTTTGATGGTGTGCGTCGGCACGGCATCCGGTCCGATTCCGGCCTTTGATCCGGTCCTGCTGGCGATGAAGGGTTCGCTGTTCATGACGCGTCCGGCCCTGGCCGATTACATCGCCAACCCGACGGAAAAAGCCGTGTTGGCGGGCGAGTTGTTCGACCTGGTCGGCAGCGGTCGGATCAAGATCGAGATCAACCAGCACTATGCTTTGCAGGATGCCGTGCAGGCCCATCGCGACCTGGAATCACGCAAGACCACGGGCTCATCGATTTTCGTCATTTAAGGGAGTTGTCTGCCATGAAAGTCGAACAATTGACCTGCAGCATTGGCGCGGAGCTGGTGGGCGTCAACCTTGCCGACGCGGTGCATGACGACGGTCTTTTTGCCGAGATTCGTGCTCAGCTGCTCAAGCATCGGGTGGTGTTCCTGCGTGATCAGGACATCACTCGCGCCGAGCATGTGGCATTCGCCCGGCGCTTTGGCGAACTGGAGGATCATCCGGTGGCCGGCAGTGATCCGGATCATCCAGGGCTGGTGCGCATCTACAAGCGGCCGGACCAGCCGATGGACCGCTACGAAAACGCCTGGCACACCGACGCGACCTGGCGCGAGGCGCCGCCGATGGGCTGCGTGCTGCGCTGCGTAGAGTGCCCTCCGGTGGGCGGCGACACCATGTGGGCCAACATGGTCGAGGCCTATGCGCGCTTGCCGGAAGACGTGAAGGTGAAGATCGCCGACCTGCGCGCGCGCCATAGTATCGAAGCGAGTTTCGGTGCCGCCATGCCGATCGAAAAGCGTCTGGCGCTCAAGGCGATGTACCCGGATGCCGAGCACCCGGTGGTGCGCACCCACCCGGAAACCGGGGAGAAGGTGCTGTTCGTCAACGCCTTTACCACCCACTTGAGCAACTACCACACCCCCGATCGGGTGCGCTTCGGCCAGGACGCCAACCCGGGGGCAAGTGAGCTGCTGCGCTACCTGATCAGCCAGGCCTACATCCCCGAGTATCAGGTGCGCTGGCGCTGGAAACCCAACAGCATCGCCATCTGGGACAACCGCAGTACCCAGCACTACGCCGTCATGGATTACCCGCCGTGCCATCGCAAGATGGAACGCGCCGGGATCATCGGCGACAAGACTTACTGATCGACCGCCGCTGCATTCGCTCTCGTAGACACGCCTGCCCGGCACGATCCCGGGTGGGCGCAACAATCATAAGAACAGGAGTAACTCATGCAATTCTTCGACGATTCCCTGCACCCGGAAAACATGGAAAAAGTAGTGATCACCGTGGCCCCGTATGGCCCCGAGTGGATGCCGGAAGACTTCCCCGAGGACATCCCGCTGACCATGGACGAGCAGGTGCAGAAGGCGGTTGATTGTTATGAGGCGGGTGCCACGGTATTGCACCTGCACGTGCGTGAATTGGACGGTAAGGGTTCCAAGCGTCTGTCCAAGTTCAACGAGTTGATCGCCGGCGTGCGTGAAGCCGTGCCGGACATGATCATCCAGGTCGGTGGTTCGATTTCCTTCGCCCCGGAAAGCGATGGTGAAGCGGCCAAGTGGCTGTCTGACGATACGCGCCACATGCTGGCCGAGCTGACGCCAAAACCGGATCAGGTCACGGTGGCCATCAACACCACCCAGATGAACATCATGGAGCTGCTGTATCCGGAATACCTGGAAGGCACGTCCCTGGCCAATCCTGCCTATCAGGCGGCCTACAGCGAGATGACCGTACCGGCGGGCCCGGCCTGGGTCGCCGAGCACCTTAAGCGTCTGATGGACAACGGCATCCAGCCGCACTTCCAGCTGACTGGCATGCATGCCATGGAAACCCTTGAGCGTCTGGTGCGCAAAGGCGTCTACAAGGGCCCGTTGAACCTGACGTGGATCGGTATCGGCGGCGGTTTCGATGGCCCCAATCCGTTTAACTTCTTCAACTTCATCCATCGCGCGCCAGACGGTTGCACCTTGACCTCCGAGTCGCTGCTCAAGAACGTCATGCCGTTCAACACCATGTCGATGGCCATGGGTATGCACCCGCGTGTGGGCAATGAAGACACTATCATTGATCACAAGGGCGATCGTTTCGGCTCAGTTGCGCAGATCAAGCAAACCGTACGCATCGCCCATGAACTGGGTCGCGAAATCGCCACGGGCAAAGAAGCCCGCGAGATCTATCGCATCGGCGTGCAGTACCAAAGCATCGAAGAAACCTTGCTGGCCAATGGCATGGCCCCCAACCGCAAGGCCGGGCAGAAAGGTGTGCCGCAACGCGGCTGATCGGCAGGCGAAGCGGGCGGTCAATGGCCTCCCGCTCGCTGCACTGCAACACGCTTGATAACAACAATAAAACAAAGCTTTGAGGAGGCTGCATGGCCTTTCACCCAATCGCTGCAGACGATGATGACTGCAGTGGCGTCGGCGTTACGCGCACGTACGCCTGGATCGTCTTTGCACTGACGTTCGGCTTGTTGATTTCCGATTACATGTCGCGTCAGGTATTGAACGCGGTGTTCCCGATGCTCAAGGGCGAATGGGCCCTGAGCGACGGTCAGCTCGGCCTGCTCAGTGGCATTGTCGCCCTGATGGTGGGGCTGCTGACCATTCCCCTGTCATTGCTGGCGGATCGCTTCGGCCGGGTCAAGAGCCTGGCGCTGATGGCTTTGCTGTGGAGTCTGGCGACGCTGGGCTGCGCATTGGCGCAGGACTATCAGCAGATGTTCATTGCACGATTCATGGTCGGCGTCGGCGAAGCAGCGTACGGCAGCGTCGGCATCGCGGTGGTGATTTCGGTGTTTCCCAAACACATGCGTGCAACCCTGGCCAGTGCCTTCATGGCGGGCGGCATGTTCGGTTCGGTATTAGGTATGGCGCTGGGCGGTGCAATCGCCGCCAAGCTTGGCTGGCGCTGGTCGTTTGCCGGCATGGCGCTGTTCGGCCTGCTGCTGGCGGTGCTTTACCCGGTCATCGTCAAGGAAGCACGTATTGCGCCGCAACGTGCCGCTCAGGCGGCGAACAAGGCAGCTGCCGCGGTCAAGCGTCCGTTGCGTACGCTGTTTTCCAGCCGCTCGGTGATCGCTGCCTACATTGGCAGTGGCTTGCAACTGTTCGTCGGCGGCACCGTCATTGTGTGGATGCCCAGTTACCTCAATCGTTACTACGACATGGCCACCGACAAGGCGGGCGGTGTCGCGGCGATCATCGTGCTGTGCAGCGGAGCGGGGATGATCCTGTGCGGCATGCTCAGTGATCGACTGTGTCGCCATTCGCCGGAGCGCAAAGTCGCTTTGGCCATCGCTTATTGCCTGGGCAGTTGCCTGCTGTTGTCGGCGGCATTCGCGCTGCCGGCAGGGCCTGTGCAATTGGCGCTGATCTGCCTGGGCATGTTGATTGCCGCCGGCACGACCGGCCCGTGCGGAGCCATGGTTGCCAACCTGACCCATTACTCGGTCCATGGCACAGCGTTCGCCACACTGACCCTGGCCAACAACATGCTGGGGCTGGCGCCTGGGCCATTCATCACCGGCAGGGTGTCCGATCTCATCGGTTTGCAGGCTGCTTTTCAGTGGGTGCCACTGGTCAGCATCGTGGCTGCGGCCGTGTTTTTTTATGCCAGGTGTCATTACCACAAGGACATCGCCCGGCTTCGAGGCGAGCAAGTCCTCGATTCGATTGGCAAAGCGGCGTTAGAGGTGAAGTTATGAGTGGTCGTTTACGTATTGATGTGTTTTTCGATTTCATCTGCCCGTGGTGCCTGATCGGCAAGCGTCAACTGGAGCGCGCGCAAGACCTGCTGCGATTACAGCAGCCCGACGTGGAAATCACGACGGTGTGGCACGGGGTGCAATTGCTGCCGCAGCTGCCGGCACTGGGTGGGGTTTTCGCCGATTTTTACCTCAAGCGTCTGGGCAGTCCTGAAGCCGTAGCGATGCGCCAGGCCCAGGTGCAGCAGGCTGCGATGGCGGTGGGTGTGCCCATCGATTTGAGCCGCATCGCCCGCATGCCCAATACCGCCGACGCCCATCGCTTGCTGGAGCGTGCGAGCGTACTGGGCAATAGCGCCCAATGCGATGTTTTGCTTGAGCGTTTGTTCGCGGCCTATTTTCAGTTGGGTGAAGATCTGGGCTGCCAGGAGACCTTGCTCGCCATCGCCCAGTCGTGTGGTTTCGACCCTGATGCCATGGTCTCCTTCCTGCAAGGCGACGGTGATCCTTACGTCGGCAACGAGGCGGGAGCCGCCAGTGGCGTGCCCAGTTTTCAGTTCGACCATCGCCTGACGATGGTGGGCGCACAACCTGCCGAGGCACTACTTGCCGCCATGTGCGAGGCCTTGCTTGAAAGTCATCGCGGGTGGCAACCGGTATGAGCCATCGTGTCCCTGTGCCTGCCGGAAAACTCCCGCAGGCGGGTGGTCGTGCGCTGTTCGAATTCGATGGCAAAAGTCTGGCGTTATTCAACGTTGAAGGTGACCTGTTCGCCATTGACGACAGTTGCCCGCACCAAGGCGCCTCGCTGTGTGGCGGGCGCCTTGAGGGGCGGGTGATTCAGTGCTGCGCCCATGGCCTGCGCTTCGATCTGCGCAGCGGTTACTTGCTCAATTCAACCCAGCTCAAAGTCGCCAACTACCCGGTCGAGATCATCGACGGCCAGGCATTCATCGTTATCGTTCCCGAGGAGTCCGTGCCATGAGCGCTATCGCGCTTACCCGTATCCATAGCCGAACGCGCGAACTGGCGCCGGGTTTTGTCGTCAGCCTGATCGTGGCGGCGGCCGCGTCCTTTTTGTCCGAGCATTACGGCGCGCCGGTGATGCTGTTTGCCTTGTTGTTGGGCATGGCGCTGAACTTCCTGGCCGGTGACGGCGCCTGCAAGGCCGGCATCGAATTCACGGCCCGCACGGTGTTGCGCATTGGCGTGGCGTTGCTGGGCATGCGCATCACGCTCGAACAGATTGCCGCGCTGGGCTGGAAGCCTGTAGCGCTGGTGGTGATTGTGGTGGTGGTGACGATTGGCGTCTCGGTGATCGCGGCCAAGGCCCTGGGATTCCAGCGTTTGTTCGGCATGCTCACCGGTGGGGCCACCGCGATTTGTGGTGCATCGGCGGCGTTGGCGCTGGCGGCGGCATTGCCCAACCATCCGCAGAAAGAACGCGCGACATTATTCACGGTGATCGGAGTGTCGGCGCTGTCGACCCTGGCGATGATCGTGTACCCGATGATTGCCAACTGGCTATCGTTGTCGCCACAAGTGGCGGGCGTGTTCTTGGGGGCGACCATCCATGATGTCGCCCAGGTGGTCGGTGCCGGTTACAGCATGTCGACCGAGACCGGCGATACGGCCACGGTGATCAAGCTGATGCGCGTTGCCATGCTGCTGCCGGTGATCGTCTGCGCCGCGATGATTACCCGTATGCAGGGCGCCGACCCGGCTGGCAAACGACCGCCGCTGCTGCCATGGTTTGCGGTCGGGTTTCTGATTCTGGCCTGTATCAACAGCACCGGTTGGATAGCCCCGGTGGTGCAGGGTTCGGTCAATGAATTGTCGCGCTGGTGCCTGGTGGTTTCCATCAGTGCCCTGGGCATGAAGACCCAGCTCAAGGAGTTGGCGGCGGTGGGCATCAAGCCGATCCTGCTGATGGTGGGGGAGACGGTGTTCCTTGTCGTGCTGGTGCTGTTGCTGCTGCGCTGGGGAATGTAGGCACACAAAACTGTGGCGAGGGAGCTTGCTCCCGCTGGGGTGCGAAGCAGCCCCAAAACCGTCGCCGCGTACTTTCTGAAAAAATGCAGTGGCCTTGGAAGAGGGGCGCTTCGCACCCCAGCGGGAGCAAGCTCCCTCGCCGCAGGACTCCTCGCCGGTGTCACAGACACCGGTTCTTTTGCGGCGACTGTACCAGCAGTCGCCGCTTTTTTTTTGCATGCCCAGCGTCTGTTGCGTCCGGTTCAGGGTTCGATGGAGCCGGGCAGGGTGGTCAGGTCCGGCGGTGCCTTGGCGGTGTGCTTTTGCGCGCTGCGCCATGCGGCGGGCGGCATGCCGAACTGGGTGATGAACCAGCGTGTGAAGGAACTCGCCATGGAGTAGCCGAGCATGTCGGCAATGCGCCCCAACGAATAATTCGGGTTTTCCAGGTAGCGCAACACCAGGTCGCGACGCACGTCGTTGATCAGGTCGTTGAAGGCGCAGCCGTCGTCTTTCAGGCGACGTTGCAGGGTGCGTACGTTCATGCCCTGGGTCTGGGCGATCTGCTCGATGGTGGCGCGCCCCATCGGCAGCAGCAGGTAGATGGCTTTGCGCACCTCGAACAGCATCGATGGGCCCTCATGACTCAGCAGCGAGTCGAGGTAACTCTGGGCGTAGCGCGCCATGGCCGGGTCGGCATTGGGGTTGGTCACGTCGAGGCTGGCGTCGGAGCAGACAATGCCGTTGAACTCGCTGCCGAATTCCAGCTTGCAACCAAACAGGCGGCGATGCAGTTGCAGGTTGTCGGGAGGCTGGTGCGTGAAGTTGACGCTGTAAGGGTGCCAGTGGGTACCGAGCAGGGCGGCGCACAGGCGGAACATCACCCCGATGGCCAGTTCATTGGCTTGTCGGCAGGGCATCGGCGATTCAGTAACCACCTCCTCGCGAATAATCACCATCTTGCCGGCCTCTTCGATGAAGAGGGCCAGCGAGTCGTTCATCAGATGACGGTAATGCACCAACACTTGCAACGCATCACGCAGCGTTCGCTGGTGGCTGAGCAGCAGGCTGACCACACCGAAGTCCGAGAGCTGACGCGACTCGGCCATGCTCAGGCCGAAGCTCTGGCAGCCACTGGCGGCGGCCGAATCTTCCAGCAGGCGTACGGCGGCATCGATGGGGATGCGGTGTTCGGGCGCTTGCAACAGGGCTTTGCTCAGGCCGACGCTAGCCAGCACATCGCGCGGGTTGAACCCCAGGTATTGGGTGACCTCCAGGTAGTTGGTCAAGACGGCGGCGCGAACGAGCTTGGGCATGCGAAGGTCTTTCCTGGGCCGGTTGCGATTCAAATGAGCGTGGCGACTATATCCAGCACATCAGCAATTGAACAGTTGTGAGGTTGTCGAGGGCGCTCGCCCAATTCTTTCCAGAATCACCTCCGTTGTCGTCGAGCAATCAACGCTCACCCCTTGATTACAGTGACCCGCAGAGAACCTGCCGGGATTTACGACCAATGGTCGGCGCGTGCCGATCCCTGGAAATTTGTCATGAAAAGAAAAGTGCCTGACGTCCAATGAAAAGCGCCCCGGGTGGGCGCTCTTTAATGTCAGTCCTACAAAAAGCCCCTGGCCAATAGAGCCAGTCGAGTCATCGAGAAAGCGAAGGTGTTGAAGTGGACAAACTGCTAACTGCCGCAACCGTTCTGATCGTACCGGGCCTGCGCGAGCACGTTGCCGAGCATTGGCAAACGCTGCTTGAGGCAAGGCTCTGCAAGGTGCGCAGTGTGCCGCCGCTGGAAACCGACAAGCTCGATTGCGCCAAGCGGGTCGAAGCGATTCAGCACGCGCTGGAGCAGATCGACGGGCCGGTGATTCTGGTTGCTCACAGCGCCGGAGTGCTGATGGTCGCGCACTGGGCGGCGCAGCACCGTCGGCCAATCAAGGGTGCGCTGCTGGCGACGCCTCCGGATCTCGATGCTGATTGGCCGCAAGGCTACCCATCCGCTGAAACCCTGCGTACCCAGGGTTGGAGCCCTCTGCCAAAAGGGCCACTGCCGTTCCGCAGCCTGGTGGCCGCCAGTACCAACGACCACCTTGCCAGCCTGGACGCTGCCACTCGCCTGGCTGAAGGCTGGGGCAGTGAACTGCTCAATATGGGCGAGGTGGGTCATCTCAATCCAGCTGCAGGCTTTGGCCACTGGCCTCAAGCCGAAGCACTCATCCTGGAACTGGATCGCTAATTCAGGCGCCGGTTGGCCCCAGCCATCCGGCATTTGCCCCCACTCCTGAAAAACGTAAACCCCTGGAACAAGGGGTTGCGCGAGGGCGGCTGCGCTTAAAACAAATACAAAAGGCGGAGACAACGCAATGCACAACAATAAGAGTCACGGATTCGCACCCTCGCGTTACACCTTGTTGGCCTCGGCCATCCTGGCCGCCGCCGTGCCGGTCGCGCAGGCGGTCGAGCTCGACACAGGTAACCCGGACTGGACCGTACGTCTGGATAACACCGTGAAGTACAACTACGGCGTACGCACCGAAAGCGCTGACAAACGCATGCTGGCAACGCCGAACAACAACGACGGCGACTACAACTTCCGCAAGGCCGGAACCAACATCACCAACCGTGTTGACCTGTTGACCGAAATGGATGTGGTCTACCAGAACCACATGGGTTTTCGTGTCAGTGCCGCCAGTTGGTACGACAAGGCTTACGAGAACACCGGTTCCAATTCCAACCCGTTCGTCAACGGCAATGATGCAAGGTCGGGTCTGGTCGCCAACGATCCGCGCCTGGCCGGGGTCACCGGCGACAATGTCGGCAACGGCAGCCCGCACCTGAGCAACTACGCCCAGCGTTACTACACCGGTCCATCCGGCGAAATCCTCGATGCCTTCGTGTTCTACAGCACCGAAGTGGGCGAGGAGTCGCTGTTGAGTGTCAAGGCCGGCCAGCACAACGTGTTCTGGGGTGAAACCATCCTCAACCCGGTGCACTCGATCAGCTACGGCCAGTCCGGCCTGGACCTGGCCAAACTGGCCGCCTCGCCGGGTACCGAAGCCAAGGAACTGTTTGTTCCGCGTAACCAGCTGTCGATGTCGTTCACGGTCAATCCCGAGTTGACCGTGGGTGCCCAGTATTTCCTCGATTGGGACGCCGCGCGCCTGCCTGAAGCCGGTACTTACTATGGCGGTTCCGATCTGGTCGGCTTCGGTGCGCAGTCGTTCCTGCTGGGCAACACCAATGGCGTGGTGCCGGGCAGTCCGCTGGGTTGTGGTCTGGCGCCGTGCAACGGGCTGACCAATGTGCGTCGCGGTCACGACCTGACGCCGGACAAGCGCGGTGACTGGGGCGTGATGGCCAAGTGGTCGCCGGCCTGGCTGGATGGCACCCTCGGCGTTTACTACCGCAATACCTCGGAAATCCTGCCGCAAGCGTGGTTGAACGCCACCGGGCTGACGTCGGCCAACCCCAACGGCACTGCACCTGCCGGCATGGTGCCGGCCGTGGTCAACACCCTCAATTCGTTGAGCACCAGCACCTATCAACTGGCCTATGCCGACAACATTCAGATCGTCGGCCTGAGCCTGTCCAAGGATGTGGGCGGTATCAGTGTGGGGTCGGACCTGAACATTCGGCACAACATGCCGCTGGCCAGTATTCCTGCGGTTGTCAGCTCGACAGGGCCGCGGGGTTTGGGCGCAGGTCTTGGGTTGTTGCCGGCTCGCACGGCGGCCACCGGGGTGATCTATGACACCCCGCAAAAGGGCGACAGCCTGAGTGCCACCGGTGACACCTTGCACTGGACGCTCAACGGCCTGATGACCTTCCCGAAAACACCGGTGTTCGATTCGGCCAGCCTGCTCGCCGAGTTGTACTACAGCAACCTGCTCAAGCTCGATAGCAAGAACGAAGCGCTCTACAAGGGCAAGGACACCTATCGCGGCATCGACCAGCCGACCCGGGACAACTGGGGTATCGCGGTCAACTTTACGCCGACCTGGTACCAGGTGTTTCCCGGCGTCGACCTCAACGCACCAATGTCCATCAACGTCGGCCTTGACGGCGTATCACCAGTGTCCGGTGGCGGTGCCAAAGACACCGGCAACTATGCCGTGGGCGTGGGTGCCGTTGTGTACAACAAATACTTCGTCGACCTGAAGTACGTGGACTCCTTCGGCAAGACCGACAAGTGCGACGCCAGCGGTTTGAGCACCGGCGCAGCCAATGCCGGCAGCGGCGACGGCTCCACACCCAATGCCTTTAGCGGCAATGAAAACTATGCGTGTTACGGCGGCGGCTACTCGGCCTTCTCCGGTGGTGGGGCCACGACTGAGGACCGTGGCGCCGTTTACCTGACGATGAAAACCACTTTTTGATTCACCACTGATTTGCTCAATGCAAGCAGGAGAATAACAAGATGAAATTCGCAAAAACCGTGTTGGCTGCTTCGCTGGCCATGGTCCTTGCCGCCCAGGCACAGGCCGCTGTTTCAACCCAGGACGCTGCCAAGTTGGGCAGCAGCCTGACCCTGGTGGGCGCCGAAAAGGCCGGGAACGCTGATGGTTCCATCCCCGCCTATGACGGTGGCCTGACCACACCGCCGGCCAGTTTCAAATCCGGTGACAGCATGCGTCCGGATCCCTTCGCCAACGAAAAACCGTTACTGGTGATCGACGGCAAAAACGTCGATCAGTACAAGGGCCTGCTCAGTGCAACCACGGCGGAACTGGCCAAGCGTTTCCCGAGCTTCCACGTCAATGTCTACCCGACCCACCGTACCGTTTCGCTGCCCAAAGCCATCCTCGACAACGGCGTGAAGAATGCCAGCGGCGCCAAGTCCCTCGAAGGTGGTTTGGCCATCGATAACGTGCTGCCGGGCGTGCCGTTCCCGATTCCGCAGTCGGGCAACGAGGCGATGTGGAACTTCCTGTTGCGTTATCAGGGGGTCAACATCAACTCCAAGTACGACTCCTGGAACGTCGACTCCGCTGGCGTGCCGACCCTGGCGACCACCGGGCAGGCGTTCATTTCCTATCCGATCTACGAGAACCTGGCGCAGCCGATCAGCAGCGCCGACGTGTACTACCAGATGAAACTGTCCTATACCGGCCCTGCGCGCCGGGCCGGTGAAGCGGTGATGCTCAAGGACGCCGCCAACCCGCTGCAGCAACCGCGCCGCGCCTGGCAATACTTGCCTGGGCAGCGCCGGGTCAAGCTGGCGCCTAACCTGGCTTACGACACGCCTAACCCTGGCACTGCTGGCGCGGGCACCTACGACGATGTTTTCGTGTTCAACGGTGCGCTGGACCGCTACGACTGGAAGCTGGTGGGCAAGCAGGAAATGATCGTGCCGTACAACACCTACAAGCTGACTTACGCCCAGGACCCCAAGTCGCTGACCGCCGCCAATCACCTGGCACCGGATTACGTGCGCTGGGAAAAACACCGGGTGTGGGTGGTGGAAGGCAACCTCAAGGCCGGCGCCCGACACATCTATCAGAAGCGCCGCTTCTACCTCGATGAAGACAGCTGGACCGCTCTGGCCTCTGACCAATACGACGCCCGTGGTCAACTGTACCGTGGCTCCTTCGCGTTCCTCAGCCAGAGCTACGACAAGCAGATCCCGGACTCCACGCCCTTCATGATCTACGACCTGGTGGGCGGCTCCTACAACATCAACGGCGTGGTCGGGCCTTACGGTGGCATCAAGTACATCGATCCGCTCTCCAAGGCGCAGTGGTCGCCCGAGTCCCTGGCCGGTAGCGGGATTCGCTAAGCAAACCGTGACAAAGCGTCCGTGCGGTCCACTGCCAGGCAGGGGACCGCACGACGGTCGGCGCGTGCCGATCGTTTCGCACGCCCAGGTTGGAACGTCAGGCACACGGACGTGTGTCCCGGCGCGGTTATCCGAAGAGGACGCGGTATGTGTTCGTACAAAAAAAATCTGCGGCTGGCGCTCGGCGCTCTGCTTGCAATGTTGCAGGGCCTGAGCCAGGCGTCCGGTTATGTCGACGTGCTGGATCTGCCGGCCAGGGTCAGCGCCCTGGCCGTCAACAGCCCGTTATCCGGCATGGCCCGCGCCGGCGAGCGTTTGGTCGCAGTCGGGCAGCGTGGCCACATTCTGTATTCCGATGATGCCGGCAAACACTGGCAGCAGGCAGCGGTGCCGGTCAGTGCCGACCTCAATGCCGTGAGTTTTCCTTCCGCCACCCAAGGCTGGGCGGTGGGCGGCGACGGTGTGGTATTGCACAGCAGTGACGCGGGTGCGACCTGGCGCAAGCAACTGGACGGCCGCGAGATCGGCGCCTTGCTGGTCAAGCATTACCAAGCGTTGGCCCGTGCAGAACCTGGCAACGAACAATGGCCATTGCTGGTCGCCGAGGGTGAGCGCCTGATGGCGCAGGGCGCCGACAAACCCTTGCTTGATGTCTGGTTCGAAAACGACCGCCTCGGCTATGTGGTCGGGGTGTTCAACTTGATCCTGCGCACCGAAGACGGCGGCCAGAGCTGGACACCGTTTCAGGATCGCACCGACAACCCGCAGGGCTTTCACCTCAACGCCATCGCCTCCACTGGCGATGCGCTGTACATCGCCGGCGAGCAAGGCTTGTTGCTGAAATGGGATGACACCCAACAGCGGTTCGCCGCCGTGCAGACACCCTATCAGGGCAGTTTTTTCGGTGTGCTCGGCAAGCCCGGCGAAGCGCTCGTCTACGGCTTGCGCGGCAATGTGCTGCGCAGCACCGATGGCGGTTTCAGCTGGACCCCGCTGAAGAATGGCCTGCACGTCAGCATCACCGCCGGCCTCGTCGATGGCCGTGGCAACTACCGCTTGTTCACCCAGGGCGGGCAGATGCTGGTCAGCCAGGGCACAGGCACGCAATTGCATCTGGTTCAGCAACGGGCACCGACACCGGTGACCGGCGCCACTCAGTCCGCCGACGGTGTGCTGGTGGTGGTTGGCAGCCGTGGTGCACGGACGCTGTCCGTTGAATAAGCCCTCGAACCCTTAGAGCGAGAACCCAGACATGGGCCATACCAAACAAGAAACCATGCCGGTGATCCGCGATCTGCGGGATTTCGACCGCCATTCCGGCAATCGGCTGGAGCGGTGGGTGTTCAACTATCGCCCGCTGTTCATGCTGCTGATGGCGCTGGCCACCGTGGTGTTGGGCTACATGGCCGCAACTCGCCTGGAGCTGCGCCCCAGCTTTGAAAAGATGATTCCGCAGAGCCAACCGTACATCCAGAATTTCCTGGAAAACCGTCAGTCGCTGCGTGGTTTGGGTAACTCGGTACGGGTGGTGGTGGAGAACACTCAGGGCGATATTTTCGACCCCGCTTACCTGGACGTACTCAAACAGGTCAACGATCAGTTGTTCGTCACCGAGGGCGTCGACCGCGCCTGGATGAAGTCGTTGTGGAGCCCGGCGGTGCGCTGGACCGAAGTCACCGAGGAAGGTTTCCAGGGTGGCCCGGTGATGCCCGATACCTACGAGGGCAAACCCGAGCAAATAGAACAGCTGCGCCAGAACATTTCCCGCGCCGGAATCGTCGGCAGTCTGGTGGCTAGCGACTACAAGTCGAGCATGCTCATCGTGCCGCTGCTGGACAAAGCCACGGCCAGCGGTCAGCGCATCGACTACCACGCCTTTTCGCAGATGCTCGAGGAGCAGTTGCGCGACAAGATCGAGTTCGCAGGTAGCAGTGCTGCGCGCAAGGCCGGGGAGGAGGGCAAGGGCCAGTACAAAGTCCGGGTGATCGGTTTCGCCAAACTGATGGGCGACCTGATTGACGGCCTGATCCAGGTGATGATGTTCTTCGGCCTGGCCGTCGTCACTTCGCTGATCATCATTTACGCCTATACCAGATGCGTGCGCAGCACCTTGCTGGTGGTCGGCTGCTCGCTGATCGCGGTGGTCTGGCAACTTGGCATCGTCGCCTGGCTGGGTTATGCCATCGATCCATACTCGGTACTGGTGCCTTTCCTGATTTTCGCCATCGGGGTGTCCCACGCGGCGCAGAAGATGAACGGCATCATGCAAGACATCGCGCGTGGCACCCACAGATTGATCGCCGCACGCTACACCTTCCGCCGTCTGTTCATTGCCGGCGTCACTGCGCTGTTGGCCGACGCTGTCGGGTTCGCGGTGCTGATGCTGATCGACATTCCGGTGATCCGCGACTTGGCGATCACCGCCAGTATCGGTGTGGCGGTGCTGATCTTCACCTCGCTGTTGCTGATGCCGGTGGCGCTGTCTTATGTCGGCGTCGGCACCAAGGCAGCCGAGCGTGCGCTGAAAATCGATACGCGCGCAGAAGGGCACAAAGGCTTCGGCAAACTGTGGGACTTGCTTGACCGCTTCACCACGGCCAAATGGGCCACGGGGGCGGTATTGGTCGCGGTACTGATGGGCATCGGCGGCTTCATGGTCAGCTTGCAGCTGAAGATCGGCGATCTGGAAAGTGGCGCACCAGAGTTGCGTGCCGACTCTCGCTATAACCGTGACAACGCCTACATCACCAGCCACTACGCGCTGTCCAGCGACCTGTTCGCGGTGATGATCAAGACCGCGCCGGAAGGCTGCTTGAACTACAAGACGCTGGTTCTCGCCGACCGTCTGGCCTGGGAACTGCAGCAGTATTCGGGGGTGCAGGCGACGGCTTCGTTGGTCAACGCGGTGCGCCAAATCACCGCCGGCACCTATGAAGGCAACCCCAAGCTCAACAGCATCCAGCGCAATCAGGACGTGCTGAACTACGCCGCGCAGCAAGCCTCGGTCAATTCCCCGGAGTTGTTCAACACCGATTGTTCGTTGATGCCGGTGATCACCTTCCTCAAGGACCACAAGGCCGAGACCCTGGATGCGGTGGTGGGCATCGCCGAAAAATTCGCCCGGGAGAACAACAGCGAAGATCGCCAGTTCCTGCTCGCGGCCGGGTCGGCCGGGATTGAGGCGGCGACCAATATTGTGGTGCGCGAGGCCAATCGCACCATGCTGCTTTACGTCTATGCGGCGGTGACGTTGTTCTGCCTGATCACCTTCCGCAGCTGGCGCGCGACCCTGGTCGCCCTGTTGCCGCTGGTGCTGACTTCGATCCTTTGCGAGGCGTTGATGGTGGCCATGGGCATTGGCGTGAAGGTCGCGACTCTGCCGGTGATCGCGTTGGGCGTGGGCATCGGCGTGGACTACGCGTTGTACCTGCTCAGCGTGCAGTTGCATTACCAGCGCCAGGGCCTGCCGCTGAGTCAGGCTTACCGCAACGCCGTGTCGTTTACCGGTCGGGTGGTGGGCCTGGTGGGCATCACTCTGGCGGCGGGCGTGGTGTGCTGGGTCTGGTCACCGATCAAGTTCCAGGCCGACATGGGCATCCTGCTGACCTTCATGTTCCTGTGGAACATGCTCGGCGCGCTGATCCTGATTCCAGCCCTGTCGTACTTCTTGCTGCGTCACCCGGTTCCACAAGCCCAAGTGGCGCAAACCGGTGAGACCGGTGCATCCCAACGTCAGGACATGCCGCATGCCCTGACCACTTCTGAGTAAGCCAACTATGTCTGATTACAAAGCTCCCTTGCGCGACATGCGCTTCGTACTCAACGAGGTCTTCGAGGTGTCCCGGCTCTGGGCCAGATTGCCTGGCCTGGCCGAGGTGATCGATGAAGAAACGGCCGCCGCAATTCTTGAAGAGGCCGGCAAAATCAGTGGCGAAGTTATCGCACCGCTGAATCGCAGCAGCGACGAGCAGGGCTGCACCTGGAGCAACGGCGCGGTCCAGTCTCCAGACGGATTTGTCGCGGCCTACCAGGCATTCGCCGAAGGCGGTTGGGTGGGTGTTGGCGGTGATCCGCGGTTCGGTGGCATGGGCATGCCCAAGGCCATTTCGGCTCAGGTCGAAGAGATGGTCAACTCGGCGAGTCTGTCGTTCGGCTTGTACCCGATGCTGACCGCCGGTGCGTGCCTGTCGATCAATGCCCACGCCAGTCAGGAACTCAAGGAACGCTATCTGCCGAACATGTATGCCGGCACCTGGACCGGTTCAATGTGCCTGACCGAGGCGCATGCCGGCACTGACTTGGGCCTGATTCGCACCCGAGCCGAACCTCAGGCCGACGGCAGTTTCAAGATCAGCGGCAGCAAAATTTTCATCACCGGCGGCGAGCACGACCTGACCGAAAACATCATTCACCTGGTGCTGGCCAGACTGCCGGATGCACCCGCCGGTCCCAAGGGCATTTCACTGTTCCTGGTGCCCAAGGTGCTGGTGAATGCCGACGGCTCGCTGGGTGAACGCAACGCGCTGTCCTGCGGTTCCATCGAGCACAAGATGGGCATCAAGGCGTCCGCGACCTGCGTGATGAACTTTGATGGCGCTACCGGCTGGATCGTCGATGCGCCGAACAAGGGGTTGGCGGCGATGTTCACCATGATGAACTACGAACGTCTGGGTGTGGGTATCCAGGGTCTGGCGTTGGGTGAGCGTTCGTACCAGAACGCGGTCGCATACGCCCGTGACCGTATGCAGAGCCGTTCGCCGACGGGCGCGCAGCACAAGGACAAGTCAGCCGATCCGATCATCGTGCATCCGGATGTACGGCGGATGCTATTGACCATGAAGGCCTTGAACGAAGGTGGGCGGGCGTTCTCCAGCTACGTGGCGCTGCAACTGGACATCGCCAAGTACAGCGATGACGCGGCAACCCGCAGCCGCGCCCAGGAACTGGTGTCGCTGCTGACCCCGGTGGCCAAGGCGTTCCTCACCGACATGGGGCTGGAAACCACGGTGCATGGCCAGCAGATCTTCGGCGGCCATGGTTACATCCGCGAATGGGGCCAGGAGCAGTTGGTTCGCGATGTGCGCATCACGCAGATCTACGAAGGCACCAACGGCATTCAGTCACTGGACCTGGCGGGGCGTAAAATCGTCGGCAGCGGCGGGGCGCTCTACCGCTTGTTCGCTGCCGAAATTCGCAACTTCACGGCTAACGCGAGTGCCGACCTCAACGAGTTCTGCAGGCCATTGAACGCCGCCGTGGACACCCTCGACGAACTGACTGCGTGGTTGCTGGATCGGGCCATGAACAACCCCAACGAAATCGGCGCCGCTTCGGTCGAGTATTTGCAGGTGTTCGGCTACACCGCCTATGCCTACATGTGGGCACTGATGGCCAAAGCGGCCATGGGCAAACAGGCCGAGGATGACTTCTACGCCAGCAAGCTTGGCACTGCACGTTTCTACTTCGCCCGCCTGCTGCCGCGCATCCACTCGCTGAGCGCGTCGGCCAAGGCTGGCAGCGAATGCCTCTATCAACTGGACGCGGCGCAATTCTGAGCCCACGTAAATAGGACCGGGAACCTCAACCATGATGGCGACAAAAATAATTCCGCCCGCCGATGGCGCCTATGCCTATCCCTTGCTGATCAAGCAATTGTTGTTGTCCGGCGTGCGTTACGAACCGGGCCGGGAAATCGTCTACGCCGACAAACTGCGCTACAGCTACCAGACCCTCAACCAGCGGATCCGCAGGCTGGCCAACGCCTTGACCGCTGCCGGCGTCAAGGCCGGGGATACCGTGGCCATGCTCGACTGGGACAGCCATCGCTATCTGGAATGCTTCTTTGCCGTACCGATGATCGGCGCGGTGCTGCACACCGTGAA
Source organism: Pseudomonas wuhanensis (assembly GCF_030687395.1). GTDB lineage: Bacteria > Pseudomonadota > Gammaproteobacteria > Pseudomonadales > Pseudomonadaceae > Aquipseudomonas > Aquipseudomonas wuhanensis. The sequence goes on along the minus strand of NZ_CP117430.1, from coordinate 4,086,720 downwards.
CATCCGTCTTTCGCCGGATCAGGTGCTCTTCACCATGAACCATGCCGAGGACGACCTGGTGCTGGTGCATGATGATTTTCTGCCGCTGGTTGAACAGATTCACGGGCGACTTGAAACCGTCAAAGGTTACCTGCAACTCACGGACGACACAGCAAACGATACGTCTCTACCGGTGCTGGGGGAATATGAAAACCTGTTGTCCGAGGCCGCAGACCAATACGACTTTCCCGACTTCGATGAAAACTCGGTGGCGACCCTTTTCTACACCACGGGCACCACTGGCGACCCTAAAGGCGTGTATTTCACCCACCGCCAATTGGTCTTGCACACCTTGAATGCCGTGGGCACTTTGGGCGTCTATCAAGGCTTGCCGTTGCTGCGTTCCGATGATGTGTATATGCCCATCACCCCGATGTTTCATGTGCACGCATGGGGTGTGCCTTATGTCGCCACTCTGATGGGGCTCAAGCAGGTGTACCCCGGCCGCTACGAACCCAACAGCCTAGTCAGGCTGTATCGTCAGGAGAAGGTTACGTTTTCCCACTGCGTGCCGACCATTCTGCAAATGGTCCTGAGCTGTGAGGAAGCGGCACAGACCCGTTTCGATGGCTGGAAAATGCTCTTGGGTGGCAGCGCACTGACACTGGGCATTGCCAGCGAAGCGAGCGCCAAAGGTATTCAGGTTTACAGCGGTTACGGCATGTCGGAAACCTGCCCATTGCTGTGCCTGACGTACCTGCGTGATGAAGACCTCGAACAATCCACGCAAGCCCAACTGGCCACCCGCATCAAGACGGGCACGCCGGTGCCGATGGTCGACCTGAAAATCATCGATGCCAATGGCAATGACGTTGCCCATGACGGCGAATCTCTGGGCGAGATCGTGGTGCGCGCACCTTGGCTGACCCAAGGCTATTTGAAGGCGCCCGAAAAGGGTGCCGAGCTTTGGCACGACGGCTGGATGCACACCGGTGATTTGGCCTCTATCGATGCCTTGGGAGGAGTGCAAATCAAAGATCGAATCAAGGATGTCATCAAGACGGGCGGGGAGTGGATCAGCTCTCTGGAACTGGAAAGCCTGATCAGCGAACACGCAGCGGTGATGTCGGTCGCAGTCGTGGGCATCGCCGATGAACAATGGGGTGAGCGGCCGATGGCGCTGGTGGTGTGCGAGCCGGGGCAGTATCTCGACCGCAAGATCCTGGAGGCGCACCTGCAAGGGTTTGTCGAGCGTGGCCGCATCAACAAATGGGCGATCCCCAAGCAGTTCAAATTCGTCGCCCAGATTCCTAAAACCAGCGTCGGGAAGATAAATAAGAAGCTGATCCGGGAAAGCGAATTGGGGTGAAAAAGAAGATGGGGTACCAGGGGCGAGTGTTCAAATCGCGCCGTCCCGACCCTGTGATTCAATGTCTAGCCCAATCGGAAAAGGTTGGGCTTTTTCATGCCCGAAAATCGATCAGTAGACACTCATTCCCCGGCCTTCGTCGATTTGATGAGATTGTTGCGCAGCTTCACAACCGCGTTCTGCAACTGCATGAACTCCTCCGGTGTCAGGCCAGTTGCGTCGGAGAGGCCCATTTCGGGACGGCCTTCGCGCAACTGTCGACCACTCTTCGTCAGACTGATCCGCACCTGCCGCTCGTCCTCGGGATCACGCTGCCTCTGTAGATAGCCCATCGCTTCCAGCTTCTTCAGGATTGGTGTGAGCGTGTTCGATTCAAGAAACAGCTTCTCGCCCAGGCTGCCCACGGTTTGATGGTCTTCCTCCCATAGCGCAACGATGGTGATGTATTGCGTATAGGTGAGCCCCAGCTGCTCGAGTATCGGCTTGTAGGCCTTGCCGAAGGCCAGGTTCGTGGAATATACCGCAAAACACAGAAAGTCGGAGAGCTTGGCGGGAGCCGTCTTGTCGGTGGGTTTCATGTGCTTCCTCGTTGGCCAAAGTTGAAGGCTCGCAAAGGCAAAATATACCGCGTATACGATTGTATCGGAACAGCTCTGATTGTCGGCGGTGGCCGGTTCGACAGCAACATCGAACCGGCCATGCGGTGAATCATGAGGTGAGGGCGTTTATGGCCACATCGATATTGCCTCGCGTCGCCTTCGAGTACGGGCAGATTTGGTCGGCGGCGTGCGCGAGCTCCGTCGCGACGTCTTGCGCCAAGCCCGGCACGCGCAGATTCAGCCGCGCCTGGAGGAAGTAGGCCGGACCGGTCTGGCCCAGATCGACTTCAATATCGACGGACATATCGGGCGGAAGCGTCACCTTCATATTTTTGGCCGCAAGCTCGACTGCGGCGGTGTAGCAAGCCGACCATGCGCCGGCGAACAGCTGCTCTGCGGTTGGGTGCGGTGCAATGGCTTTGAAGTCGTGCGCCAGTTTCGCGTTTCCAGGCGATGAGAGCTGGATGTCGAGACCACGGGAAGAGTTGCCAGCGTCGCTGAACGTCGTGTGGGTTTTGCCTGTCATCAGGACTTTTTCGATTTTGCTCATGGTTGAGTCCTCAACGTTTTGATTCTCATGCGCTTAAAGCGCATGCGATATATATGGCGCATCAACGCCGCGCGGTGCGTCATGCCGTGAGGACGTTCAGGGCCACGTCGATGTTACCCCGCGTCGCTTTCGAGTACGGGCAAATTTGATCTGCGGTATGCGCCAGCGTCGTCGCGATGTCATGCGCCAGACCCGGTACACGCAGAGTCAACCGAGCCTGGAGGAAGTACGCTGGACCGGTCTGACCCAGATCGACTTCGATGTCGACGGACAGATCAGACGGCAGCACCACGTTCATGTCATTGGCCACGAGCCCGACGGCGGCGGTGTAACAGGCCGACCATGCGCCGGCGAACAGTTGCTCGGCAGTCGGGTGTGGCTGAATAGCGGCGAACACGTGCGCCGGTTTCGCACTGCCAGGCGACGACAGCGTAATGTCGAGGCTGCCGTTATGACCACGCGAAGTGTTGCCAGCGGCGCTAACGGTGGTGTGAGTTTTGCCGGTCATCAGGACTTTTTCGATCTTGCTCATGGGGTGGATCCTCAACGTTTTGAAAGGTGTGATTTGTGTATCGCATACGTTTGTATCGTATGCGATGTAATAATAATTGCGCAGAGACCCATCGATGTCAATCGGTCGCGTTGCGTCGCCCGACGAGTGGCCTGGCAACACGCCGTCGACCGTTTCAACGATATGCCGAATTCGTCATCAACCCGACCTAAAGCGATCAAGCCGTGAGCCTTGGAATGGACCAGTCTGGATGGTCTGTCCAAGGAGATGAGCATGATCCGACTGACCCTGATCGAAGCCCGCGAGTTGGCCGAATCGATCCTGTTGCACAACGGTTTTAATCTGGCCCACGCGCAAGCGGTGGCGGCGACGGTGATCGCCGGCGAGCGCGATGGCTGTGCCTCCCACGGTTTGTACCGGATTCTGGGCTGCGTGAATTCCCTGCGGGCCGGCAAGGTGTCGGCCGATGCCGAGCCGCAGGTGATCGACCAGGCGCCGTCGATTGTGCGAGTGGATGCTGGCGGTGGTTTCTCGCAGTTGGCGTTCCAGGCGGGTCTGCCGTTGCTGGAGGAGAAAACCCGGGCCAACGGGATTGCGGCGTTGGCGATCAATCACTGTGTGCATTTCTCCGCGCTGTGGGTGGAGATCGAGCAGTTGACCGCCGCCGGGATGGTGGCGCTGGCGTGTAATCCGAGCCATGCCTGGGTGGCGCCGGCCGGGGGACGCGTGCCGGTGTTCGGCACCAATCCCATTGCCTTTGGCTGGCCGCGCGCGGGGCGGGATCCGTTTGTGTTCGACTTCGCCACCAGTGCGATCGCCCGTGGTGATATCGAGTTGCATCGACGTGCCGGCAAGGCGATTCCCGAGGGTTGGGGCGTGGACGCTGAGGGTCGGCCGAGCACCGATGCCAATGTGGTGCTCGACAGCGGCGCGATGCTGACGTTCGGTGGGCACAAGGGCTCGGCGCTGGCGGCGATGGTGGAGCTGATCGCCGGGCCTTTGATCGGTGATTTGACCAGTGCCGAGTCGTTGGCCTATGACGCGGGCAGCAAGTCGTCGCCGTACCATGGCGAGTTGATCATTGCGCTGGATCCGCGGCGTTTTCTGGGGGAAGCCACCGAGGAACATTTGGCTCGGGCCGAGGTGTTGTTTCAGGGCATTGAGGGACAGGGTGCACGCTTGCCATCGCAACGGCGTTATGCGGCGCGGGCACGCAGTGTGGTGGAGGGCGTGCAGATTCCCGAGGCGCTGTACAACGACCTGAAAGCACTGCTGGCTTGAATGCGATGAAAATCCTGGAGCGAGGCTTGCCCGCGAAGAATGCGCCGCGGTTTTTCAGGTAGTACGCGTCATCGTTCTTCGCGGGCAAGCCTCGCTCCCACAGGAGGTTGTGTTGTCAGACCGGCTCGCGGTGGCTGTCGCCATCAACCAGTCGCGCAATGCCCAGCGGATTGGCGTTTTTCAGGGCGTCGGGCAGCAAGGCATCCGGGCAGTTCTGATAGCACACCGGGCGCAGGAAGCGTTCGATGGCCAGGCTGCCGACCGAAGTGCCACGGGCGTCGGAGGTCGCCGGATAGGGCCCGCCATGCACCATGGCATCGCAGACTTCGACCCCGGTGGGATAGCCGTTGAACAGCACCCGGCCGACCTTTTGTTCCAGCAGCACCAGCAGATCGGCGTGTTCCTTCAGGTCCTGTGCTTCGCCAATCAACGTGGCGGTGAGTTGACCGTGCAAACTGTTCAGCGCTTGTCGCAACTCGGCCTTGTCGGCCACTTCGACGACGAGGGTGGTCGGGCCGAACACTTCTTCCTGCAACAGCGGATCACCCTTGAGCAGCAGACTGACGTCGGCCTTGAACAGTTGCGGCTGCGCCTGATTGCCGTGTTGATCCTGGCCCGCCAGGCGGATTATTCCCGGATGGTCGAGCAACGCCTGCACGCCTTTTTGGTAGCTGCCGAGGGTGCCGGCATTGAGCATGGTTTGCGCCGGTTGTTCGGCCATCAACGTACTGAGCCGCGCGGTGAAAGCGCTGAAGTGGGGTGAGCGAATACCGATCACCAATCCCGGATTGGTACAGAACTGACCGCAACCCTGGACCACCGACGCCACCAGTTCACCGGCGATTTTCTCGCCGCGTACTTGCAAGGCTTCGGGCAAAACCAGTACCGGATTGATGCTGCTCATTTCGGCGAACACCGGGATCGGTTGTGGTCGTGCGGCGGCCATGTCACAGAGGGCGCGACCGCCTTTCAGAGAGCCGGTGAAACCGACGGCCTGGATCGCCGGATGCTTGACCAGCGCTTCACCGACGCCTGCACCGTAGATCATGTTGAACACGCCTTTGGGCATGTCGGTTTGCTCGGCCGCGCGCAGGATTGCATCGGCCACGCATTCGGCGGTCGCCATGTGTCCGCTGTGGGCCTTGAACACCACCGGGCAACCGGCGGCCAGGGCAGCAGCGGTGTCACCGCCGGCAGTGGAAAAGGCCAGCGGGAAATTACTGGCGCCGAACACCGCCACCGGCCCGACGCCGATCCGGTATTGGCGCAGGTCGACCCGTGGCAGTGGCTGACGTTCGGGCAAGGCGCGATCGATGCGCGCACCATAGAAATCGCCCCGGCGCAGCACCTGAGCGAACAGGCGCATTTGATTGCTGGTACGGTTGCGTTCACCTTGAATGCGTCCGGTCGGCAGGGCGGTTTCGCGGGTTATCAGAGCGACGAATTCATCATCCAGCGCATCCAGTTGCGCGGCGATGGCCTCAAGAAATTCTGCACGGCGAGTTGCCGGCAAGTTGCGAAAGGCCGGGTAAGCGGCAGCAGCGGCTTGGGCGGCGGCGTCCACTTCCTCAGCGGTGGCTTGCATGAAAGAGAAGGGCAGCGCTTCGCCGGTGCTGGCGTCATGGCTGTGCAGAGTGATATTGCCAGCGGCGCCGCGGGCACCGCCGATGTAGTTGTGGCCGATGATCTCGGGCATGGAAAACTCCTGTCGAAAAAAGTGAGGCAGAACCTTTGCAGGTCAATCAAGGTGCTGAGTCGTGCGCTGTTTTGTGGCGAGCGAGCTTGCTCGCGTTGGGCTGCGTAGCGGCCCCAAAATAGCGGCAACAATTGCCTATTTTGCGAGTGCTGCGCACTCGAGCGGGAGCAAGCTCCCTCGCCACAGAGTGAGGTGTGACAGGTACAAGGCTCAGGCCAGTGAATCACCCCGGCGTGTGGCCGGCGCGGCGCTATCCAGCGCAGCAATACGCGCAGCGGACTCGGCATCCACCTGGTGCAACGACTTGCCACGGGTTTCCCGGGTCAGGCCGACGGCAACGATGGAAATCAGCGCGGCGCCCACCAGGTACCAGGCGATGGGTGTCGAGCTGTGATATTTGTTGAGCAGCGTGATGGCGATCAGCGGGGCCAGGGAGCCGGCGAAGATCGGCGCCACCTGATAGCACAGTGAGAGTGCGGTGTAGCGCACGTGGGTCGGGAACATTTCGGCCATCAGTGCCGAGTAGGGCGCATAGGTCATCGACTCGATGGCCAGGCCCAGAATGATCGCCGCCATGATCAGCCAGTTATTGCCGGTGTCCATCATCGGG